>JBDSMX010000153.1:0-16797 GCA_039915645.1 Gemmatimonadales bacterium | reverse complement strand
TGCGTGCCGGGAGTCTGCGGGGTGGTGCAAGGGTCGATCGACCCGGCCCTCGTTGGCGTGGAGGCCGGTCTGTCAGGCTGCGGCTACATCTTCGAGGCGCTTGCCGCCCGACACAACACCTCGCTCGCGGAACTCACCAACGGGTTGGCAGCTCATCGGGCCGGTCAGACGGGGTTGTTGCACCTGACCTGGGACAACGGCGATCGAACAGTGCTCGTGAACGCCGATCTTGGTGGCGTCACCCTCGGCTGGAATCTCAATCACACCGCGGCGGACGCATTGTTCGCTGCCATCGAGGGGACGGCGATGCACACCCGGATCATCCTCGACCGGATGGCCGAACATGGGGTGCCGATTCGTCGGGTGATCCACGGTGGCGGGATTCCGCAGAAGAACCCGGTGCTCAATCAGGTATATGCCAACGTGCTCGGCGTCCCGGTGCTGGTGCCCCAACGCTCGGTGACCAGTCTCGGTTCGGCAATCTTCGCGTTTGTCGCGGCGGGAACGTTCGGGAGCATCGCCGAGGCGCAGCAGGCGCTGTGCCCACCCTATCACATCGTCGAGCCGGATCCCGATGCGCACGCCGTGTATCAGGAGCTGTACCCGCTCTTTCGCGAACTCTATTTCGCGATGGGCAGTCCGGGGTCGGCGCCAGTGAGTATCGGCGGTGTCTTGCCAGCGCTACGCTCGATTGCCGCGCGAGTGCAGCGCTAGCGCGCGTCGTCTGGCTGGCCGTAGGTCGCGGCGGGTCCGTGCTTCCGCAGAAAATGTCGATCGAGCAATTCAGGCGCGATCGGTGCCACGTCCGGGTGCAGCGTACGCGTGTGATACGCCATCTCGGCGACCTCCTCGAGCACCGCCGCAATTTCCACTGCTGCTGCTACCGACTTTCCCCAGCAAAAGCTGGCATGGTTGGCCACCAATGCTGCGGGCATCCTCAAGGGATCCTGTGCGCCGAGGCACTCCACGATGGCGTGCCCGGTGTTGCTCTCGTATTCGGTCGCGATTGCCGTTCGGCCGAGGGGCGCGGTAACAGGAATCGCGCCGTGGAAATAGTCGGCGTGCGTGGTGCCATAGCACGGCAGCGCCTGGCCCGCCTGTGCCCAGACGGTCGCGTAGTGGGAGTGGGTGTGGACCACGCCGCCGATCGCGCCGAAGGCACGGTAGAGCACCAGATGCGTCATCAGATCGGAGGATGCCCGCAGCGTGCCCTCCACCACGGTCCCGGCGAGGTCGGTGACGACGAGGTCACTCGCCTTGAGCTGCCAGTAGGGAACCCCGCTCGGCTTGATCACGACGAGACCGCTGGCGCGATCGATGCCGCTGGCATTACCGAAGGTGAACTTGGCGAGGCCGCGCTCGGCAATGGCGAGATTGGCCTCGAGGACTTCCTTGCGCAGCGTGGCGAGATCGGGGCGGGCGCTCATGTGATGTTGGCTCGCTGGCGGGCTCGGCGAATGATCTCGGTCATCTCGGCGCGATGCTTGGTGAAGGTGTCGTCCACGACCTGAAGGGTCGGGACGGCGCCGGGAAAGAGGTTCATCGTGGTGTTGTCGAATCGCCCGAAACCACTCTCGTGTACGCCGCTTGAGCCCCGGCCAGGCGCTGGCGAACTCAAATGCTGGAACGAGCGAGTGTATTTCCGGAATCGGCTCCCGGTGCCGACCTGATAGAAGCCGATGAATTCGTAGAGCGCATCATAGCCCATTTCACCCACCGGAAGCACATCCGGATGTTTCGCTCGCAGCGTCGAGATCAGTTGCCGCGTGCCCTCGTGCATGTCGCCATTGGTGCTGTTGACATGGCCACCGACGATGTCGAGGAAGTAGGCGTCGACCCCGAACCGGGTGATCACGTCATCGATCCGGCCCGCGAGCCAGTTCCGCCATTCCGGGGCGCCGAGATTCATATAGGTGAGCCACCCGTCCTGATGCCGATCGTTGTTCCAGTCGACCCAATTCAGGTTGTAGATGTCGCCTTCGATCTTGTAGGTGGCGCCCTTGGCGATCTTCGGCCAGACGGGAAGTTTGCGGTTCGCTGCATTGGTCCCGAACATCGGCATCATCCTGAATCCGAGTTTGCGCGCTTCGGAAATCAGGGTATCAAAGCCCCCCTCGCCGCCCATCCGGACCGGGACGGTGTAGTTGGGATAATCCCAGTAGTAACGCCCGTCCCAAGCCGCGAGGAAGACGAGCACTCGCTCGGGTGGAATCTGCGTGGCGATCCAGCGGAGAATCTCCAGCTGCTGAGCATAGTCATTGAAGATGAATCCGGTGTAGTGCATTCCGTGCAGGGTCACGGCGAGGGCGAGATCCCGGGTCCACGTGGGGACGTCGGCACGAGTCTCCCAGGCCGGCAAGTGAAAAGCGCGCTCAATGAACTCGTAGTGCGGTGCGACGGCCTCGTCGAGGCTCTTCCCTTCGACGATGCGGTAGCGCGGCACCGTCACCCGCGTGTCGTTGCGCCAGCCGTCGTGCTCGTAGATCGCCTCGACGCGGTAGCCCGCCTCTCCCGGCTGAAAATAGAAGCGCTTGGGGCGCACGTGATCGTCGAGTGGTGAAATCGCGATGAAGCGGCCATCGCCGGGTTGGACCACTGCGAGCGGCGTCCCCATGCTCTGACCTGCACCGGGACCGTGCAGGTCGCCGCCTCCAAATGGATATGCCGCCAGCAACTCATCATCCTTGCGATCGTTGCCACCGCCGCCACCGAAGCCGACCTTCCCGCGCGGGATGTCGCGAATCACGGTGCTCACCGTCTTGACCGGATGGGGCATCTGCACGGTGACGTCCCACTCGATCGTCGTGCCGGTGCGACGGAAGGTGGCGCGCAGCGAACCGGGTGAGTGCTGCTGCCCGCCAGCCCAGACGAACCCGTCACAACGCACTTCCATGGTGTCGCCGTTGACGTGCGCCGAGAGTGAGGCGCGATCGAGCCCGTACGAATTCTCGTCGGTGAAGACCATGAAGCCGAAGCGATATGGACCGAAGCTGACGACGGGCTCGGGGAAGTCGAACGAGAACTTCATGTAGCCATCGCCACGCGGCGGAATGAACACCTCACTGGTCGAGACGAGGTCCGTAATGGTGCCGTCTGGCAGTGGGGTGGGAGTCGGGATTGGCGGGGATGATCCCTCGTGGGAGATCAGTGGCAGGGCGGCACCGGCCGCCCCCACCACCCGGATCCAGTCGCGACGGTTCATTCCATCAGGCACGTGGGAGCTCCGAGGATGGCAGGACGGCCAGGCAGGGAGCTGAGTATAGCGCGAGCCCGGAGGCGTCGCCAGCGAATCAGGAGCACCCTTCGACGAGTTCCACGGCGGGGCGATTCCCGACGCGATAGTTGAGCACCTTCTTGCCATCGGTCTCGAAGATGATGCGGTGAAGTGCATCGCCTGCGGGCGAGACCACCAGGTAGTGACCGGTGGGCCCGGTGTACTTGTGCGGTTGCACCTTCAGCTGGCCCTGGTACAGCTCCTTGATCCGTGCCTCGGTGTCACCAACGCCGGCGCCTTCGGTGGTCAGGATCCCGGCGCTGTCGATGTCGAAGCGCACGATGGTGTCGAGGATGATCATCGCCGTGACGCCCTTGGGGAACTTGGCGGGGCGCAGGATGTCACATTCGGGACTGATATCGTACTTCGGCTTGAGCTGTTCGCCGACGGCCTCGTTGAACTTCGCGAGCGTCATCCCGGTCTTGTAGGAATTGAACTCATCCGCCTTGACGACAAACGCGCCGGGAGAGGCTGGGGCGGCCGGGTCGGCAGCTGGCGCGACGGGGGGCGGGGTCGGTGCCGCCGGCTGCGTGGCGACGGCCGTGGTGTCGGTCTTCGAGGTGGTCCGATCGCCGCAGGCCGCGAGGGGCAGGAGCAGCAGCAATAAGGCGGTCCTGGTGTCAGTCATCATGGGTACTCCGGTCGGGGGACTACTTGATGTCGAGGGTGCCCCGGAGTCGGAGGTCGGCCGAAGAGGCGCCCACGAGAATGACGAATCGGCCCCGTTCCACCACACGCTTGAGCGTCGGGTCGAGGATGGTGAAACGCGCCGGCGGGAGGCGGAGGATCACCTCTCGCGTCTCGCCCGCCTTGAGATGCAGCCGGGCAAATCCCGCCAGTGCGAGGACCGGCCGCGCGACTCGGGCGACCTGGGTTCGCAGGTAGAGTTGGGGTACTTCGTCGCCGTCGCGAGTGCCGCGGTTGGTCACCCGGAACCGTACGGTCACGGTATCGCCGCGGCGCGGATCAGTGGTCGGGACAACCAGGTCGTGATACTCGAACTGGGTATAGCTGAGTCCGTGTCCGAACGGATAGAGCGGCCGTCCCGTCAGGTCGGCGTAGTCATCGCCGCGTCCGGTGGGCAGATGCCAGTAACTCAAGGGCAGTTGGCCCTCGGAGCGCGGAAAGGTGATCGGGAGGCGACCCGCCGGGTTGCTCTTGCCGAAGAGCGCATCGGCGACGGCGCTGCCACCGCGCTCGCCAGGGTACCACGCCATCAGCACGGCACCAACCCGGTCGACCCAATCCGACATGGTGATCGCACTGCCACCGATGAGCACGACGACAACCGGCCGACCGGTTGCGGCCACCGCACGGATCAACGCTTCCTGATGCCCGGGAAGGCGCAGCGACGATCGATCGCGAAATTCTCCCTCCTCGATTCCGGCCACGATCACGGTGGCATCGCTGGTCCGGGCAGTTGCAACGGCTCTGGAGATTGCGCCTTCCCAGTCCGAAGCCGCGGCTCGTCGCCATTGCAGCTTGATCTGTCCGGCACCGCTGTTCTCGAAATACTCCAGGCGGATCCGGTAGTGACGCCCCGGCACAATCACGGCGCTGTCGCTGTGGAAGGACTCCTTCCTCCACCGATCCACCACCAGTTGCTCATCGAGATAGAGCCGGTAGCCGTCGTCCCCAGTGACCACGAGCGAGATCGGTGCTCCCGCGGGTACGCTGAGCTCGCCCTGCCATCGCGCCGAATACCAGCCATAGGAGAGCGTAGAATCGGGGCCGCCGAAGGGCCACGAAAAATCCAGGTGGCGATCGGTGCGAGTGAGGCGCGCGTTGCCGCTCAGGGAGATGTTGTCGAAGTATTCTCCGTTGAGTCCGCCGCCGAATGACGAATCAGGAATCGATGCGAGCGTGCTCTCGTGTCGGGGCACTCCCGCTTCGTAGCGAATCGCCCCGTCGGCCGGGAGCGCACTCCGGAGGCCATCGAGGATGCTCTCGCGATTCACTCCCGGTCCACTGTATCCGCCGAGGCGCGCCTCGATCGCATCTGCGCCGACAACGGTGAGCGTGCGCACCGCTGGAGAGAAGGGCAGAGTATTCCCTTCGTTGCGCAGCAGGGTCAACGATGCCGCTGCCGCTTCGTGTGCCAGCGCCTGCGAATTGCCGTTCGGCCCCAGCGCGCTGTCGACGGCCACGTAAGGATGTTCAAAGAGGCCGAGTTCAAACTTTGCGCGCAGGACGCGCGAGACGGCAGCGTCAATCGCCGCAACCGGGATGCTGCCGTCGTGGAACGGAGGCCAGAAGAGTTGCGCGTGCGCGACCGATGTCTGGAAGATCACGTCGAGTCCCGCTGGAATCGCGCGTGCCCCGGCCTCGGCGTAGTTCCCCGCCGTGTTGTGGAGCACATTGGCCCCGCCCACACCGCCGGCATCCGAGATCACGAAGCCCTTGAAGCCCCACTGCTGACGAAGAACTTCGGTGAGCAGCCAGTGGCTCGCGGAGGCGGGCTCGCCGTCGACCGAGTTGTACGCGGCCATGATCGAGCGCGCGCCCGCTTGCCGGATCGCCGCCTCGAAAGGCGCGAAGACCGTCTCCTCCATCCACCGGTGACCGCTGTTGATCGGGTAGCTGTCGCGACCGCCATCGCCGACGTTGGCAACGAAATGCTTCGGCGTCGTCACCACCCCGCGGCGCTCGAAGGAGGAGATAAACGCCACAGCCATCGCACTCGTGAGAAGGGGATCTTCACCGTAGCTCTCCTCGGTCCGGCCCCATCGCACATCGGTAGCAAGATTGATGACCGGAGAGAGCACCTGTCGCACGCCACGACTCACCGCCTCGTCAGCGATCGTGGAGCTCACCCGGCGCATTAATGTGGTGTCCCAGCTCGCCGCGAGGCCGATGGCCTGCGGGAACGCTGTTGCGGCTGGCAGCGTGAGGCCGTGCAGACCCTCTTCAAAGAAGATGACGGGAATGCCAAGGCGGGTACGTTCAACGAAATACCGCTGCAGTGTGTTGACCTGCGTCGCGTATTCGGTGGCGTTGGGGTGGAGCGAGTCGGCGGCCGGGCCACGCCACTGGATTCCGAAGAGCCCGTGGCTCACAGAATCGTGTGCGGGATCGACGTTCGCGGCGACGGCGAAGAGCTGTCCGAATTTTTCTTCGGGCGTCATCCGGTTCAGCAGATCGGCGACGCGATTCTCGATTGGCGCGGAAGGATCACGGTAGAGCGGGGTTCGCGCGGAACAACCGGTGAGTGCCAGCAGCCCGATGCACGCGACGAGGGGGCGCGGAACCAGGAGGGGTCGGGAGCGCATGGCGACTCGCAGTTCGAGAGGGTGACCCCCGAAAAGTAGCCGCGCACACGCCCCGGCCCGGAGTACTAGTTACCGCCCGACTTGGCGGCCGCCCGGGCAGCGGCGCTGGCGTAGATCGCCACTTCGACCCGGCGGTTGGCCATCCGGCCAGCGTCGGTGTCATTCGACGCGACCGGCTCGGTCTCACCCAGGCCGCGAGTGATGATCCGCGAACTGGACACGCCCTGCGAGGTCAGGTAGCTCGCGGCCGAACGCGACCGACGCTCCGACAGCGTCTGATTGTAGCTGTCGCTGCCCTGGGAGTCGGTGTGGCCGATGATCTGGAGATCGGAGTCGGGGTACTTGTCGAGTGAGAGTGCCAACTCGCGGAGATTGGTGCGGGCATCCGCCTTGACGACATCCGAGTCGAAGTCATAGAGCAAGCCGCTATCGAAGGTGACCTGGATGCCCTCACCCACGCGCTCGATCTTGGCGCCCTTGATGTTCTGCTCGAGCTCCTTGGCCTGGCGATCCATCTTGGCGCCGATCAGAGCGCCGGCGGCACCGCCAACCACCGCGCCGATGATCGCACCCCGCGCCGTCGAGCCGGTCGCCTTGCCAATCGCACCACCCACGACGGCTCCGCCGCCCGCCCCGATGACCGCTCCGGTCTGGGACTTGGTGGCGCACCCGGCGAGTAGTAGCACGGCCACGGCGAGCCGGTTCAGTCTGGTGTTCATTTCGGTCTCCTGTTCTGGTGGGTGTTGCTGCACTGGGGACGAAGTCGCGGCTCCTGCGCCCACAGCCGCGGAAGCCCCGTCCCCGGCTAGATTCTCTGCCGTGATGCACCTCCTGCTCAATGCCGATCTGTATTCCCCGGATGCCGAGGGAATCCGCCACCTCCTCATCGGTGGTGGCAGGATCCTGTGGATCGGTGATACGGCCCCTTCGCTTCCCGCGGCCCTCGCCGTCGAAGTGCACGATCTGGCCGGGGCCCGGGTGATTCCAGGCCTGATCGACCTGCACGTGCACTTGAGCGGAGGCGGTGGCGAGGCGGGGCCGGGCACCAAGGTCCCGCCGCTGGGCCTTTCGCGCTTCACCCGCCACGGCATCACGTCGGTGGTTGGCCTGCTTGGCACCGATGACGCGACTCGCCACCCTGCGGAACTCGTGGCTGCCGTGCACGGCCTGCGCGCCGAGGGGCTCTCGGCGTGGTGCTGGACCGCTGGCTACCACCTGCCGCCGGTGACACTCACGGGCACCGTGCGCGGCGATATCGCCGCCATCGACTGCGTCATCGGGGTCAAGAGTGCGATCAGCGATCACCGATCGAGTCAGCCGACCCTCGATGAATTCCTCCGACTCGCGAGTGAAGCGCACGTTGGCGGACTGATGTCGGGGAAGGCCGGGGTGTTGCATATCCACGTGGGCGACGGCGCCCGTGGCCTCGAGCTGATCCGGCAGGCGATCGCGACCAGTGAATTGCCTCCGCGGCTCTTCAACCCCACGCACGTGAATCGTCGGCGCGCCCTCTTCGACGAAGCGATCGCACTCGCGCGCGGCGGCTGCCATGTCGATGTCACGGCGTTTCCGGTTGCGGCCGACGAGGACGCGTGGGACGCAGCAACGGCGGTGATTCGCTATCTCGACAGCGGTGCACCGCTCGATCGGCTCTCGGTGAGTTCCGATGGTGGCGGGTGCCTGCCGACATTCGACCAGGAAGGGCGGGTGACATCGATGGGTATCGGTGAACCTGGCGCCCTTGCCGAGGCGCTGCGGACTCTCGTGGAGGCCGGTGTGCCACTGACCACGGCACTGGCACCGTTCACGAGTTCACCCGCCCGGTTGTTGCGGCTTTCGGCCAAGGGCCATATTGCGGTAGGAATGGATGCCGACCTGGTGGTGCTCGACCCCGATGGAGGAATACACGACGTGATGTGTGGCGGAAGCTGGCATGTGCGCACTGGCGCCGTGCAACGCGCGGGAACCTTTGAGAGCGTCGGACGATGAGCCCTGCCCGGGTACCCGATGGTGAGCAGCGCGGCTGGATCGTACCGATCGGTGGCGCCGAGGCGAAGGACGGCAACCCGCTGATCCTCGAACGCTTCGTGCAACTCTGCGGCGGGCGCGATGCCCAGATCGGCGTCATTCCCACCGCCTCGCAACTCTCCGACACCGGCGCGCGATACCAGGCGCTCTTTCGCGACATGGGAGCGGCGGATGTCGTAGTGATGGATTTCGATACCCGTCGTGATTGCGAAGAGGCGGGCAGACTCGCCGATCTCGCCCGCTGTGATGGCATCTTCCTCACCGGCGGCAATCAGCTGCGGCTCTCGACGCTGCTCGGTGGCACCTCGGTCTCGCGCCTGCTCCGTACGCTCAACGCTAGCGGCGCCAATATCGCCGGCACCTCGGCCGGGGCTGCTTTCCTTTCCGAGCACATGATTGCGTTCGGCGCCGAGGGTGCCTCCCCTCAGGCCCGCGGCGTGACGCTCGCGCCAGGCCTCGGCCTCACCAATCGGGTGATCATCGACCAGCACTTCCGCCAGCGCGACCGGCTCGGTCGATTGCTGAGCGCGCTCGCCTACAATCCCTTTGCCATCGGCCTCGGTCTCGACGAGGACACGGCGGCGTTCATCGGCCCGGATGAAACGGTCGAGGTCGAGGGCAGTGGATCCGTCACCGTGCTGGATTGTGGTGGCTTGAAGTTCTCCTCGATGGATCGCGTCCAGGAAAACGAACCGGTCTCGTTGCTTGGGATCCAGCTGCACATCCTCACTCGTGGTGCCCAGTTCAATCTCCACACGCGCGAAGCCGCCGCAGGATCGTTGGCCACCAGCAAGAGCTGAGTACCTCCCGAGGGGACGACATGAAGATTCTCGATCGCGCGGTCTACGTCGGCCCCTCGCTCTATGCCCACTTTCCGGTCATCCGGCTTCGCCTCGACCTCGGCGCCCTTGAGGCGTGGCCAACGAGCCGCCTCGGTGCGCCATTCGTTGATCGACTTCTCGACGCCCTCCCCGGCTTGCGTGAACACGGCTGCAGCTACGGCGAGCCCGGTGGTTTCGTCCGCCGTCTCACCGAGGATGAAGGGACCTGGCTCGGTCACGTGCTCGAGCACGTGGCGATCGAGCTGCAGAATGTCGCCGGCATCAAGGTCACTTTTGGAAAGACGCGGGGCGCCGGGGCCGACGGTGTCTACGACGTGGTCTACGAATACGAACAGCGCGATGAGGGGCTCGAGGCCGGTGAGCTCGCGCTCCGCTTCCTGCTCTCGCTCCTGCCGGACGAATGCCGCCCGACGAACGCGGTCCCCGACCGATGGGACTTCGCCACCGAACGTGACGCCTACATCCGATTCGCCCAGCGACGAGCGCTCGGCCCGAGCACCGGCTCGCTGGTGCACGCGGCCGAAGCGCGGAACATCCCCTGGATGCGGCTGAACTCCTTCTCGCTGGTGCAGCTCGGGCTCGGCAAGTATCAGCAGCGGATCCAGGCCACGGTGACCGGTCGGACGTCGCACATCGCCGTCGAACTCGCGAGCGACAAGGAAGAGACCAACAAGCTGCTGGGCGCCCTCGGACTGCCGGTGCCCAGGCAGGAGCTGGTGCAGAGCGCCGATGAAGCGGCCCGTGCGGCGCGTCGAGTCGGGTTCCCGGTGGTCGTGAAGCCCTACAACGGCAATCATGGCCGCGGGATCGCGATCCACCTCACCACCGATGAACAGGTGCGCGCGGCCTTCGCGGTCGCGCAGGAGATCTCGCGGTCGGTCATCGTCGAGAGCTTCGTCACCGGTGACGACCACCGGCTGCTGGTGGTTGATGGTGTGCTCGTGGCGGCCACCAAGCGCACCCCCGGGCACATCGTCGGGGACGGGAAGTCGAGTGTCGCGGCGCTGGTCCAGGAAGTGAACCGCGACCCGCGGCGGGGCATCGGACACGAAAAGGTGCTCACGCGCCTCGAGCTCGACGCTCAGGCCGAACAGATGCTCGCGAAGCTTGATCTCACGGCGACGAGCATTCCAGCGTTGGGTCAGGTCGTGCCGCTACGCTCCACCGCGAACCTCTCGACCGGCGGGACCGCGACGGATGTCACCGACATCATCCACCCCGACAACGTCGAGATGGCAGTGCGGGCCATCAAAGCCGTGGGTCTCGATGTGGGCGGCGTGGACTTCCTCACCTCCGACATCACCGAGAGCTACAAGTCGCACGGCGGCGGCATCTGCGAGGTGAATGCCGCGCCGGGATTCCGGATGCACTCGGCGCCGAGCGAAGGCCGGCCTCGGGATGTGGCCGGACCGGTGATCGACATGCTCTTCCCCAAGGGGACGCCGAGCGTGGTGCCAATCGCTGCTGTCACTGGCACCAATGGCAAGACCACCACTGCGCGAATGCTCGCGCACATCTGCCAGATGGCGGGCTTTACCCCGGGGCTGACCACGACCGATGGCGTCTATGTCAACGGCCAGCGCACGGTCGAAGGGGATATGACGGGCCCGACGTCGACCCGGATGGTGCTGAGTGACCCGAGTATCGATATGGCGGTGCTCGAGGTGGCGCGTGGCGGACTGCTGCGCGCCGGCATGGGGACGCGGTATGTGGACGTTGGCGCCGTCCTCAACGTGCGCGAGGATCACCTCGGCCTCAAGGGAATCGACACGATCGAGCAGCTTGCCGATGTCAAGCGCGTGGTGGTCGAGGTGGCGCGTGACACCGCCGTGCTCAACGCCGACGATCCGCTGGTGCTCAAGATGGCGGCGTACACCGAATCGAAACATCTCTGCTACGTGACCACGAACCCGGCACATGAGCTGGTGCGCGAGCACATCCGCGCCGGCGGGCGCGCCTGCGCGCTAGAGGCCGGCGTCAACGGCGAGATGATCACGCTGTACGATCACGGGGCGCACATCCCCTTGCTCTGGACGCACCTGATCCCCGCCACGCTCGAAGGGCGCGCGCTGCACAACGTGCAGAACGCGATGTTCGCGGCGGTGATGGCGTTCTCGTTGGGGATCAAGCTCGACAGCATCCGGCAGGGGCTGCGGACCTTCGACACTTCGTTTTTCCAGGCGCCGGGGCGGATGAACGTGTATTCCGACCACCCCTTCCGGGTGATCATGGACTACGGCCACAACGCGCACGCCGTGGGTGCCATGGTTGATCTGGCGCGGCGGCTCGATGTGAAGGGGCGGCGGATTGTCGTGGTCGCCGCACCGGGAGACCGCCGCGACGAGGACATCCGCGCGATTGGCACGGCGGTCGCCGGCTCGTTCGACCAGTACATCTGTCGGCGGGATGATTCGTTGCGCGGACGCGATGGCGACGAGGTCCCGCGGATGCTCGCCCGCGCCCTGGCGGCTGCCGGCGTTCCAGCGGAGCGCATCACCGAAATCCCCGACGAACAACTCGCGATCGATCAGGCGCTGCGCTCCGCCAAGGTGGGTGATCTGGTCCTGATCTTTGCCGATGCGCTGCAACGCTCCTGGGATCAGGTGACCGGCTTCCGGGCCGACGGGCGCGAACCGATCGCGCGCGCCACCGGCGAATACCCGATCGTGTCCCATCCCATGCGCCGCGATGAGCGCGTGCCGCTGGAGGGTGCGACACTCATTCGCGACGAACGCGGAGTGCGTCTCGCGCGGGAGAGCGACGACTGAACCCCGTGGACACGCCGCAGGCCGACACCCCGCAGTTCAGCGACTCGCGACGACTCTTCGGTCCCAGCCTCTGGCTCGACCTGCCCGGGGTCGTGCTCGAGGGCACTGCGCCCTCCGATGCCGCTGCCACGATCGCCTCGGCCTGGGAGCACGCGGTGCGTCGACTCGCTTCGGCGCTTGGCTGGCCCGCACCGCATGTCGTGGCAGAGCATCGCGGTGGCGACCTGATGCTCGCCTTCACGGCACCCGGTGACCGTCTGCTGACGGCAACCGAGGTCAATGAATGGGCGTGGGAGGATGCGGTACGGCGGGCGGGATTCGTGGCGCCACCGGCACTGCTCTCGCCCGGCGATCTCCCTCGCGATGAGGATGGCGCAATCGCCCAGCTCGCAGCAATGGCCTCGGCGGAAGTGCTGGCACCAACCAACGACCTTGCCATCGTCGCGCACGGCGATCGCCACGTGGCACTCGTGACGGGCTCCAACGGCAAGACCACGACGACCCGGCTCATCGCCGCAATGATGACGGCTCACGGCTGGCGGACCGGTTGGTGTTGCACCGATGGCGTCTTCATCGCGGGCGAGGCCGTTGAAGTCGGCGATTGGTCGGGACCGGCCGGTGCCCAGCGCGTGATCGCCGATCCTGCAGTGCAGGGCGCAGTCCTCGAGACGGCGCGTGGCGGAATCCTTCGTCGCGGACTCGGCGTGCTCGGGGTCGATGTAGCAGTGGTCACCAACATCGAAGCTGATCATTTCGGGGAGTATGGCATCAGGTCACTGGCCGACCTTGCCACGGTGAAGCTGGTGGCGGCCAAGGGACTGCGTCTCGATGGCGTGTTGGTCCTTAACGCCGACGATGCGACACTGCGCGAGAGCGCACTCCCCACGAGTCATGCGGCGGTCTGGTTCTCTCCAAGCGGGACGGCGGTCGCCACCGTGTCGCATCCGGTCGCCGCCTGGCGCGATGGCGATCGGCTGCTGCTCGATGATCCGGCGGGTCGTCACGACCTCGGCGATATCCGCGCAATGCCGCTTACGGTAAGCGGCAGCGCGGACTACAACATCGCCAACGCACTTGCCGCGGCACTCGCGGCGAGCCGCCTCGGGGTCGCCCCGGCTACGATCGCACAGGTGCTGGCCACCTTCGGCGGGCGACCGGAGGACAATGCCGGACGGCTCGGTCACTATCGCTTCGATGGGGTCGAGGTGTTCCTCGACTACGCCCACAACCCCACTGGTCTCGCCGGCCTCCTCGCCGTGGCACGATCACGTGCCCCCGAGCGGCTCCTCTTGCTGCTGGGGCAGGCCGGCAATCGTGGCGACGATGCCATCGCGGCGCTGGTGCGCGCCGCCTGGGATGCGCGGCCGGATCGCATCATCATCAAGGAGCTGGAGGGATATCGTCGCGGGCGAGAAGTTGGGGAAGTACCTGCTTTGATCCACGACGAGCTTCGCCGGCTCGGCGCGCCCGAGGAGCAGCTGGTGACGGTGCTCGATGAGGTTGACGCTGTGGCGGAAGCACTGCGATGGGCCCGGCCCGGCGACCTGCTGGTGCTGCCGGTTCACGGACTCGAGGCGCGCGCACGCGTGATCGAACTCCTCGAGGCGCGCATCACCCGATAGCGCGCGACCCCGGCGCCCTAGAGCGACCCGAAGATCTGGTCGACCCAGGCAATCGACTTGGTGTACGCGGCGGGGAGTTCCTCGGAATCGAGACCGCGTTCGGCGGCGAGTGTTTCCGCGCGCGAGAAATCGCCCTGATCGTACGCGGTCACCATGGCAAGGCATTCCCCGAGCGCCGTGCGCTCGCCCCGCAGCGCCTCACGCACTTCCTGACTCAACGACATCTCCTCCAGCAGTTCAGGCAGTGGACGATCGAGCAATGCATCGATCGTCGAGAGCAGCCCGACCAGGAAGAAATCGCCGCGCCGATCAACGTTCGGCAGTCGGGCGCCGACTTCCTCGCAAAACTGGGCGCGCACCAGCGAGGTGGTGACCAGTTCCATCGGCTTGTCGTCGCCAATCATCGTGAGTACCACCAGCGAGGCCCACTTCCGCGCGGCCTTCTCGCCGAGGATCCGCAATGCCTGATTGATGCTGGTGACCTCGTGTCGCCAGCCGAAGCTCGCTGAGCGGAGGAAACGGAGCAGCTTGACCGAGAGCGAGACTTCCTGCTGGATCAGTTCCTCGAGCCGCGGAAAATCGAGCTCGGGGCGATTCATCTCGGCAATCAGGCGTGCCATGTTCCCCTTGAACGGGGCGAGATCCTTCCCCTTCATCATCTCGGGCTTGCAAAAGAAGTAGCCCTGGAAGAGGTCGTAGCCGGCGTCCAGCGCCATCGCGAAATCTTCGTAGGTCTCGACTTTTTCGGCGAGCATCACGATGCCGCGCGGCTTGAAGCGTCGCACCAGTTCGGCGCGCTCAGCCACTGGGGTCGCCAGGAAGTCGATCTTGATGATGTCGGCGTAATCAACCAGGGCTTCGTATTCCGGAGAGGCGACGAAGTCGTCAAGGGCGAGCTGGTAGCCCGCGGCTTTGAGCGCCGCGCACGCCGCGATGACCTCCTCGTCGGGGCTGACCCACTCAAGCACCTCGATGACGGCGCTCTGGACCGGCAGTGACCGCCACTGCTCCTCGACCAGCAGCTTACGGGAGGCATTGAAGAATCCGCGCCGGTCGCCGAGCAGGGCATCGAGACCGAACCCCATCATCGTCGTCCCCACCATGGAGAGCGAGGCGACCGTGGGGTCGGTGTTGCCGAAGGAGTTCTGGAGGCCGGATCGGAAGAGCAGCTCGTAGGCAACGACGCGACGGCCGCGATCGAAGATGGGCTGCCTGGCGACGAAAATATCCATGCCGGAAGAATAGCGACCCGAAGCGCGCCCTAGCGCTCGGGGCGCGCCCAGGGCCGGTGTTCGGGGCGCATCAGCCAGAATACCGGCACGCCGCTGAGGATCAGTGCGGACCCCTTGAGGGCCTGCAGTGGATCGGCCCAGACGCCGTTGATCACCATCGCGACCGCGGCCGTGAGGAAGAGCCCTGGGACGATCGGATAGCCGGGGGTCCGGAAGGGGCGCGGCAGATCCGGGCGGAGACGCCGCAGCCGGAACAGCCCGATCGCCGTCAATACGTAGAACGGCCACGAACCCAGTACATAGGCGCCGGCGAGTTCTTCGAAAGAGTTGGTGGTGAGGTAGACCACGCCGAGGAGGCAGGTCACTAGCACCGCGATCCCGGGCGTCTCGAATTGCGGGTGCACGGCTGCAAGGCGGCGCAGTACCGGCGTGTCGCGTCCGAGCGCGAAGAGCATCCGTGGCGCGCTCAGCATGGTCGAGTGCATCGAACCGAAGGTGGCGACCACCACCAGGAACGCGATCAGGGAACCGCCGGCGCTGCCGAACGCACGCGTCGCGGCGTCCGCGGCCACGGTCTTCGAAGCGGCGATCTCGGCCATCGGGAGCGCATGGATGTACGCGGCGTTGATAGCAAGGAAGAGCAGCACGACGAAACCCACGCCACCAACGAGGACGCGAGGCATCACCCGTTCGGCATCGCGTACTTCACCAGCAATGGCTGTGGAGGAGCCCCAGCCCGAAAAGGTCCACATCACGGTGACCAGTGCCAGCCCGAACCCGTGCAGCGTCG
The DNA here is from genome assembly GCA_039915645.1 of Gemmatimonadales bacterium. Lineage (GTDB taxonomy): Bacteria > Gemmatimonadota > Gemmatimonadetes > Gemmatimonadales > GWC2-71-9 > Palsa-1233. The sequence goes on along the minus strand of JBDSMX010000153.1, from coordinate 972 downwards.
GCGGCGAAGTGGCCACGGCGCCACTTGCGGCCGAGACCGGGACCACCAGATAAATCCCGATAACCATCGCCAGGAGGGCGATCACCTTCACGGCGCTCAGGAAGGTCGCGAGTGCACCACTCGCCGCTACCGAGCGATAGTTGACTGCGCTCACAACCAGGATCAGCGCCATCGCAACCAGATGCTCATGCGTGGCCGCTGCGGGGACCAGCTTGCCGAAGTAGGCGGCGAACACGAGTCCGAGTGCGCCGAGGGCCACCGGTCGCAACAGGAAGACGGTGGTCCAGGCGAAGACAAAGGCGGAGAGTTCACCAGTGCCTTCACGCAGCTGGATGTAATGACCACCAGGGACCGGAAACATCGCCGAGAACTCTCCGACGACGAGAGCTCCGGCGAGCGCCAGCAACCCTCCCACCAACCATACCAGCATGAAGAGGCCGGGCGAGCTCAGGTGCCCTGCGACCGTCGACGGAATCCGGAAGATGCCGCTGCCGACCATGATGCCGATGACGGTTCCGCACGCGGCAATGGTTCCGAGTCGTCGCGGCAGGATTCCCGAGGCAGAAGCTCTCACTTGGTCACCCCTGCGAGGCGGGAGGACGGAGGCGCAACGTCCTGGCGAGCTTCACCAGTGAACGGCGCGTGTCGTAGCGTCGAATGGATCGGTCGACAGCGCGCACGATGTCGGGGCGATTCCGGTCGACGGCGAGTTCGCGCACCCGCTCCATCTGGCCGCGGTCGAGGTCCTGGCGCAGGCGCAGTTCGGCCAGGGCATCGAGGCTCCAGGCATCGGACGGAAAGGAAACGCAACGGTCGCGGAGACCGAGAATCTCGAACACCGTCAGCGTGCGAAGGCACTTTTCGCAGTGACCACAATTGGAATCGGACCGACCCATCCAGCAGACCCGCAATTCCCGCATCGCGAGATCCGACATCGCCACCGACTGCGCCTTGGCCATCCGTCGCGCGACC
>JBDSMX010000152.1:0-5300 GCA_039915645.1 Gemmatimonadales bacterium | reverse complement strand
AGATCTGGGCGGGCACCGGCGAAACAAATTCGCGCAACTCGATCTCGCCGGGGCAGGGGATCTACAAGTCCACCGACGGCGGGATCACCTGGACCCTGATGGGGCTCGAGAAGACCCAGGCAATCGCCCGGATCATCGTGCACCCGCGCAATCCCGATATCGTCTGGGTGGCCGCCCTGGGCGCCACCTGGAACAGCAATCCCGAGCGCGGCCTCTACAAGACCACCGATGGCGGCAAGAACTGGCGCCTGGTCAAGTTCATCTCCGACAAGGCCGGCTTCGTCGACATCGCGATGGACCCGTCCAATCCCGACATTCTATTTGCGTCAAGCTGGCAGCGCGTTCGCGGCCCCTACTTCCTCAACAGCGGTGGTCCCGGCAGCGCGCTGTGGAAGAGCACCGATGGCGGCGAGACCTGGGCGGAAGTGAAGGGTGGCGGCTTCCCCGAGACGACCAAGGGACGCATCGGCCTGGCGATCGCGCCGAGCGATGCACGCGTGGTGTATGCGCTGGTCGAGGCCGATTCGGTCGCGAACCCCAAGGGAAAGAAGGGCGTCGGAACGCCGGCCTCGCTACAGAATGGGCTCTATCGCTCGGCTGACGGTGGTGCCACCTGGACCAAGATGAACAACAACAACGTCCGGCCGTTCTACTACTCGCAGGTGCGCGTCGACGTCAAGGATCCCAACCGCGTCTACTGGTCATCCACGCCGGTGAACTACAGCACCGACGGCGGCAAGACGGTGCGGCAGACTACGGTGGGCATTCACGTCGACCACCACGCGATGTGGCTTGATCCGGGCGACGCCAATCACATCGTCGTCGGCAACGACGGCGGCGTGGGACAGAGCTGGGACAAGGGCGGCAACTGGCAGTTCCTCAATTCGTTCGCGATCGGACAGTTCTACGAAGTCTCTTTCGACTTCGCGATGCCCTACAACATCTGCGGCGGGCTACAGGACAACGGGGCATGGTGCGGGCCGAGTCGGCGACGGAACGGCGCGATCAGCAACTCGATGTGGCACAATGTCGGTGGCGGAGATGGCTTCTACACCGCCCAGGATCCGACCGATCCGAACATCGTCTACTCCGAGTCGCAGGGTGGTTCGATGGGGCGCGTCGATGTCTCGACCGGCCAGAGCTACCGCATCAACAAGCCCAACTGGCGCACCCGTGCCGGCGAGATGGAAGATTCCATCGCCGTGCTGGAGCTGGACTCGCTCAAGGCGGCGTCGCCATCGGGGAAGAAGCGCATCACCGAGATTCGCGGCCTGATGGCGGCCGATTCCACGGCGCTTGACCTGCGCTGGAACTGGAACACGCCGTTCTTCCTCTCCCCGCACAACCCCACCGTCTTCTATGCCGGGGCGAACCGGGTGGTGAAGTCGGTCAAGCGCGGCGAAGACCTGTTCGTCATCTCGCCCGATCTCACGATGCGCGACACGATGAAGGTTCGTGTCTCGACGCAGACGACCGGCGGCATCACGACCGATGCCACGGGTGCCGAGACCTTCGCGACCATCACGACGCTGGCGGAATCGTACAAGCGTCCCGGCTTACTCTACGCCGGCACCGACGACGGCAAGGTCTGGCTCACCCGGAATGACGGCGGCAACTGGGAGGACCTCACCGGTCGCTTCCCGGGCGTGCCCGTTGGCGCGTACGTGGTGCGTATCGAGCCGTCGTACGTCGACACCAACACCTTTTACGTTGCGTTCGACAATCACCGGGTCGGCGACTTCCTGCCGTACCTCTACGTCACCAGCGACTACGGCAAGACCTTCAAGTCGATCGTCAACAATCTGCCGACCGGCGGCGTCGATTTCCTTCACGTGGTGCGCGAAGATCCGGCGTCACCGAAGGTCCTCTATGTCGGCACCGATGTCGGGGCGTACCTCTCGCTCGACCGCGGCGCCTCGTGGCAGAAGTTCATGACCGGCCTCCCCACGGTGCCGGTGCACGACCTCAAGATCCAGCCGCGCGATCGCGAACTGATCGCCGGCACGCACGGCCGTGCCATCTGGGTGGTCGATGTCGCGCCGCTGCCGCAGTTGGCCGATTCGCTCACCCGCGCGGCGGCGCTGGTGGTGTTCAAGCCGCGGACGGCCTGGCAATACGGTGAGCGCCGCATCAACGGTGAAGACGTCGGTCAGGGCACCTTCCGCGCGACTTCGCCGACGTACGGCGCCGACATCGCCTATCGGGTGACCGGGGCGACGGCGAATACCGATCGTGCCACCATCACCATCCTCAACGCTGCTGGCGACACGGTGCAATCGCTGACCGGCCCCGGCAGCAACGGCTTGCAGCGGGTGAGCTGGAACTTCCGGACTCGGCCCGCTCCCCGAGCGGCGCTCTCTCCGGCGGCGTTGCGTGACAGCATCAAGAGCGCCAAGCGCTTCGATGCCGTGATGGACTCGCTGGCAAAGGCGGGTACCGACACCGCGGCGCTCGCACGAGTGCGGCGCATCCTGCGCCCGGTTGCCGGCGCGACTCCGCAGGGCGGCCGCGGCAACTTTGGTGGCGGCGGACCTGGTGGCCCTGGTGGCGGTCAGCCGACCGGCTGGGTCGAGCGGCCCGGTGAAGCCGCCGGCGGCGGTGGCGGTGGTGGCGGCAATGGCGGTGGCCGCGGAGCGGGCGGCGGCGCGGCAGGTCCCGACAGCGCGCTGGTCCGTATCGTGACCGGCCTCACAGCGGTTCCGAACGCCCGTGGTGGCGGCAACAACTTTGGCGGCGGCGGTGGTGGCGGCCTCGTGGCCTCAGGTGACTATCTCGTCGTCGTGAAGCTCGGCGACAAGACCGCCAAGACCCTGCTGCGCGTGGAGCGCGGCCCGGGTGCCGACATCGACGTCTCCTTCTTCGAGGATCATGATGATCCGGCCGACGACGGCGACCGTGGCGACGCCGCCGATGATGACGCGGATGGAGGCGGTGGCCTGTTGCGTCGATGAACAAGCGTTACGACAAGGCGTACTTCGACAAGTGGTACCGCGACCCCAGGCATCGAGTGGGGTCGCGGACGCGACTGCTCCGTGAGATCGGCTTTGTGGTGGCCGCCACGGAGCAGTTGCTTGAGCGGCCACTGCGCTCGGTACTCGATGTCGGGGCCGGTGAGGGTCGCTGGCAACCGCTCCTCCAGGAACTCCGCCCCGGATCGCGGTACGCCGGGGTCGAGCCGAGCGAGTATGCGGTGGCGCGCTGGGGAACCCGGCGCAACCTGCGCCACGGCGATCTTGATTCGCTCGACACCCTCGGCCTCGACGCCCCCTTCGACCTCGTGGTCTGCGCCGACGTGCTGCATTACCTGCCGACGCCAGCCCTTCGCAGTGCGATGCAACAACTCGCGCCGCTCGTGGGTGGCGTGGCGTATCTCCCCACCTTCGCTGCCGAGGATGATATCGACGGCGATCGGGTGGAATTCCAGCGCCGTCGGGCCGCCAGCTATCGCGCAATCCACCGCGAGGCCGGACTCGTCCCCGTCGGGTTGCATCTCTATGTCACCAAGCCCCGCGCACGCGAACTCGCCGCCCTGGAGCGTTTCAAGTGACCCGCGATTCCCGTCGTTCGTTCGGGCTTCTCGCCGTCGGTGTCATCGCGCTCATCATTTCGCGAATCGGCGCGTACGACCCAGGCACCTGGCTGATGGAGGTCTTCCCGATCTTCCTGGTCGTGCCGGTGTTGCTGCTCACCGGCAAACGCTTTCCGCTGACCCCGATGCTCTCGGTGCTGATCCTCGTGCACGCCATCATCCTGATGGTCGGTGGCCACTGGACCTATGCGCGAGTGCCGGCGGGATTCTGGGTCCAGGAACTCTTCGGGATGGTTCGCAATCCGTATGACCGACTCGGACATTTTGCGCAGGGCTTCGTCCCCGCGATTGCGGCCCGCGAGATCTATCGGCGACGGGTCCCGCTCCCACCAGGGAAGTGGCTCTTCTGGCTGGTCTGCTGCACCTGCCTCGCGATCTCGGCCTGCTACGAGTTCATCGAGTGGTGGACCGCCGTGGCGATGGGGAGCGGGGCGACCGACTTCCTCGGCACCCAGGGCGACATCTGGGACACCCAGTGGGACATGTTCACGGCGCTGATCGGCAGCATCGTGGCTCAGTTGGCGCTGGGCCGGTTCCACGAGCGGCAGCTGGCGGGGCTCCCCGAGCGACCCTCCTCCTGAACGATTAGTATTTGGCCCGGATGCCAATCACCTCGCGACTCCTCGACGCTCCGGCCCTGGGGCGGGTGCTCACGCGCATGGCCTCGGAAATTGTCGAGCGCACCGCGGGGCAGGGTGCCGTGGTCCTGGTGGGGATTCAGCGGCGGGGCGTCCAGCTCGCGAACCGACTCGCCCCGATGATCGAAGCCCAGCTCGACGCGCCGATCCGGCGTGGTGTGCTCGACATCACCCTCTATCGCGACGACCTCCAGGCCATTGGCCAGCGCCCGGTCGTGCACCAGACCAAGCTGCCACCGCATCTCGATGGCGCGACCGTAGTGATCGTCGATGACGTGCTCTTCACCGGACGCACCGTGCGCGCCGCCCTCGACGAAATCGCGGATTTCGGACGCCCACATCGCGTCCTGCTCGCCGTACTCGTTGATCGTGGTGGCCGGGAACTGCCGATTGCGGCCGACATCATCGGTGCCACGGTCACGACCACGAGCGATGATCACGTCAAGGTGCTCGTCTCCGAACTCGATGGCGAGGATGCCGTCGATCTCGTGCGCGGGCGGTCGACGTGACCGCCGTTCTCGGCAAGGATCTCGTCGGACTCGAGTTCCTCTCGCGCGAGCAGATCACGGCGATCCTCGATACGGCGGAGCCGTTCAAGGAAGTGTCGGAGCGACCGATCAAGAAGGTGCCCGCGCTGCGCGGCAAGACCATCGTGAATCTCTTCTTCGAAGCATCCACCCGGACCCGGATCTCGTTCGAGTTCGCCGAGAAGCGTCTCTCGGCCGACACGGTCAACGTGCAGGCGGCGGGCTCGTCGGTCTCCAAGGGCGAGACGCTGGTCGATACCGCGCGCAATCTTGAGGCGATGCGGATCGACATGGTCGTCATCCGTCACGGGGCCTCGGGGGCGGCGCGGTTCCTCGGTGATCGGATCCGCTCCAACGTCATCAACGCGGGCGACGGCAAGCACGAGCACCCGACGCAGGCGCTGCTCGACCTGCTCACCTTGCGCGACCGATTCGGCAAGATCGACGGGCTCAAGGTCTGCATTGTGGGCGACGTGCTGCATTCGCGGGTCGCGCGCAGCAACATCTGGGGGCTGCTCAAGCTCGGCGCCGAGGTCGCGGTGTGCG
>JBDSMX010000267.1:0-10315 GCA_039915645.1 Gemmatimonadales bacterium | reverse complement strand
CGGATCTCGCGGAAGTCCCTCGCTACTGCCGCGATCGACGAGCGGATCGTCGAGCGCTACTACCAGACGCGGGCGATCCGACGGATCGGCGAGGCGTTCGAACGCGATCACGAACGGAAAACGCTCCTGGTCATGGCCACCGGCTCAGGGAAGACGAGAACGGTCATCGCTTTGTGCGACCTCCTGATGCGCTGCAACTGGGCCAAGCGCGTGCTCTTCCTTGCAGACCGGGTCGCCTTGGTGCGTCAGGCCGCCAGTGCCTTCAAGCAGCACCTTCCCGATTCGGCGCCGGTGAACCTTGTCACCGAGCCGGAAGGGCAGGGGCGAGTGTACGTCTCGACCTATCCGACGATGATGGGGCTGATCAACGAGGGCGCTGAGGGAGAGCGGCGCTTCGGGGTTGGCCACTTCGACCTAGTAATCATCGACGAGGCACATCGTTCGGTATACAAGAAATACGGAGCGATCTTCGACTACTTCGATTCACTGCTGGTGGGGCTCACCGCCACGCCGAAGGATGAGATCGACAAGAACACCTACACCCTCTTCAATCTTGAGTCCGGCGTCCCGACCGATGCCTACTCGCTCGAGGAGGCGGTACGCGATGGCTTCCTTGTCCCGCCGCACGGGGTGGTGGTCCCGCTCAAGTTCCAGCGAGAGGGGATCACGTACGACGAGCTCCCCGAGGACGACAAGGACGAATGGGATGCTCTGGAATGGGATGAAGAGGGGGGAGTGCCCGACAAGGTCGAGGCCGCGGCCATCAACCGCTGGCTCTTCAACATCGACACCGTCGACAAGGTGCTCGAACACCTGATGACGCGCGGCGTGAAGGTCGCAGGCGGCGACCGGCTCGGGAAGACGATCATCTTCGCCACCAACCAGAAGCACGCCGATTTCATCGCCGAGCGCTTCAATGCCAACTACCCGATGTACGCTGGCGAATTTGCGCGGACCATCACCTTCCGGGTCGAGTATGCCCAGAGCTTGATCGACGACTTCTCGCGCAAGGAGAAGTCGCCGCACATCGCCATCTCGGTCGACATGCTCGACACCGGCATCGATGTGCCCGAGGTGGTGAACCTGGTCTTCTTCAAGCTGGTGAGGTCGAAGACCAAGTTCTGGCAGATGCTCGGCCGTGGTACCCGTCTCTGCCCCGACCTCTTTGGGCCAGGCGATCACAAGAAATTCTTCCAGGTCTTCGACTACTGCCAGAATCTGGAGTACTTCGCGCAGGAGCCCGCCACCACCGAGGGGTCGCAGGGTGCATCGCTCGGGCAACGACTCTTTGTCGCGCGGTTGGAGTTGATCGGCGAGCTCGATCGGGAGATCGGTGCTGGTGCCGGAACCACCAAGGTCAAGACCACTGCGACCTCGCCGAGCAATCCATTGAGTCTCGCCGATGTGCGCGCCTCGCTGGGTGCCACGCTCCACACTCAGGTCACGGCGATGAACCTCGATAACTTCGTGGTGCGCCCTCGGCGCCGCGTGGTCGAGCGGTTTGCGAAGGCCGAGGCGTGGGAGATGCTCTCGGCCGAAGCACGGTCCGAGCTCGCGCAGGAAGTGTCCGGCCTGCCCACCGAGCTCAAGGGCGAGCCGGAGCAGACCAAGCGATTCGACTTCATCCTGCTCGCGCTGCAGCTGGCGCTCCTCAGGTCGGAGCCGGGGTTCGAGAAACTCCGCGACCGCGTCAGGCAGATTGCCGGATTGCTCGAGGAGAAGTCGAGCATTCCTGGCGTGCAAGCACAGCTGGCGTTGATTCATGATGTGCAGAGCGATGAGTGGTGGCAGGATGTCACGATTCCGATGCTCGAGCAGCTGCGTCGCCGCTTGCGCGGGCTGGTGATCTTCATCGAGAAGCGGCAGCAGCAGATCGTCTACACCAATTTCGAAGACGAGATGGGCGCCGAGATGACGGTGATCCTCCCCGGGCTCGGCGGCGGAGCCGACTTCGCCAGGTTCCGGCTCAAGGCACAGGTCTATCTGCGAGCGCATCAGGACCATATCGCTGTTCACAAGTTGCGGACCAACAAGGCGCTCACCGCGGCTGACCTCGCCGAGCTCGAGCGGATGCTGGTGGAGGGCGGGGTGGGGGCAGAGAGCGAGGTGAGCCAGGCCAAGAGCGAATCGCAAGGACTTGGGATCTTCGTGCGCTCGCTGATCGGGATGGATCGCGGAGCGGCCAAGGATGCGCTCGCGGGGTTCCTCGCCGGCAAGACGCTCACTGCCAACCAGATCGAGTTCACCAACCTGATCGTCAATCACCTCACCGAGCACGGGATCATGGAGGCGGCGCGGCTATACGAGTCGCCGTTCGTCGACATCGCGCCGCACGGTCCAGAGGGGCTGTTCAAGCCCGCTGAAGTGGATGAGTTGCTGGGAGTGCTGGAGGGGGTCAGGAGGAGGGCGGAGGCGGCGTGAGTAAGTATTCCTCGAGCGATGATAGGACTTCTTCCGATGGCTAGGAGTGGTCGCCCAGGCGGCCGTCCTCGCAAGCGACCCAAGCAATTGAGGCAGAGCTTTCCGGCGATCACTGGGCGGCTCCGGTGTCCTGCCCCACGACTTCGGAGGCCCCAGGCGTGTCCTTAGTGGGAAGCGGTCCTTCGACTGCGCGACTCTGCGAGTCGCTCCACTCAGGATGACAACCTCCTCTCCCTTCTCCCTCTCCGGGACCACCCAAAGCTGGGGCGCGTTCGGCTCCCAGAGCACCGGGACCGTGACCGTGACCAGCGCGACGGCCTCGCGAATCAAGGGGAGCTATACCGCCTCCCTCGCCCCAGGGCTGGGGACCACCGGTGCACTGGTGATCGGCGGGAATTTTGACGTCGGACTGCAGACACCGTAGCGACGGTGCCGGGATCAGTGGGAGGTAAACGGGTTTCCCACGCGGAAACCCGTTTGCATCTACCCCGTACGCAGGCAGAGGCCCCACTCATCCACCCCACAGGACCTGCCGATGCGATTCCGCAATCTCAATGCTCTCGCACTTGCCCTCGTCATTGCGACGCCGCTCTCGGCGCAACAGGCCAAGCTTCCGAAGAACGGCACTGAAGTGCTCGAGCGGATGCGCGCAAAATACGCGGGGAAGTGGTATCCCACGCTTGAGTTCGCGCAGAAGACGACGCTCTATCGCGCCAGCGGGACGCGGGAAGAAGCCTGGCATGAACGCCTCTGGCAGAGCCCGACGCGCGGGACCTTGCTGCGGATCGACCAGGGTGATTCCACGCTGGGCAACTACACCATCAATACCGCCGACTCGGGATACTCGGTGCGCGGCGGCAAGCTGATGCGTGCCGGTGGCGACGGGAACTTCTTCCTGCCGCTGATCGAGGGCGTCTACGTCCAGCCGGTCGAGCGGACCGTGAAGGACCTCGCGAGCACGAAGATCGATCTCGGCCGGGTTCGCGAGGAAAGCTGGCAGGGCGAACCGGTCTGGGTGGTTGGCGCGAGCGACGCCAGCGACACCACGGCGGTACAGTTCTGGGTCGAGCCGAAGCGCATGGTCGTGGTCCGCGTACTCATCGTTCTGGCAGCTGGGCAGCCACCGCTCGACGTGCACCTGGAGCAGTACGTCGCGACCGGGGGTGGCTGGCTGGCGACCCGGATCCAGATGTTCATGAACGGGAAGCCGGTCCAGATGGAGGAGTACTCCGACTGGAAGACGGGTCACAGCATCAATGCCACGGTGTTCGAGGCGCCGGCGAGGGCGACCCCCTGACCGATGCGTAGCGAAACGGCGGGGAGCACCAGGCCGTAAGAGGTCAGAAACGTGTGAGGGTGCCCGGACGGCCGATCCCCGACAACGGCCGTCACGTTACACTCTCTGCGCACGCTCACCTCGGAGCTCCCGATGCACATTCGCCAGCTGCTCTCGCTGTTCGTCATCCTCGCCGCAACGCCGCTCGCCGCACAAAAAGCCGAGGCCACGCCAGGCTCCGAAGAGGCGAACGTCCGTGCCACGGTGAAGGAGTACCTGCACGGCCTCAAGTTCAATGATGTGAGGAGCTTCGAGCGGACCTTCACGCCCGATGCCAAGTTGATGTTCATCAACCGGGGCGGCCAGGTCGGCCAGCTCACTCAGCCCGACTGGTATCGCGGTTTCGCCACCGTGGCGGGGAAGGAAGAGGCGGGAGAATTCGAATTGCTGGCCGTCGACATCACCGGCAACGCGGCCTCGGTCAAGGTGCGCGAGACCTACCCCAAGTCGGTGTACGTGAATTACCTGTCGATGCTCAAGGTCGGCAACGAATGGAAAATCGTGAACAAGATCTACAACGCCCGGACACGCTGACCGGAACTCATCGCGGCTGGAGTGACGCGAGTCGTCGTTCGAGGAAGCGTCGCTCCGGCCCCTGCGTGGTGAGTTCGAGGGCGCGCTGGTATGCCGCGGTCGCCGCATCAAGAAGGCCGAGCTGACGACAGAGATCGGCGCGGGCCGCGTGCGCAAGGTGGTACTCCCCGAGCGCACCACTCTGCAGCAACCGGTCGACAATCGCGAGCCCGGCCGCCGGACCATCGCGCATCGCGATAGCCGCCGCCCGATTGAGCTCGACCACCGGCGACTCCTCCAGTCCCAGCAACAGATCATAGAGTCCCACGATCTCGGCCCAGTCGGTCTCTTCCGGCGTCATTGCTTCCGCGTGAATCGCGGCAATCGCGGCCTGCAAGGCGTAGGGGCCGGCGGTCCGTCTGGCGAGCGCGCGCCGGACCAGTACCGCCCCCTCGGCGATCTGTTCCCTGTCCCAGAGCGTGCGGTCCTGTTCGGCGAGCAGGATCAGGTCGCCGTTGGCAGCGCTGCGTGCGGCGCGCCGCGCATCCTGCAGCAGCATCAGCGCGAGCAGTGCGATGACATCGGGTTCAGGGAGCAGTTCGACCATCAGGCGACCAAGCCGGATCGCCTCGCTGGCGAGGTCGTTGCGGGTGACCAGGTCGCCGGATGAGGCCGAGTAGCCCTCATTGAAGACGAGATAGATCACGTGCAGGACGGCATCGAGCCGTTCGGGGAGGTCGCTGCGCTCCGGCAACTGGAACGGGATTCGTGCGTCACGGATCTTGGCCTTGGCACGAACGATCCGTTGTGCGAGCGTCGGCGCTCCGATCAGGAAGGCGCGAGCAATTTCCTCAGTCGCGAGTCCGCAGACCTCGCGCAGCGTGAGCGCGACCCGGGCATCGGGCGTGAGCGCCGGATGACAACAGGTGAAGATGAGTCGCAGTCGGTCGTCCTCGACGCCCGGGTCTTCCCACGCGACAGCAGGGATACTCGCCTCGAGTCGGTCGGCATCGGCCAGCAGGATGGGTTCGAAACGCGCTCGGCGACGGAGCCGGTCGATCGCCTTGAAGCGCCCGGTTGAAATCAGCCACGCACGAGGATTACCGGGAATTCCGGCGCTGGGCCATTGTTCTACGGCCGCCGTGAAGGCGTCCTGCAACGCCTCCTCAGCGAGATCGAAATCGCCGAGGAGGCGGATCAGGGTGGCGAGAACAGCGCGCGACTCGCTGCGATAGAGTGCATCGAGCTCGCGCTCCATCTCAGGAGGGCCCGATCTCCTGAATCGGGCGTACCTCGATCGAGCCGATCCGGGCCGAGGGAATTCGCGAGGCGATCTGGACCGCCTCGTTGAGATCGCGGGCGTTGATCAGGTAGTAGCCACCCAGCTGTTCCTTGGTCTCGGCGAAGGGACCATCGGTCATCGATACCTTGCCGTTGCGCAGGCGAACCGTGGTAGCGGTCGAGGTCGGCTGCAGCGGATTCCCGCCGATGTAGTGGCCGCTCTCCTGGACCGATTTGGTAAAGGCGTTGTACTCGCCCATATAGGCGCCGATTTCGGCCGGGGACATGGCCTCCCATTCGGATTCGTTGCTGTAGATCAGGCAGAGGTAACGCATCGTGCACTCCATGAGCAGGTGACAGAAGGTGGTGCGTACCTCATAGTCGAGCGAGCCAACCCGGAATCGACATCGGCCTGCCGGTGCTACTTTTGCGATGACTCACCAACAGTATCGCCCGGGGGGCGCGCCATGGGGAAGGGACGGATCGAGGCCTTCAGCGATGGTGTCATTGCGATCATCATCACCATCATGGTGCTGGAGCTGCGAGTGCCGCACGGAGCCGACCTGGCGACGCTGCAGCCGCTCATTCCGGTGTTCCTGAGTTACCTGCTCTCGTTCATTTTCATCGGGATCTACTGGAACAACCACCATCACACCTTCCAGGCGGTGCATAGCGTCACCGGGCGGGTGCTCTGGGCCAATCTCCACCTGCTCTTCTGGCTCTCGCTGGTGCCGTTCGTGACGGCGTGGATGGGCGAGAACCATTTCGAGCGCGGGCCGGTGGCGCTCTACGGGGTGGTCCTCTTCAATGCCGGGGTGGCGTACTTCATCCTCGTACGGGCGTTGATCGCCCACCACGGCGCCGACTCCCCGATTGCGCTCGCGGTGGGTCGCGACCGGAAGGGGATCGCCTCCACCGCGATCTATGCCGTGGCGATCTGCTGTGCCTTCGTCGACCCGCGAATCTCCTGCGCGCTGTATGTGGTGGTCGCGATGATCTGGTTCCTCCCTGATCCACGAATCGAGCGGGTCCTTCTGCGCGACGAGTGAGCACGCAAAACCCCGGCAGCCGTGCGGGCTGCCGGGGTTCTTGTCGGAGCTTCAGTTACGCGCTACGCCGCGATCGACGCGAGTACCCGATTCACCAGCTGGCGCATCGCCGCTGCCTGATCGGGGGTGAGCCGTCGAGACTGCACCATGGCATCGAGCTCGTTCAGGAATGCCCCGAGCTGTCCGCGAGCAGGTGTCGCGTTGTCATTCGCGAGACTCTTCACGGCGGCATTCAGCTTTGCCGTGAGGGAATTGGCGTTGCCCTTGGAAAGAATTCCGGCGTCCGCGAGCTGCTCCACCAGCGCGATCACGTTTCCGGTGGCCGCTTCCTGCGTGAGCACGGTGACCGTGCGCGTTCCGGTGCCCGTGGCGTCGTCATCGCTCACCCGCACGGTGACGGTGAAAGTGCCAGCGGCCCCGTAGAGATGCGAGAGTGCGAAGGTCTTGCCAGCCAGCGCAAGCGCCCCGACCCCGGTGCCGTCCCCGTAGTCGACGGTGGCGGTCCACGGGTCGCTGCCCGGATCGGTGAATGATCCCGAACTGGAGTAGGTCTCCCCCGGGAGCAGTGTCGCGCCCGGGAAGGAATTCACCACCGGTGTCACGTTTGCGACGGTTGCCGTCGAGAATGCTGTGTCGGCCAACCCGCGCGCGTCGGTCACGATGAGTCGGACCGAGAAGCTGCCATCCTGCGCGTAGCTGTGCGACACCGTGGCACCGGTGGCCGATGCTCCATCACCGAACCGCCAGGCGTAACTGATGGCGTCGCCATCGGGATCGCTGGAACTCGCGCCGCTCATGGCCACGACCGATCCCTCGAGCGATGCATACGGACCGTTCAGGACCGCCGCCGGCGGCCGGGTATTGCTCTCGACGGCGATCTCGATGTCGTCGCGCAGCAGCGCAAGCAGGTCATAGCCACTGAGCGCCTCGACGGCGTCGACCGTGGTCTTGTAGTTCTCCCAGTTGACGTTCCGCACCCCGGGATCGTTGGGCATGATCACGGCGATGACTTGCAAGTCGCTGAGGCTCCGGACATCGGCCAGCCCCTTATCGTGCGGCATGATGACGGCGACCTTCCAGACCTTGGCTGGAATGGTGATGACACCGAGGTCCTTCAGGGTGCCCTTGCTGCCGGACGCACCGGCGATGATGTACACCTCCTTGTCCTGGAAGCGCGCCAGATCGCCGAGGTCATTCTCCATGTTGGCCCATGGACCTTGGTTCAGGTCAGCCGCCTGGGGGATAATGTTGCTGAAGTAGAAGGTGGCCGCGTTGTCGAGCGACGCCGAGGTGCGGTCGAACGAGCGCGCGAGGTGGCCGCGATCGATGCCGTAGCCGTGATACGCCCCCGCACCAGTGTAGTCAGCAGTCGTGTAGCGCGTGTACGCCGCCGGAAGGGCCGGGTCATAGGTGAAGCAATCGCAGCGATCCTCGGCACCGAAATGGGTGACCTCGAGGTCATAGGAGACCCAGTTCGGGGTGCCACGATTCTTGTTGAACGAGAGCGTGTACTGGGGCCGACGCACGAGGAAATCATCGCTCGCGTCGCCGTCGGTCGGTTCCCCGAATTCGGCATTGCCGGCGTAGAGTGCGGTGGCGCTGGCCACGGCGACCCGCGTTGGCAGCGAGTACGTGGCCGTGGTGATGCCGTCGGCTGCAGTCGCACGGAGGATGGCGGTGCCGGCCGCGAGCGACGTCATCACGCCGTTCTGGTCGATGCTCGCGATGCCAGGAGTCTCGCTGCTCCATGTGACCGTGGTGACGATTACGGTGCCGGAGCCGTTCCGCACGGTTGCGAAGAGTTGGTCCTGGAAGCCTACCGGGAGTGCAGGGTCGGACGGAACACGTCCACTGAAGGCAATCGAGTTGGCAGGTGGCGGGGTCACGCCGCCGCTATTGCATGCTCCCAAGGTGGCCGTGGCGGGTGCCTGCCAGGTGCCGGTACCGTCGCGCTGGAGCGACTGGCCCAGGGGCAGGGACGATGGTTCACTGACGATGATGTCGGTGGAGGTGAGTCCGATCGCCGGTCCGTTGGTGGCAACGAAGCTTCCTTCGTAGGAAAGAAACTCGACGACCTGACCGAGGGCATTGATGAGAGCCAGGCCGTCGGGTGATCCGTTCTGGATGCCGTTCACCGGGTAGTTCACGACGACGACGCCCCGCGCACCACAGGTCGCGGGAATGGTGCCGGTGAGCGCCGCAGCCGTGCCGTAGGTGACGCCACCGTTGCCGTCATAGAGCACGATGCTCCAGCCGGTGAGGCTGGCTCCGGCAGGTCCCTCGATTTCGATAGCTTCGTTGACGTCGGTGCCGGTGTTGTCGTAGTGGAGCTCAGAGAAACGGATCTCGGGGAGCCCCGGCGGCGGCGGCGGTGGTGGCGGTGGCGGTGGCGGCGGCGGCGGCGGCGGCGGCGGTGGCGGCGGCGGTACCCCGACATCGTCGTTGCAGCTGCCGAAGGTGTGAGCGATCGGCCCGCTCCAGGTGTCGCTTCCACTCCGCTGCAGCGACATGCCGACCGCTTCGGTGCCCGCCTCGGCGACTCCGATGTCAACGGAGGTGACGCCTGCCGCCGCGCCGCCCACGCCCGCGAAGGTTCCTTCATACGAGAGGAACTCGATCAGGCCGCCCGGCCCCACCAGCGCGATACCATCCGGCGACCCATTCTGGATGCCGTTGCTCGGGTAGTTGGTGACCACCACCCCGCGTGCGCCGCAGGTGGCGGGAATGGATCCGCTGAGTAGTGTCGTGCCGTAGACGGCACCGCCGGTGCCGTTGTAGAGCACCAGCGAGTAGCCGGAGAGATCGGTCCCGGCGGGGCCGGAGATCTCGATCGCCTCACCAACATCGGTGCTGACGTTGTCATAGTGGAATTCGCTGATCCGCACCGCGGGCAGCGCGATATGCTGCGACGTACTCACGGCTTCGGTGGGAGGCGAGCCGGGGAGGACGGGACCGCGATCGACGCACGATCCGGTGATGGACGCGAGCGCGAGGAGCGCGAGGCTCCCGATCCGAATACGCATGGAGGTGTCCTCAAGCGTGAGGTGGTGCCGAAGCCGCGCGCGATGTGGAGTGCGGCATGACGCACAATATGGGGAGAAGCGAACGCGCCAAAGCTAACGCCGAATCGTCACGCGGTGCCTGCGTGGTGCATCGGCCGCGTCACAATGTGATGCGGGTGTGGCATGGGGCCCACAATGCGGCGAGGGTACTACACTGCGGCTTACTCCCCGATCGCAGGCTCGATCATCTCCCGCTCGCGCGGCGCGATGTGGGGAGAATCATTGAGCAGTCGCGCGCAGCTGTTCCAGCGCAGGATGGCGTCATCATCGCCCGCCGGGCGGATCGCCTCGGCGCGCTCATAGAGGGCCATCGCCTCCATCAGCCATTCGTGCGCGTTCTGTCCCGCTCCCGGCGTGCGCTTGTCGAGCTGTGCCCGGGCGCGCCGCTCGCAGATGATGCCGCCGTAGTAGGCGCGATCATAGTCGCTGGTGAACTGCGAAAGAGTTTCCCGGGCTCGACCGGCGGCCCCGGCCGACTCCGACCCGAACTGATCGGTGCGCGCGAGCAGCAAGACCTGCAGCGCCTTCTGGTTTCCCGGCTCCGCGCTGAGAATGTCGAGGCAGATGCTCTCGGCAGCCCAGGGCTGGTTGAGCAGGCGATAGCGCTCGGCCTTGTCGAGGGCGAGCGGGACGGCGGAGAGGGAGATCGGCTT
>JBDSMX010000144.1:0-14365 GCA_039915645.1 Gemmatimonadales bacterium | reverse complement strand
CGGGCGAAGCCGTCGAGGGCGCTGATGTAGTCGCCGTGTTCCCAGGCCAATGTCGCCAGTCGATAACTGCCGCTGTCGACCGCGATAACCGGCCGTGGTGTCGGCGCGCGTTGCGCCAGCAAGGAAGCGGGGGCGAAGAGGGAGGCAATCAGCAGACGACCAATGCGCATGGTGAACTCCGGAAGAACGAGAATCTCAGGCCGACTTGATTTCGGTCCAGAGCCGATCCCACTGATCGGTTGCTGCACCGAGGTCACGCTGGTATTCGAGGCGCGCGAGCTGCGCCTGGTCGGGCGGCGACACGGGGAGTCGCATCAACGGAATCGCGGCACCGTTGACCGGCCCGCCACCCGTCTGATCGGCGATTTCGGCGGCCACTGCGGGACGCAACAGATAGTCGAGAAAGGCGTGGGCGGCCCGGCGGTGCGGTGCGTCGCGCGGAATGGCGAGGGTGTCGAGATAGATCTCGCTTCCTTCCGACGGAATAACATACTGCACCCGCGGTTCTTCGAGCTGGGCCTGGCGCGCGTCGGGGGAGAAGAGCTGCGCCACCAGCACGTCACCACTCACCAGCTGTCCCTTCACCGGCGCGGAAATGTAGGCCCGCAGGTGCGGCTTCACGGCGATCGCATCACGCTCGGCCGCGGCCAGTTCGGCCGCGATGGTGCTGTTGATCGAATGACCGCGCCACTTGAGCATGGTGCCGATCACTTCCCGCCCGTCATCGAGCATCGTCGTCTTCCCGCCTAGCGACGCATCTGAAAAGACGCCCCAGCTGGTCGGCGTAGTTGGCACGAGATCGGCGCGATAGGCGATTCCCGTGGTTCCCCATTGATAGGGCATCGCATAGCGGCCGCCGCGATCGGAGGGCGCCTCGAGAAAGGCCGGCAGCAGGTTGCGCCACCCGTGGAGCACGGCATGATCAAGTGGCGCGAGCAGCCCGCCTTCGGCGAGGACCGGCACGAGATACGAGGTCGGCGCGACGATGTCATAGCCGCCGCCACCGGCCACCAGCTTCGCGACCATCTCTTCGTTGCTCTCGAAGGTGTCGTAGCTCACTCGCACCTTGAATTCGCGCTCGAAGCGGGCGATCGTCTCGGCGGCGATGTAGTCTGACCAGTTGAAGATCCGCAGCTCGGATTCGAGCGGCCCCGCGGCCGAGCGTGGTTGTTCGTTAGGAGGCGGCGCCTTCCGCTTGGTGATGCAGGCGGCCAGCATCGTGGCCGTTGCCGCCGACAACCCCATCTGCACAAATGCCCGGCGCTTGAAGTCTGTCACCGCGCCGATCCGTGGCGGGCACGCGCGGAGTGAGCCGCGGTCGGATCCACCAGATGCTGCGCAATCAGCAGCAGCCCGGTCGTCACAATCACCAGAATCGCGGAGAGCGCATTCACCGATGGCTCCACCGTGCGCCGCACCATGCCATACACCAGCAGTGGCAGCGTGCTGGTGCCCGGACCGGCGGTAAAGAAGGTGATCACGAAGTCATCGAATGAGAGTGTGAATGCGAGCAGGGCTGCGCCGATGATCCCCGGTCGGAGGAGTGGCACCGTGACTCGGCGAAACGCCGTGAGCTCATCGGCGCCCAGCGTCAGCGCCGCCTCTTCGAGCGCGCTGTCCATGCCGCGCAGCCGCGCCAGCACCACGAGAATCGTGAACGGCAGGGCAAACGCGGTGTGCGCAATCACCAGTGAGGTGTAGCCCAGCGGCAATCCGAGCGCGCCGAAGAGGATCAACAGCGAGATCCCGGCTATGACCTCGGGTGTCACGATCGAGAGCGCGAGAGATCCTTCGAGCCACGCGGCCCGACGCAGCCGTCCCCGCGCGAGGGCAAGCGCGGCGAGGGTACCGAATGCCGTGGCGAGCACGGTGGCAGCGCCGCCGACGATCAATGACGTCCGCAAGGCGACCAGCAAGTCTTCCCGCTCGAGCAGCCGTCGGTACCAAACAAGTGACCAGCCGTCCCATCGCGCGCCACTCCGCGATGCATTGAAGCTCCAGAGCAGCAGCAACAGCAACGGTACGTGCACCGCGAGAAACCCGAACGCAGCCACCGCCGGGACCAGTCGGCGCTTCACGAGGCCGCTCCGCGACGGTCAATTCGCGCGCGCAACAGCATCGCGAGCAGTACCAACGCCATCAGCAGGAACGACAGTGCCGAGCCGAAGGGCCAGTTGCGCGAACTCGTGAACTGGTTCTGGATCAGGTTGCCGATGAGCATCACCTTGGCGCCGCCCAGCAGGTCGCTGGTGAGGAACGATCCCAGCGCCGGGATGAAAACCAGCAAGCAACCAGCCACCACTCCCGGCAGCGAGAGCGGCCAGGTGACGCGCCAGAAGCGGCGCCAGCCGCGGGCTCCCAGCGCTTCGGCGGCCTCGAGGAGCGCCGGGTCCTGTTTCTCGAGCGATCCGTAGATCGGCAGCACCATGAACGGGATGTACCCGGTGACCAGCCCGAAGAGGACGGCGCCCGTGGTGTAGAGCAGTTGCAGCGGTGTGTCGATCAGGCCGAGTCTCATCAGCGCCTGATTGACGAGACCGGTGTCACGGAGCAGGAAGATCGTCGCGTAGGTCCGCACCAGAAACGAAGTCCAAAACGGCAACACCACCAGAAAGAGGAGCAAGGCGCGCCACCGGGTCTCGCGGGCAATGACCAGCGCCATCGGGTAGCTCACCGCGAGCGCCAGCAGCGTGGCCACCAGCGACAGAACGACACTTCGGCCGAGAATCTGGAGGTAGAGCGGCTCCCAGAGGCGCGCGACGTGAACCGTGGTCCAGCCACCGTAGACACCGCCGAGAATGTGTCTCGGGCGAAATGCGTAGCTGGCCATGATGCCCAGCGGTACCGCAAAGAAGAGCGCGAGCCACACCCCGGCCGGAAGAAGCAGCACCGTGGCGCCGAGTGCCGGTCGCTGCTGCAAGGCAGCGAGGAGGCGGCGGCGCAACGTGTTCATCCGTCGAGCACCCGGGCATCGTGCGGCGCCCACACCACCTGCACGGAATCATTCGCCCGCCACGCCAGCGGGTTCGCGAGCACGCCTTCGTTGCGCAGCGCCACCCGCACAGTGCTGCCATCGCGCAGCGCCACCAGCACATGGAGCGTCTCGCCAAGAAAGATGATTTCGCGCACAGTCCCCGCGAAAGTATTCCCGACTATTTCGCGGCCTTCGTCGCGGTGCAATTGAAGCCATTCGGGTCGCACGGCGACACGCACGGCCGTTCCTGCCGCAGTCGCGGACGGCATCGGTACGCGCCAACGGAGGCCACCATTCCCTGCCACGTCGGCGAGGCCATCGGTCACCTGCACCACGGTCCCGGCAAAGAAGTTCGCGACGCCGATGAACGATGCCACGAACTCGGTGCGTGGCGCCTCGTAGATCGACTCCGGCGTGCCGACCTGCACCACCCGCCCTTCGTGCATCACGGCGATCCGGTCGCTCATCGCGAGCGCCTCCTCCTGATCGTGGGTGACGAGGATGAAGGTGATGCCGAGCGTCCGGTTGAGTTCCTTGAGTTCGAGCTGCATCTGCTTGCGCAATTGCAGGTCGAGCGCGCCGAGTGGTTCGTCGAGCAGCAGGATCGGCGGCTCGAGGACCAGTGCGCGGGCCAGTGCGACGCGCTGGCGCTGGCCGCCGGAGAGTTCACCTGGTCGACGCCGGGCGTAGATCGCCGGATCGAGTCGGACGAGTTCCAGCGCTCGAGCCACCCGTATGGTGATCTCGCTGCGCGGGACGCGTCGCTCCTCGAGCCCGAACGCCACGTTCTCGGCAACCCGGAGATGGGGAAAGAGGGCGTAGTTCTGGAAGACCATCCCGATCGGTCGCTGGTAGGGACGCCGACCCGCCATCTCCTCGCCCAGCATCCTGAGCGTGCCGGCATCGGGCTGCTCGAATCCGGCGATGAGACGCAGGGTGGTGGTCTTGCCGCAACCGGAGGGACCGAGGAGCGAGAAGAATTCGCCTCGCGCCACGTCGAACGAGACGCGGTCGACGGCCGCGACATCGCCAAAGCGACGAGAAACCTGATCGAGGGAGAGGACGGGAGGCACAGTCACGGAATGAGAAGCTACCGTGCCCCTACCCCCGGCGCACCCACCCCGGCACGTTTCCCCGATGCAGGAAGCCATGCCGCTCGCCGTTGGCTCCGAACTCGCCGACGTGATCTTCCAGGCCACCATCACCGCCGGTCTCGCCGGCTTCGCCCTGGTGCTCTACCGCCGCGTGCGGGAGCGGTGGCTCGCGTGGTGGGTCGCCGCGTGGGGGTTCTACCTGATTCGCCTCGGCGCGATCATGGCCTTCCTCACCACCGGCAACCTCACCTGGCTCTTCTGGCATCAGGTCATCACCGGCTGGGTGGCGCTCACGATTCTCTGGGCGGCGTTGGTCTTTTCGCGCGGCACGCCGTGGCGAAACCGGTATGCCGCGTTTGCCCTGGTGCCGCTCATCGGCGCGTGGCTGGCAGTGAATTCCCTCGATCAGTTCATGCTGGTGGCGATCCCGATGGTCGCGCTCATCTCAGGCGCGACACTCTGGACCTCGTGGGTGTTCTGGCGTTACAGCCGGACGGCGCACTCCGGTGGCGCCAGGTTCGTCTCAGTTGCCTTCCTGCTCTGGGGACTGCATCACCTCGACTACCCCTTCCTCAGGGCACGCGGGGCCTGGACTCCGTGGGGCTACTACCTCGACATCCTGTTCGAGCTCGCCGTCGGTGTCGGATTCGGATTGATGGTGCTCTCCGATTTTGCCGCTCGCCTCGCTGGTCGCACCGACGATCTGGCCCGACTCTCGGGGCTGATGGTGCGGCAGCACGAGGCCGAACGGCGTCGACTCTCCCGCGACCTCCACGACGAAACTGCCCAGACATTGTCCGCCGTGAAGCTCGAGGTCGGCATGCTGCGCGAAAGTGGCGGGGAGGTCGCGCACGAACGGCTCGACCAGATCCTCCACCTCGTCGACAATGGCATTCGCGGGATCCGGCGGGTGATGAACGATCTGCGGCCCGCGCTGCTGGACGATCTCGGTCTCCTCCCTGCGATTCGATCGCTCGCAGAGGATGTTCGTGAACGCGGCCCGCTGGTGGTGGAAACCGACCTCCCGCTCGAAGCGCCAGCGCTGACGCCGGATGCGGAGTTGGCCCTCTTCCGCGCCGCTCAGGAGGCGCTCGCGAATGCAGTGCGGCATTCCGGCGCCGCATGCGTCACCCTCCGTATTCGTGCGGACGGCGCGCAGGTGACGCTCTCGGTACGCGACGACGGGCGTGGCTTCCCTCCCGGCCGCGACCTCGCCACCTTCGAGCGGGAAGGACATCTCGGACTCGCCGGCATGCGCGAGCGAATGGTCGGCCTCGGCGGGACGGTCCGCGTCGAATCTCTCAACGGCGTGCATCTGATGGTGAGCTTGCCGGTCGAATTTCAGGAGCAGTCAACATGAGCACCCCCGTTATTCGCGTCGCGGTTGTTGATGATCACGCCGTGGTGCGTGAAGGCATTCGCCGCGTCCTCGAAGGCGAGCCCGGCGTCACCGTGGTCGGCGAAGGGAAGAATGCCGAAGAGGCATTGGCACTCGTCGCAAACACCGCCGTCGACGTGCTGGTAATGGATGTGGCGATGCCAGGTCGGACCGGACTCTCGGTCGCTGCCGAGTTGCACCGCCGCAACAGCAGCACCCGGGTCCTGATGCTCTCGATGTACGACCAGCCGGAATACGTACTTGAGAGTGTGAAGGCCGGTGCGCGCGGCTACCTGCTCAAGGATTCGGCACCGGCCGAACTTCGTCGCGCAGTTCGCACCGTTTTCGGTGGCGAGAGTTATTTCCCGCCCGCTGTCGCGGCACGACTCACCGCAGCGATGCGCGCCGATTCGGCGCCGCCGTCACCGCTGACGCTGCTCACGCCACGCGAACGCGATGTGCTCTTCGGGATCACCCGTGGTGATACCAACAAGCAGATCGCGTCGCAACTCGGCATCTCCCATCGCACCGTGGAAACCCACCGCGAATCACTGATGGACAAGCTTGGCATCCGCACCGTTGCGGGACTCACCAAGCTCGCAATGGAAGCAGGCTTGCACGGCGAGCATCCCTGATCAGTGGACGCATGCGCTCGCCTCTCGCTACCTCGAGCCACCCATGTCGGCATTTGCTGCTCGCTGCACCGCATTGATCACCCTCGCCGGTGGAGCTGTTGCCGTACTCCCGGCCCAGAATCGGCCGACCTTCGTGCTCGACAAAGGTGCCGTGGAATTCCCCGAGAGTTTCTCGAAAGTCTCGCAGGTAGTCGAACTGCGCGACGGCCGGGTGTTGTTGCTCGATGCAGGCGAAGGGAGCCTGCTCGCGGTCGACTTCGCGAAGAAGAGTTCCACCAAGGTCTCGCGGCAGGGTGGCGGACCGCTGGAGTACCGCGCACCGGGCTTCCTGCTCGGAAGCGCCGCGGATACGCTCATCTACTTCGACATGATGCAGAGCCGATTCCTCCTGCTCTCGTCGGCGGCGGCGCCCTTGGCCACTGCCCGTTTCGGCAGCGGAGCGAGTGAGGCGATGCTGTCGGGCATGATGCCGAGTGCCATGGATGCGCGCGGGCGGATCTATGGCGTGACCAGCGGATTTTCGATGGGCGCGTCGGATGCGAAGAGCCGGACCATGCCCAACATCGCGGACACGGTCGAGATTCAGCGGCTCGACCGCAGGAGCGGCGCCACGACTACACTGGCGCGCATCCGGAACATCACTTCGCGGATGAAGCCGAAAGTCGAGCCGGATGGCGCGGGGATGAAGCTGACGATGACCGCGCCGGACGGGCAGGCAATGGACGCCTGGACGGTGCTTCCTGATGGCCGAATCGCCGCCCTGCGCGACGGCATCTACCGGGTGCATTTCCTCGCCGATGGCGGGAAGGACGTCCTCGGGCCGGAGATTCCGTATGTCGCCGTGGTGGTCACCGCGAGCGAACGCAAGGCAATTGTGGACTCGATGCGGCTCGGGATGGAGCGGATGATGGCAGCGTCGCGCAAGGCGTTCAGTGCGGCGGCCGGCGCCAGCGGCAAGGCGGCACCCAAGTTCGAGGCCGTGGTGCTGGAGCCGGCAAAGTGGGCGGCCACGAAGGCGGCCTACACCAACATTATCAGCTCGCCTGACGGCCTTCTCTGGGTCTCACTTTCGGGACCCACAGGGTCAAGGGTGCAGCGTTTCGATGTGCTCAATGGCACCGGAGCGCTCCTCGCCCACGTGCAACTCGCGAGCGGCGAGTCGATCGTGGGCTGGGGGCACGGCACCATCTACACGATACGGATGGACGATGACGACCTGCAGTACCTGCGGCGCCATACCCTGCCCGTACTGAAGTAGAACGCGTACACGCAATCACTTCCCGCCGTACACCACCTCCCCGGCGATGATCGTCATCACGTTCTTCGTGCTGAGGATCTTCGCTTCGGGAATGGTCATGATGTCGGCGTCGAGCACGGTGAAATCCGCCGCTTTCCCCACCGCGATTGACCCGTGGCGATCCTCCTCGAAGGCGGCATAGGCCGCAAACCAGGTGAACATCTTCAGCGCCTGCGCCCGGGTCACCTTCTCCTCGGGATGCCAGCCGGGGCCTGACTTGCCGTCGAGTGACTTCCGCGCAACCGCGGCATAGAACTCGATCATCGGTTCGCCTCGCTCGACCGGCGCATCGGATCCGCCCGCCACCGGCACACCCAGCTTGAAGAAGGTCTCCCAGGCGTACGCCCCTTTGATCCGCTCCATCCCGATCCGGCTCGGCACGAAGAAGAGATCCCCAATGGCGTGCGACGGCTGCATCGAGGCGATGAGCCCGAGCTGCTTGAAGCGAGGCAAGTCGGCCGGTGTCACGATCTGCGAATGTTCGATCCGCCAGCGCGGCTCCTTGACGACGCGCTGCGCCGCGGGAATCGCCTTGAGTGCGCCCTCGTAGAGATCCAGCGTGATGTGATTGCCCCGATCGCCAATCGCGTGGGTTTCGACCTGGATGCCCGCACGCAGCGCCCGCGTGAGCATGCCCTTCACCGCGACGGTGTCGGTGGTAATGAGCCCGGTGGTGTGCGGGTCATCGCTGTAGGGCTGCAGCATCGCCGCGCCGCGCGAGCCGAGGGCACCGTCCATCACCACCTTGATGTCGCGCACGGTGAATCGATCGCCGAACTCCGGCTTCCCGGGTCCCTGTGCGATGAGCCGCTCGGCGTCGGGGCTCGGGCCGCTGATCGCCTTGTAGATCCGCACCTTGATGCGGCCCTCGCGGTAGAGCTTGCGCATCCGTTCGGCTTCGGCCCAGGTGCCGTGGGCATCCTGCACCTGCGTCCAGCCCAGCGAGATCTCGCGTTCGGAGGCGAGTTCAAGCGCGCGCTCGAGATCGCTCTCGGTGGTGGCGGGCACGAAGCGCCGCACCATGCCTTGCGCCGCATCGATCAGCATACCGGTGGGCTGGCCATCGCCATCGAGGTTGATGGCCCCGCCGGCGGGGGCCGCACTGGTGCTGATGATCCCGGCGATCTTGAGTGCGGCACTGTTGGCAATCGAGGCATGGCCGTCGGCGCGCGTCAGTACTACCGGATTGTTGGGTGCAATCCGGTCGAGATCATGCCGCGTCGGGAATACCGGCGGAGTCCAGAAGGTCTCGATCCAGCCACGGCCGGTGACCCACTCGCCCGGCTTCGCCCGCTTCACCGCGGCCTCGACCTTGTCGAGGAAGGCGCTCTTGGTGCTGGTGCCTTCGAGATTCAACGTCATCTCGCGCTGGCCGATTCCAGTGAAGTGCGCGTGCGCATCCACCAGTCCCGGGTAGACATAGCGGCCCTTGAGGTCGACCGACTTTGTCGCGGGCCCGACGAAGCGCGACACCGCCGCATCACTCCCCACGAAGACGATCTTGCCGTCCTTGATGGCGACGGCCTGCGCCATCGGGTGCGCAACATCCACGGTGTAGATCGTGGTGTTCCGCAGCACGAGGTCGGCGGATTGTGCGAGAAGCGGCAACGGAAGGAGCAACAGACACAGTCGGCGCATAGAGAACCAGGGACGAGAGAAGAGAGACGAGAGCTGTTAAGCAGGTCGGTGCTTCGGCGTCCTCGCGAGCGAGGCGTTGATCGCAACCAGGTCAACGTAGGCCGGATCGAACTCCTCCGGCAACCACGAGCGGAGTTCGGCCAGCCGGGGGTCGAACGGCTCGGCGAGCGCCGCGAGCATCTCGCGATAGTCCGCCGGTCCGTCGCAGTCATCCGGCGGAGCCGCTCGACCAGCTGCCAAACAGGTCGGCAGGCGCTGCCCCACCATCCGTGGCGTGACGAGCTCGAGAATCACCCGGTCGTGCCACGGTTCGCCGTGATGTTCGGCAATATGGAATGCCACTGCACCGGGATGCAGCTCGAGCATCTCGAGCGAAGTCTCGTCGGTTTCGTGGCCCGGCTGCGGATCATCGATCGGGTCGTGATACCGCACACCATCCACGTCGAAGGCGTAGGCGCCGTCGGCACTGCGCCCCATCGCCCGCTGGATCACCCCGTGCAGTTCCTGGAGTGAGGCCCGCCCGGAGACGGCGACCCGTCGCCAGACCACTGGCAGGATCTCGTCGAGTTCGATCCGGAATTGCAGGACATCACCATCGCCGAAGCGAATCCGGTGCCGCGCTGGCGCGCCCACTCAGGAAGCCTTCTTGAAAAAGAACTGGTAGAGCGCGGAATGATCCGGGTCCTCGCAGTTCGCCTCCCATCGGCCGTCTTTGTTGGGAGGAGCGAAACGACAAGCGAGGCCGCCATCGACGACGCCGAGGACGATCTCGAACCCGGACTTGTAGGCGCGCTGATCGATCAGCGGCAATTCGTTGTCGCCCTTGTCGTCAGGCTGCAGCAAGTGGACGATGGTCGAGTCGCCCTTTTTTTCCACCGTGAGTTTGAGCGGGATCAGCTGGGTCGATCCGGCGGGAGTGGCCCCCGCCGTGTAGCTCCCCGGTTCCGGATACTGGGCCAGGAGCGGGAGCGGCACAGCGAGGGCAGCAAGCAGAAGCGCGGCGGTACGCATGGCACACTCCCGGGGCAGGGACGGTCACCACCAATCGCACGACGAGAAACTCCGCTGGAAAGTATCACCCCCCGTGTGGCCAACGCGAGATGCTATGGACCGCAGCGCATCATACCTTCCGGCCACCCCACTGGAGTCGCGTCACCGAGGCCGAACATGCAGACCAGACTGGTACGGCGATCGAACACGGCGCCCGCCCAGCCGCGATTGCTCGCGCGCAGCACGCGGAACACCATATCGTCACCCAGTTTCAGCGTGAGTGAGTCGGCGGTGCCGACGTAGTGCGCGAGATTCGAGTACGCCATCTCTCCCGCAGTGAGCGAGTTTCGGAGAATCGTCTTGAGTTCGGTAACCCGGGGACCCGACGCGCCGGGCAGTGAATCGCGGTTGCCGGCGCACGCCGGACGCACCGACGGTGGCGGTGGCGTGGCCACCCGGAACACCACCACCTGCTCCACCTCGTCGGCATCCCTGAGCCGCCCCACGGCGAAGCCGGCACCGACCTGATAGAGCTCGACTCCGGCCGGGAACTGCACCGTGCCGAGAAGCTTGCCCGAGGCCGCATGGACCGACCAGGTCGTGGATGAATCGGTGTGCAGCCAGAAGCGACCGACGCCATCGGGGAGCACTTCACGCAGCGACGGGATCGGCACGGGAGGGATGGCGTCGAGCAATAGCGTAGCGCAGCGACCGAGTGACGGCGGCAGGTCACGCACGATGCTGCGACGATACAGCGCGACCTGGGCGGGCGCCGCGGCGGGGCCGGCCTTTGCCTCGTCCACCAGCTTCCCGCTGGCGAGGAAACGTGACCAGCGCAGGCTTCCCTGGTCGAAGACGACGATGGTATCGCCGATGAGCGTGATGATATCGATTCGCCCCGCGAACTCTCCCGGCCCGCCACCCTCGCGACCGATCCGGGAGAGGAATTTCCCCTGGGCGCTGTAGATGCGCATTTCCCGCGGCTTGCCGTTGGCGACCAGCACACGACCATCGGCGAGGCGGCGCGCACTACCGACCCCGAGCAATTCCTGACTCTCGTCACTGCTGCTGCCACCGATGCGGGTCATCGGCACCGGAGCAACCGGCCAGCGTGGCGCGGTCTGAGCTGGCGCGGCAACCGGCACAAACAGCAGGACGAGCACGACAAGCAGACGCAGATCGCGCACACGACACCTCGGGCAGCAGGGATTCCTGAGAACGCCACCCGAGGCGGGAACCTTACTCTGCGGCAATCACCCCTTGGGGCCGCGATCCACCAGATGCGACTCGACGAACCAGAGCCACTGATCGGTGCCCCGGGTGATCTCGGTCAGCATATCCTGCGAGACGGCGTCGTGGAGATCGTCCATCTCCTCGATTCCCATCCGCACCGAGCGCCCGAAGGCGGAGAGCGAGTCGGAGAGCGCCGTGGCGTGTTCATCCCCTGACGTCAGTACCAACGGGTAGTCGATGAGATCGGAGCGCGCTGCCACGATTCGCACGGTGCCCTCGGCGATACCGCCGAGCTGGACGATTCGCTCGGCGATTTCGTCGATGTACGCCTCGACCGACTCGTTGATCTCATCGAAGAGCTTGTGCAACGCGATGAAGTCGCGGCCCTTCACGTTCCAGTGCGCCTGCTTGCACTGCGTCTGCAACTCGATGCATTCCGCGAGCCGCTGGTTGAGGAGGGCGATGACCTCCGTCCGGGTGGCTGCGGGAAGGTCATTCTTGGTGGGATAGAGGAGTGGCGTCGCCGCTTCAGCCGAGGCAGTGCGCCGGGCGGGCGACTTCTTTGGAGCGGGAACTTTCTTGCGATTGGTGGCCATCGGAAACTCCGGAACCTGAAGTGAGAGTGTGCTGACGGGACGGGTGAGCCACCGCTCTTTGCACACCCGCCCGCCCGGCAGCAACTAGCTCCCCGCCACCTCGAACCGTGGCGGTTCGTCGAACCGGAGGGTGATCACCGGCAACAGCACGTCCGGCGCGACCTCGGGAAGCATCACCGACATCACGCCGTTGCTGACGGCCACTGGCAGGATGACCTCCTTGGCCCCCAGGAGCACTGTCTTGCCAGGACGACTCTGCAGGCCAGGCAAGGCGAGCGGACCTGCCTTCCAGTCGAGCACGAAGAGGTGGATTTGCCGATCAGGGGCCGTGGTCGAGAGGAATCCCTTCGGTTCGGCGAATCGCGAGGCGGTGGTGCCATAGATCGCCTTGCCGTGGATGCGCATCCAGGCGCCGATGGCCTCCAATCTCGCCACCGACTCGGGCGGAAAACGCCCATCACTCATCGGGCCCACATTCAGCAGGAGATTGCCGCCCTTCGACGCAGTCTCCACCAGCAACTCGACGAGCTTCCGCGGCGACTTCCAGTTCTGGTCGGCGGCCTTGAAGCCCCAGTTGTCGTTCATCGTGATGCACGATTCCCAGTCTTCGCCGGGAAGGCCGGTCGCGGGAATCTTCTGCTCCGGGGTGCCGAAGTCGCCCAACTCCTTCCCTTTCGGCGTCCCCGCTCCGTTGATCCGGTTGTTGATGAGCAGCTTCGGCGCTTTCAGTCGGATCTGTGCCTCGAGGGCGAGCGCTTCCCGGTTTGTCCAGGTCGCTTCCCACTGGCCATCGAACCAGAGGATGTCGATCGGACCGTAGTTGGAGAGCAGCTCATCGACCTGGGTGTGCAGATAGGTCACGTAACGATCGAAGCGCGCGTCGCCCACCGGGCGCGAGGTGGCTTCCCAGTCACGACGCGGGAGATAGTCGTGGTGATGCCAGTCCATGATCGAGTGATACCAGCCGACGCGAATGTCCCGCTTGCGCAGCGCCTTCGCCAGATCGCGGCAGATGTCACGCTGGCTGGGCGTCGCCATCACGTCGAAATCACCGAGCGGTGAGTCCCAGAGGCAGAAGCCATCATGATGCTTGGTGGTGAGCACGGCGTACTTCATCCCGGCGCGCTTCGCGAGCGAGGCCCATTCGTCCGGATCAAACGCCGTGGGGTTCCACTGCTTCAGCAGCTCATCGTACTCCTTGACAGGAATCTGTGCGTTGTTGCGAATCCACTCCGCCCAGCGCGCATCATCCTTCCACTTGCCCGCGAGGATCGAGTAGAGCCCCCAGTGCAGGAAGAGCCCGAACCGTGCCTCGCGCCACCACGCCATCCGGTCGTCGCTTCCGGCAACGGCAACTGCCGGGCGAATCCCGTGCAGTGTCGGGACGGCGAGTCCGGCGGCGACGACGAAGTCACGGCGGGAGAGTTCGGTCATTGGTGAGCCTCGCTCATGGATTTTCACGCAGCCGCTTCAACGCCCGGCGGTACGCCGCCGTCGACGTTCGATCGCTCCACGCGGGCCAGTTAGTGTCGTTCGCCAGCCGGCGCACCACATCGGCGAGCAGCGCCGCATCCTCGACCGCGCCGCTCAAGTCCCAATCGGCGCGCACGTCGTCGTTGACGCGGTGATACTCGCGGGCGAGGTAGGCATCGGTACGCTGTTTTCCCCACGCTGCCGGCTTGCCGATGTAGTCCATCCCCGATCCAACAAACAGCCCGGGAATGCCTGCTTTGGCGAAGGCATAGTGGTCGGAGCGCACATAGAAGTTCTGTTCCGGATACGGGTCGCGCGTCATCACCCGCGACTGCGCCGCCGCGGCGTCGCGCACGAGGGTGTCGAGCGTGCTCATCCCGTCGCCGATCGAGATCACGTCGCGCGTGCGTCCCCAGGGCGTCATGAAATCGAGATTGATGACGCCAGCCGTCTTCGCCAGCGGGACCACCGGATGCCGCACGTACCATTCGGCACCGAGGAGGCCCAGCTCCTCCACCGCCGTGGCCACGAACAACACCGATCGCCGCGCAGGTGCGGCCGCGGCCGAGCGCGCCATCTCGAGCAACTGGGCGATGCCGCCGGCGTTGTCGAGCGCGCCATTGAAAATCTGGTCGCCCTTGAGCGTCGTGTCGCGGCCGAGGTGATCGTGGTGCGCCGAAACAATGACGTATTCGTCGCGCCCCTTCGGATCGGTGCCTGGTACGATGCCGACAACGTTGTACGTCGTGAAGCGCGTCGCCAGCGGCGCGTAGTGAATCGACAGCCGCCCAGGTACCGCGACCGGCGAGAAAGCCTTGCTGCGCGCGGCAGCACGCAAGGCATCCAGAGTACCTGCTGGCGCAACCAGACGCGCGCCCGACTCCGGCCCGACCAGCAGCGTCGTCGCCACCGCCGGAGAAGTTGCGTCGCGTGCGAGCCCAGTAACGGGCCGCACCGCCTGATTGGCGCGCACCACCAGATCCGAAGTCACCACAACGATCCCCGCTGCGCCGCGATCGAGCGCCGCCTCGGCCTTGAGACTGGTGGAGACATTGAC
>JBDSMX010000155.1:0-3791 GCA_039915645.1 Gemmatimonadales bacterium | reverse complement strand
GAGGCATTGCGCCACGGCTTCAAAGGGCCGATCTATGCTGACCTGCATTCGCTCTTCCTGGGGATGGGAGGCGATGGTGTGCGGGTGCTGCGGCCGCTCCCGAATGCTCCGACCTGGTTCTCCTTCTTCGACATCGTCCAGCTCAACGAGGAAGAGATGCAGCAGCTCGCCGCCGATCCGCTGGTTGTCGCCGCAGAGGCCATCGCGGCAGGGGTGTCGTTGCTGAACGTCACCGTCGGGCCGCGTGGCGTGGTCTACGTCGCGCGCGCCGGTTTCGGGGATCTCCGCGATCGGGTCGAGATCGCCGGCGCAGATGCCCAGCAGTCGGCGCTGGCATCGGCGGCCATCACCACGCAACGGCTCGCTCCACCTCATGTGGATGCCACCGATCCGACCGGCTGCGGAGATGTCTTCGGCGCCACTTGTTTCGCGCGCCTGCTCGCAGGTGACACGGTGGAAGCGGCGCTGCAGGTGGCGAACAGCGCCGCCGCGCGGAATGCCACCTTCCGGGGTGCCGGGGGTCTGCCGCGCCATCTTCGCGGCGAACTGGTGCTCGCCTGATGCGGATCGTCCCGGTGCCCCAGGCGCTCGACGATCGCTCGCTCGATCAGCTCGCGGCTGGGATTGGCGTCTGGCCACCGACCGAGCGACTCCTGGTTGATGCGCACGCGACCGAGTGGTCGTCGCCCGCCGGGTTCACCGCCCTGCTCACGCTGGGCCAGGCCCTCGCTGATGTCGGCGCTGACAAGCCGCGACTCACCCTGCCCGCCAACGATCACGTCACGTCCTATTGGGCCAAGGCGGGATTGCTTGAGCACGCGGCCGAGTACTATGAATTGATCGGCAAGGTGCCGCGTCGGCGCGCCGACGAGCAGAGCGACGTGTTGATTCCGGTGACGCCGATCCGTGAGCACCTCGATGTGCACGCGGTGATCGGCCGCATCAACGAGCGCTTCACCAATATTCTCAAGGACGAGCTTGGCCATCCGGCGAGTGTCGTCGGCGGCTTCAGTCAGGCGCTGTCGGAGACCTGCCAGAACATCGTTGAGCACGCCGGGGCGGGCGGCTGGGTTGCGGTGCACGCGTATTCGTTCCGCAAGCGGCTTGGTCGCAAGGTGGCCGTTATTGCCGTGAGCGATGCCGGTGTCGGCTTCCGTCGCTCACTTGAGGCGACTCAGGCCAAGCGCTCCGGCGACCGGTGGAACGACGGGGCGGCGATCGAGACCGCGCTGATTCACAACATCTCCCGCTTCCGGGATCCGGGCCGCGGTCAGGGACTTCTCAGCACCAAGCGCTATCTTGCGCGGTGGCAGGGCAAGATCTCGATTCGCAGCGGCACGGCCAGGGTGGCGATCGTCCCGCCCTGGGACGACGAACCCCCGCGCACCGAAGGGCTCGCCTGGTTTCCCGGCTCGCAGGTCAATGTCTTTCTTCCCGGTCCGGAGGCGGCAGAATGAGCGCAGTGATCCGGCTCGACCTGTTGCTGCGTGAGACCATCACGACGCCGTATCACGACCTTGTCACCCGACCGACAGGGGCGGCCATTCGTGAACGGGTCATTCGCGCGCTTGAGGCCGCACCGGGTCTTGATGCCGAGCTCGATTTCTCCGCCGTCCGCATTCTCGATTATTCCTGCGCCGACGAAGTCGTAGCCAAGCTGCTCGCGGCCGAGCACCTACCGGTCACCCGCATCGTGTTGCGCGGCGTGAGCGATGAACACGCCGACGCGATCGAGCACGCCCTCAACTGTCACGGCCTCGCGGTCGTGATCGTCGCCGCTGACTCGACGCTGCCGCGCCTGCTCGGCGCCGTCACCGACGACGGTCACGCTGTTTTCGCGGCGCTGCTCTCGTTCGGTCGCACCGAGGCGGTTCCGATCGCGAACTCGCTTGCCTGGCCCGCCGAGCGTGCGCTCCAGGCGCTGCAGGATCTGGCGCGCCATCGCTGTGTGCTCGCCTACCCCGACGCCACTTTCGAGCTCGGAGCCGTCGCATGACGCCCCGCCGCCCAGGTCTCTCGACCATCGCGATTCACGGCCGCCCGCATCGGGGGCCCGATTGGGCTCCCGCCGTCACGCCGATTTACCAGAGCACCACCTTCCGCAATCCGGTCGGCAGCGACGACGAAGTGCTCTACACTCGCTACGGCAACAATCCGAATCAGGTCGAACTCGCGAAGAAGTACGCCCTGCTCGAGGGCGCCGAGCGTGCGATTTTCCTTGCCAGCGGGATGGCAGCGACGGCGCTGGCGCATCTTGCGGTGCTTCGACCGGGCGACCACCTGCTCGCGTCGCGATGGATCTATGGCGGGACCCGGGTGCTCTTCGACAACGAGTTCATCCGCCACGGGATCTCGATCACTTATATCGATCCTGATCATCCGCGCGACTGGCGCAAGGCGATCCAGAAGAACACCCGCGCAATCTTTGTCGAGGCACTCACCAACCCGCTGATGCGCGTGGTGGATATCCCGGCCATCGCCAAGGTGACCCATCAGCACGGGCTCGCCCTGCTGGTCGACTCCACCTTCTGCTCGCCGATCAACTTCCGGCCGCTCGAACACGGCGCCGATATCGTGATTACCAGCGCGACCAAGTACCTCAACGGCCACACCGATGTCATTGCGGGCGCCGTCGCGGGCGAGGCGACGCTGATCGAGGAAGTCACCCGGCTGATGCGGTCGTGGGGGCCGAGCATCGATCCGCACGCCGCCTGGCTCACCGAGCGCGGGATGAAGACGATGGCGCTTCGGGTTCAGCGCTCCAACGCCAACGGGATGGCCGTGGCCGAGTGGGCCGAGAAGAGCAAGGCGTTCAGCGCGGTGCACTACCCCGGGCTCAAGTCACACCCGGATCATGCCGTCGCGACCAAGATGCTCGACGGTTTCGGCGGGATGGTGGGGCTGGTGGTTCCCGGAGGCGCCGCCGGTGCGCAGCGCTTCCTCTCCAAGCTGCAAGTCATCACCCACGCGCCGTCGCTCGCTGGCGTGGAGTCTCTGGTCTCCGAACCGCGGCTCACGTCGCACAAGCCTCTCTCGCCCGAAGAGCGCGAGGCCCTCGGCATCCCCGATGGCTTCCTCCGCCTCTCCTGCGGCTGCGAGGACGCGAGCGACCTGATCGCCGATCTGGAGGGTGCCCTCTGATTACCTTCCGTTCGTGATCCGATTCACAAAGGTCTCCAAGCGGTATCCCAACGGTACCGGCGCCGCGCTTGAGGACGTGTCCTTTCACGTCGGCCGCGGCGAGTTCGTCTTCCTCACCGGTCATTCTGGCGCCGGCAAGTCCACCCTGCTCAAGCTGATGTATGGTGACGAGCGCCCCAACGAGGGTGACGTCCGCGTGTCCGGCTTCGCGATCGGCTCGCTACGCCGCGACGAGGTCTCCCGACTCCGCCGCCGGCTTGGCATCGTGTTCCAGGACTTCCGGCTGCTCGAAGACCGCACCGCGGCCGAAAACGTCGCGTTCGCCCTCGAGGTGACCGGTCATCGCGCCGATGTGATTCCCGCGCGGGTCACCCGAGCGCTGGCACAGGTCGGGCTGATCCAGAAGGCGGAGTCGTTTCCGCGCGAACTCTCCGGCGGCGAGCAGCAGCGGGTGGCGATCGCCCGGGCGCTGGTCAACGATCCGCCGGTGCTCCTCGCCGACGAACCCACCGGCAACCTCGACGAGCGAGCCACTCGCGGCGTCTTCCAGCTGCTCGAAGACATCAATGCGGCGGGCACCGTGGTGGTGATGGCGACCCACGATCTCGATCTGGTGCGCAGCACCGCCAAGCGGACCCTCGAGCTGCGCG
>JBDSMX010000050.1:0-2767 GCA_039915645.1 Gemmatimonadales bacterium | reverse complement strand
AGGTTGAGACAACCCAAACGTTGGAGCGCTTCATTCGAGGGGTCGATCCGGGGAGTGCTCAACTGCGCTCACCGAATAGACACCGAAGAAGATATCGGGTCGGGGATGGTTCCGCTAGGGGGTACCTAAGCGACCTGGAGCCCCTCTGCCGGGAGCTCCCGGGTCATCTGGATTGGTGTGCTTTTGCGATCATGCGCATTCACTCGGAAGCCAACCTGAAAACGCGAAAGGCGGTCGAATTGAACTGGAAAAGATGGCCCCGGAGGGGTTCGAACCCTCGACCTTCAGATTATGAGTCCGCTGCTCTAACCACCTGAGCTACGGGGCCGAATTCATTGTAAACAAAACAGTTACGACGCAACGTTCAAGTACTTTCTTTTCCACACCCCTTCCAGGCGATACCCCCACCCCCATCAATTTGGCCGATTTTCAGCCTATTTCTTGAGCCGTGGGTTCGGACTCCTCACCCGCCGATAGACTTCCAGGTGGGCCGTCGTCATCGCTGCCTTGGTGAAGCGTTCACGGACCCTTCCCCGCCCCGCGCTCCCCATCCGCTCGCGCATCGCCGGATCGTTCGCCAGGGTCCGCATCGCGTCGGCCAGCGCCTCGACATCCCGGATGGGAACCTCGAGACCGGTCACCCCCGGAAGGTTCACTTCCCGGACACCGGAGGGCACCGCCGTGGTGATGATTGGACGCCCCGCTGCCATCGCCTCAAGGAGCACCATGCCGAACATCTCCTCCACGGTGACCGAGGGCAGCACCAGAAAATCCGCGTCGGCCATCCGCCGAGGGAGGTCCTCATCGGGGTACTCCCCCCACCATTTAACCCGGTCGGCGACGGCCAGGGCCCGTGCGAGGGTCTGTAACCGATGCAGCTCGGGACCTGACCCTACGATATCAAGTCGAAGCTCCGGGACCTGCTCAAGCGCCCTCAGGAGGAAGTCCACTCCCTTGAATGGGAGCAAACGGCCGATGAAGATCGCCCGCGGAGGGTTCCCCGGCAGTGGCGGAGGCACCAGCTCCCAGCGTTCCTCGTCGATCCCGAATGGAATCACCTCGACCTTGTGCTCGAATCCCTTCAGCTCCCCGCAGAGCGCGATATGGGCACGGCTCGGCACCAGGATGACCTCTGCGCGGTGGAGGACATAGCGCGCGGGCAGCTTGTACTTGAACGAGGGATAGTCGGCGTGCTGGGTCACGACCAGCGGCGCCAGCGAGAAGCGCAGCGCGTAGGCTACGTCGGCGAGCGAATTGGGGTGATGCAGGTGGATGACATCGGCCCGGCGCCAGGCCGCCGCGATGTAGGTCGGGGCGAGTTCCTGACTGCCCACCGGCGCGAACGACCACGCCCGGGTCACCGAGGCACGTCGCTTCTGACCCGGCGGCGGATCACCGAACGCGGTGATCGCAACGACCTCCGCTTCGTGGCCCCGCTCCGCCACACCTTCCGCGAGTCCCTGGACGACGCGCTCCATCCCGCCGGAGCGCGGCCAGTAGTACTTCGCGAGGTGAAGAATCCGCATGGACTGGAACTTAGCGACGACATCGCCATCTTTGGCCCGTGCGCGTCCTCCTGCTCTCCCCCGAGTCACCCTCGCGTGGCATCCTCCGCTCGCTGACCTCCCTCGGCGTCGAGCCGGTGGTGCCTCGGGCTGAGGGCGAGACCGAGATCGACGGCCAGATCCGGCTGGTCCGTGTTGCCGCCCGAGGCGAGCCCGGCGACCCGATGGACCTGCGCTGGTCTCGCAAGGCGCTTCGCACGGCTGTCCGCGACGCGGGCCCGCAACTGATCCATATCACGGCCGACCCCTGGACGCCGACCGCTGAAGCCGGCGCCGCTGCCGCTCGCGATCTCAAGATCCCCTATGTCCTTGTCGGCACCTCGAGCGTTGGCGGCCCGAAGGGTCTGACCGCCGGCTGGCAATCGAATCGCATTCGCGATGGCGCGGCCGCGCTCGGCGGCATCGTCCGTACCGCGCTCGATCACCTCGCCAACGGCGCGAGCGACAAGCCGACCGCGGTGATCCCCACGGGCGGAGTGAACATTCCGGCGGCGCACCTGCTTCGCGTACCCAACGGCGCGATCACTTTCGGCGTTGTCGGTCGGGTGATGAAGGAACGGGGCCTCGACCTGCTGCTCGATGCCTTGAGCGAGACCTACGGCGACTGGCGGCTGCGCATCGTCGGCACCGGCTCGGCGCAGGAGGCACTCGAGGCACAGGCGCAGCGGCTCGGGCTGTCGAGTCGACTCGAATGGCTCGGCGCACTTTCGCGAGAGGCACTGGGGCCGTTCTGGGGGAGTATTGACGCGCTGGTCGCACCGTCACGCTCGACGGCACACTGGGTCGAGCCGACCGGCAGTGTGATACTCGAAGCGATGGCGCACGGAATTGCACCGATTGTTTCCCGATGCGGCGCACTTCCCGATGTCGTCGCCGAGGCCGGCCTCGTGGTCGCCGAAGACGACCGCCCCGCCCTTGCGCGCGCACTGCAGGCACTGGTGGCCGAGCCCGCCCGTGCTCAGGCGATCGGTGCCACTGCTCGACATCGAGTCCTGGAGTTCTACGGTGACGCTGCCATTGCCGAGCGGATGCTCCTGCTCTGGCGGAGGGCGTCCGAACGGAGGTAGTGCAACCCGATGCAATATCTGATGCAACAAAAGCTGCTGTCGTGGGGAGATGACTTCACCATTCGCGATGCCAGCGGCGCCGACCACTACTTCGTCGATGGCAAGGCGATCTCGCTGGGCAAGCAACTCTCCTTC
>JBDSMX010000035.1:0-4335 GCA_039915645.1 Gemmatimonadales bacterium | reverse complement strand
GCGCGGAAGGCACGGTAGGCGGCACCCCGGATCGCGACCTTGCCCGAAAACTGGTAGCGCGCGGTGACGCTCGGGTTGAACGAACCCTTGCTGCCATCCTCGACCTCACCACCGAGCGGCGATGCGGGTACGCCGTTGGTGTACTTGGTCAGCCGCGCCACACCATCGGTGTTGGTCCAGTGATCGTATCGAACCGCCACCGTGGCCTGCAATTTTGCGGTGGGATAGATGGAGAACTGGGTGAAGCCGCCGACGAACTGCTGGGTGCCTTGACCGTAGTTGGTGCGGTTGATCGTCGCGCTGGCCTTCGAGGTCGTGGTCGGACGGTTGTAGGTGGTGGCACTATCCTCGCCCGAAATCCGTCGGAAATCAGCCCCGAACTGCAGGTTGGCCGGAAAGCCACTGAAGACACTCGACATCATCACCGAGGCACCCAGCTCCCGATACGG
The DNA here is from genome assembly GCA_039915645.1 of Gemmatimonadales bacterium. Lineage (GTDB taxonomy): Bacteria > Gemmatimonadota > Gemmatimonadetes > Gemmatimonadales > GWC2-71-9 > Palsa-1233. The sequence goes on along the minus strand of JBDSMX010000035.1, from coordinate 3,886 downwards.
GTTGACGTCGTCGGAGTTGGCATACTGCACCAGCGGCGAACTGGTCGCAGCGGTGTTGCAGGTTCCCGCGTTGAGCAGATAGCACCCGGCGCCGTTCTGCTTGTCGAACGAGACGCGCTGCCCCCAAACCTTCATGTCGACCCGGTTGGTTCCCCCGAATCGGCGAGTGAATCCCGCAGCGCCATCGGGGCCCTTCTGCAGATTCCGTCCGAATTCATAGCCGCCAACGTCTTGATCCTGCCGGTGATACCCCAGGCGGAAAAAGGCGTCGAATTCAGAGTTGGGCGTGTAATACGCGGCGAGCCGAAGGTTGCTGTTGGTGGCGGAGGAGGGCCCCTTCCCCGGCACGGTAGCGAGAAACTCACCGGGCGTGGTCTGGTAGCCGTCGGTGTTGAGTACGTCGCCGGAGAGCCGAATCGCGAGTCCGTGGCCGAGCACGAAATTCTTCGACAGCGCGGCGTTCACGGTGTTCATCGACTGATAGGAGAGATCCGCCAGCCCGTTGTTATCGGTGGGCTTGCGCGTGATGATGTTGATCACGCCGGCGACGGCCAGGTTGCCCCATGTGCTCGAGGCTCCCCCACGAATGACCTCGAGGCGTTCGATCGACGAGAGCGGCACCTTGAACCACTGGGTCGTGGTGAAGAAGGGATCGTGGATCGGCACGCCATCGAGCAGCATCAACACCTTGCTGTTCGAGACTCCGCGCAGCTTGGTCTGGTGTCCGGTGGGATCGGTGGCATAGAACGGCGCCCCCGGAAGGTTCATCCCCGGCACGGTGCGCAGCAGCTGATCGACGGTCTGCGCCGGTGACTTGGCAAGTTCTGCTCGCGAGATGATGGTGGCGTGGAGCGCCATTTCGTTGAGCGTGGTCTGCGAGCGGGTCGCCGAAACAACCAGCTCCCCCAGCTTGCGCGCGGTCGTGTCGGAGCGCGGAAACGCACGGTCCTGTGCCTGCGCGGCAGTGGCGCTCATTACCAGCAACGCCGCGACTGCCGCCTGGCAGCGTGGTGTCCGGACATGGAACTGCAACAGCATGGAAGAACTCCCCAGAATACGGTTTGGTCGCGCCTGCTTCGCCAGAATGCGCGCCCGTGGATTCGGGAGCGACAGATCGGCGAACAGCAGGTGAGCTCGCACTCCATGGGACCGCGGTGTGATACACCACGTCTGGAGGCGTTGGGACTCAGCTCAGCGAACCGTCCGGGGGAGCAGTAGCAAAGGGGAGGAGGAAATCGGGAAGCACCAGATCGCGGGCGGCCGGATTGAACTGCGGCGCCTCGACCTGGAGATAGCGCGCGTGAATCGCGAGCAGGGCAGTCGGAAGATCACCAACTGGAGTGGCGCACCCGCTTCCCGGGCAGCCGCAGCGATGGGAGTGATGCCCCGGCTCGGCCTCATGTCCGCTGCCGTCGGGAGTTGCTGCCGCACCGCCTGACGCCAACCCCATCGCCATGCCAGGCATCGCCGACGGATCGGCACTCTGCTCGGCCATCTGATGCATCGGGCACGGCGCCAGCGACCCTTCGAGCCCCACCAGCGAGAGCCAGAGGGCGAAGAAGGACGCGACGAGGCGATGCGACCAGGGGCGGGGCATGGAGACAATCTCGGTCGGGATCGGGAGTCGGCGCAAGACAGGGCGCATGTCGCTCCCCTCCCCCATCCGGCGCAGATAGGGACAACACTCTTTCGGAGCTACCCCCTGATGCACAGCACTGCCCGTCGAATCGTCACCCTGACACTGCTCTCGCTTGCCGCCGCCTGCGGATCGGACGACTCCCAGCCGATCACGATGCAGCCACCGCCACCCCCACCGCCACCTTCGGGGCGAGACGGTCTCTGGACCGTGAGCGGGGTGCCTTCCGGCATCCTCCAGTTCGCACCCGCTCTCCTCGCGGTTGCGGGCGATCACGCCCCCACGATGTCGCTGAAGACCACCAGCGCCCAGCTGTTCGTGTCGCTGGGTATCGCGTTTGACCGGACCGGTTCGCTCTGGATCTCGAGTCAGGAGGACGCGAAGCTCATTCGCCTCTCGCCCGAACGGCTCGGCCAGACCACGAGTAGTGCTGCATCCGTCGTGATCTCGGCGACGCAGGGCTCACTCGACCACCCCGCCGGAATCGCCTTCGACGCGAGTCACCACTTGTGGGTTGCCAACCGCAGCAGCGGTACCCTGGTACGCTTTGACGAGGGCCAGCTGGAAGCAAGCGGGTCACCGGCACCGAGCATCACGATTGCCGGCGCGGGCCGCCCGACCGGACTCGCCTTCGATGCCGCCGGCGGTCTCTGGGTCAGTGACAATCAGGGCAACACGCTGAAGAAGTATTCCGCCGCCCAGCTGAGAACGTCCGGCAGTCCCGCCCCCGAAGTGGTACTGAACGACGCGGCCACCAGATTGGTGAACCCGGCCGGCCTCGCCTTCGACACCTACGGCAACCTCTGGGTCGCCAACACCGGCAATCAGCGTGTCTTCCGGCTCACGCCGACGCAGCTGGCGCCTCACGCCCAGCCGTCGACCAGCATCGTACTGGGAACGGATGACAACTCGCTTGTCGATCCGGTGGGCCTGGCGTTCGACAAGAATGGCTCCCTCTGGGTCATGAATGTGAGTGGCGTGCTCGAGCAGTTCGCCCCAGCGCAGCTCCTCAAGATTGCGACGCCGACGCCGACGACCACGATCCGCATGCCAGACTTCAACCTGCTGCTGGGTCTGGCGTTCTGGCCCGTCCCTGCCGGACTCCCGCTCCGCTGATGCGAAGCGACGACGCCGAGGCACCGCCGTGACCAGCACTCTGCTCGATCGCGCGGCGCAGCACACCCTGCGCCAACTCGCGGCCGTCGACATTCCGGTCTACCTCCACGCGCTCACCGAGTTGCTGCGCGAAGCCGTCAACGCCGGCGGGTCACTCGGCTTCCTGCCGCCACTCGAGGCCGTCGAGGCGCGACAGTACTGGCTCGCGCTGCGACAAGAGCTCAACGATGGTTCGCGCATCCTCCTCGCCGCGTTTGTGGGCGGCAGGCTGGTGGGATCGGGGCAACTGGCAATGCCGGCATGGCAGAACGGCCGCCACCGCGCGGAGCTGCAAAAACTGATGGTCGCCTCGGCGCTGCAGGGTCAGAGCATTGGCGGCTCGCTGGTCGAGGCCCTCCACACGACAGCACGACGGCACGGCAGGACCCTGCTGGTGCTCCACACCCGTCACGGTGAGCCGCCGGAAAGTTTCTATCGGCGTCGCGGCTACCGCACGGTCGGCCTCGTCCCGGGCTACACTATTGGACCGGCAGGTGAAGCGTTCAATTCGGCCTTGATGTTCACGCACCTCGAAGGGTGAGCGCACGGCCGACATGCCGCGTGTCGCCTGCGCCGGCACTCGTACGCATCTGTTCTAGGAAGCCAGAGACCACCACCGTGCAGAACATCTCGCGCGGTTCCCAACGACCAGACCGGAGAAGTTCGCAATGAGCACCACAGCCAACAATCTTGCCGACCGTCTCGAAGCAGGTGCCCGCGCGCTCATCGCCCTGGCCAGCAAGCTCACCGACGACCAGTGGAAGACCAGGATCCCCCACGACGGTCGCACCGTTGGCGTCGTCGTCCACCACGTTGCCAGCGTCTATCCGATCGAGATCCAGTTGGCCCAGGCGATCGCTGACGGCAACGCGATCACCGGCGTGACGATGACCGACGTCCATGCGATGAACGCCGGTCACGCCAAGGACAATGCCGATGTCAGCAAGGATGTCGCGGTCGAGCTGCTGCGCCGCAACAGCGATACCGCCGCCGCCGCGATCCGGGCGCTGACGGATGATCAGCTCCGGCTTGCCGCCCCCGCGTCGCTGTACGCCGGAGCACCGGTCACGTCACAGTTCGTGCTCGAGGATCACG
>JBDSMX010000001.1:0-10187 GCA_039915645.1 Gemmatimonadales bacterium | reverse complement strand
CGCGAGATTCCGGAAGGCGCGAATCGGACCCAGTGCTACGTGGCCGTGGGGCAGCAGATTTCGGTGCTGCACTCGGTGGATCTGGATGGTCGCGCCAAGGCGTGCGCACTCGCTGGCAAGGAAGGGGCAGGCGAATGCCGGGTCGGGGCCGCGCTGGATAACACGGTGAAGGGGCAGCCGTAGGACTCCATCGCACGGTACGGGACTCCTTCGCTACGCTCGGAGTGACTCATTCCCAGTCTTCGGGGATCGCCTCGAGTTCGGCGCGGATCGCGAGGTACGACGCGTAGCGCTCGGCCGGCACACCATCGGCATCGACGAGTGCGCGGACCGCGCATCCCGGCTCGGTGCGATGGGTACAGTCGCCAAAGCGACAGTCGCCCAGCACCGCCAGAAATTCAGGGAAGCACTGGTCGACCTGGTCGCGGTGCAGCGCCCAGATCCCGACCTCGCTGAATCCCGGCGTATCGACGACGAAGCCGCCCTGCACCAGTGGAATCATCACGGCGGACACGGTGGTATGAGTTCCGCGCCGCACCTTCTTCGAGATCTCTCCTACACGCAGCCCCAGTCCCGGTTCCAGGGCATTGAGCAAGGATGACTTCCCTGCTCCACTGGGACCGGTGAGCACCGACACCTTGCCGACGAGCGCTGCGCGCAACTGTTCGAGTCCGTCGCCGCGCTTTGCGGCGGCAGCAATCACCGGGTAGCCCGCCTTGCTGAGGTGCTGCACGATGCCATCGGCACTGCCGAGGTCGACCTTGTTGACGATGACGGAGGCCGAAAGATCGTTCGCTTCGGCCACGACCAGGAGGCGATCGATCAACTGCAGAATCGGGTCGGGATCTTTTGCCGCTGTGACCACGAGGACCTGATCTACATTGGCCGCGACCGGCCGGGTTCCACGGCCTCCGGGGACGCGCCGTTCCATGATCGATGTCCGCGGCTCGACCGCGTCGATCGCGACGACATCGTCGGCCAGTGTTGCGGGATCGAGGCGGACGCGATCGCCCGCCACCGCACGTTCCTCGGCACGCTTGGCCTTGCCGCGCAGAATCGCCACGCGTTCGATGCCATCGACCAGCACCCGATAGCTGCCGCCCTCACGTTCGAGCACGACCGCCACGAGCTCGCTCAAAACTCCTCCGGGCGGCCATTGGCAACCAGCTCGTCGAGTGCGGCTTTCACATCATAGAGTGAGAGGGCGCCGAGGCGTTCGCGGGCGTCGTCCGGTGTCTTGCCCCAGACGAGGAAGTCGGACTCGAGGTGACCGACCGGCGCATCGCCCGAAGGCGTCCAGCGCACAAAGAGGAGGGCACCGCCGAAGCGGCCTCGGTCGTCGGCTTCGTCTTCCACCAGGAGCGCCACCGAGTAGGCCTGGCCATCGCTTCCCGAAAATGCCGCCGCGCGATCGTGAGCGGCCATGTACCCGCCCAGCGTGAACTCGCTCACGTGCGGCGCATCGCTTCCTTCACGACGTTGCCGAAAATGAAGACGATGTTGGCGGGACGCTCGGCGAGCCGGCGCATCAGGTAGGGATACCACTGGGTGCCGAACGGGATGTAGACCCGGATCCGGTAGCCTTCCTTGACCAGGGCTTCCTGCAAGTCGCGCCGGACGCCGTGGAGCATCTGGAATTCGAAGCGATCGCGGGCAATGCCGTGCTCGGTCACGAACTGCTTGGCGTGCGCGATGATCGCCTCATCGTGGGTGGCGATGCCGGGATAGTTGCCGCTGGTCAGCAGCGACTGCATCAAACGAACGTAGTGCGCATCCACGTCCTTCTTTTCGGGATAGGCCACATCCGCGGCCTCAAGATAGGCCCCCTTGCAGAGGCGAACGCGGGCGCCGAGACGGATCAGCGAGGCAACGTCGTCGGTCGAGCGGCGGAGTGCGGCCTGGATCACGACGCCGGTATGCGCACCGTAGTCGGCAAAGAGCTTCTGCTCGAAGAAGTCGAGCGTCCGCTGGGTGTACGCCGACCCTTCCATGTCGAGCCGGACGAAGGCCGAGGTCTCCTTGGCGACATCGAGGACGGCGCGGACGTTCTGCTCGCAGAGCTCGGCGTCGATGTCGAGTCCCATCTGGGTGGGCTTCATCGAGGCGTTGACCTCGAGACCCGCCGCCTGCATCCGGCGCAGGATGGTGATGTACATGTCCCTGGCCTGTCCCGCCTCGGCCGGGTTGTGAACACTCTCGCCCAGGAGATCAAGCGAGACGCTGATTCCCTTGGCCTTGAGCTCCTCGGCGGCCCGCACCGCCGTCTCGATGGTCTCGCCAGCGACGAAGCGCGCCGCGAACTTGTTGGCCAACCCATTGCTCCGGACGAAGTTGAAGATCGACTGGCGCTGGGAGAGCCAAAGCAGAGTGGAACGCATCATCGGACGGAGTCACCTGGTCCAGGGTTCGGAACGCGCAGCCCAGCGGGCGGCGGATCGGCGGGAATAGTAGCGCGGCGGGAGGCAGGGGGGAGGGGCCGCGCTTGCGCCCGGGAAACCGTGTTGCGACACTCCGGGGCGGCATATCGCCCGCACCTCTCCCGGAGCACAGCTGATGACCACCACGAAGGACGTCGGGTACGCCAGACAACTGGGGCTCTTCTCGGCGATCATGATGGTCATCGGCGGGATCATCGGCTCGGGAATCTTCCGGAATCCCGCCGAAGTGGCGCGGATTGTCCGCACTCCGTCGCTGGTCTACCTGGCGTGGGGATTGGGAGCGGTCATCGCCCTGATCGGCGCCTTTGTCTTCGCCGAGCTCGGCCAACGGCGCCCTCGTGCGGGCGGCGGATATGCCTATCTGCGGGAGGCGTTCGGTCCACTCGCCGGCTTCATGTATGCCTGGGCTCTCCTCCTGGTGATGGCGACCGGGGCGATCGCGGCGGTGGCGATGACCTTTGCCGGATATGCCGCAACCCTCTTCGGCTGGCCCGAATCGGCCCAGCAACCGCTGGCCGCCGGGGCGATTGTCCTGCTTACCGCCATCAATGTCCGGGGCGTCCGTCCCGCGGCCTGGACCCAGAACCTCTTCACCATTCTCAAGCTCGCCGCGATTGCCGTCCTCGTGCTTGCCGCGCTCGCGGCACCACAGGGGGTTCAGGCGGCGATGGCGGCACCGACACTTCCCCAGACGGGGATTGTCCTGACGTTGGGGGCCGCGCTGGTGCCGGTCCTCTTCGCGTTCGGCGGATGGCAGCAGACGAACTTTGTGGCCGAAGAGATGGTGGCCCCCGAGCGCGACCTGCCGCGGGCGCTGGTGGTGGGTGTGCTGATCGTGGTGGCGGCCTATCTGCTCGTGAACGTGGCCTACCTGCGCTCGCTCGGAATCAGCGGCCTCGCCGCCAGCAGTGCGCCGGCCGCCGAGACGATGGGGATCATTGCGGGTGAAGCGGGACGACGGCTGATTGCCGCCGGGATCGTGGCCTCGACCTTCGGCTTCCTGAACCTGGTGATCCTGGTCTCGCCACGAGTCTACCAGGCGATGGCGCGCGACGGACTCTTCTTCGCGTCGTTCGCGAAGCTGCATCCCACCTGGCGCACCCCGGTTGCCGCCATCGTACTGCAGGGCGCCTGGGCGATCGGGTTGCTCTTCTCCAAGCACTACGGCGAGCTGCTCGACTATGTGGTGTTCGGTGACTGGATCTTCTTCGGGCTCACGGCCGCGTCCCTCTTCGTGTTGCGACGCCGCGATGGGGGCGTGCCAGTGAAGGCCGCAACTCCGTTGCACCCGGTGAGCACCCTGATCTTCATCGCGTCGGCGGTCTATGTTGTCGTCGGGTCGGTGACATCCAACCCGCAGAATGCCATCCGTGGCGCCGCGCTGTTGCTGCTCGGCGTGCCGGTCTTCCTTTTCTGGCGCCGACGCGCCGCGACGAGCTGAATGTTCGAGCCCCGTACCATCATCGAGCCGTTCCGGATCAAGAGCGTCGAGCCGATCCGTCAGACCACTCCCGACGAGCGTGACGTGGCGCTGCGCGCCGCGCACTACAATCTCTTCCTGCTGCGGGCGCAGGATGTGTTGATCGACCTGCTCACCGATTCGGGCACCGGCGCGATGTCGTCGCGGCAGTGGGCCGGAATGATGATGGGCGACGAGAGCTATGCCGGCGCCGATTCGTGGTATCGCTTCGAGGCCGCCGTCCAGCGGATCACCAGGCTCCGGCACGTGATCCCGACGCATCAGGGCCGTGCCGCCGAGCGGATCCTGTTCGGCACGGCGGTGCAAGCCGGCGACATCGTGCCCAACAACACGCACTTCGACACCACCCGCGCCAACATCGAGGCGCGTGGCGCCACGGCGCTTGATTTGCCGAGCATCCAGGGCCGCGAGCCCGGCGTCTCGCATCCGTTCAAGGGCGACATGGATCTCGTCGCACTCGACCGGGTGCTCGAGGACAATCCCGGCAAGGTGCCGCTGGTGATGATGACGGTGACCAACAATTCCGGTGGTGGTCAGCCGGTGTCACTCGCCAACTTGCGCGGCGCCCGCGCCATCTGCAAGAAGCACGGCGTACCGTTCATTCTTGATGCCTGTCGTTTCGCGGAGAATGCCTGGTTCATCAAGCAGCGCGAAGCCGGATGGGCCGACAAGACGCCGCGTGAAATTGCCGAGGCGATGTTTGCGGAGGTCGACGGGGCGACGATGAGTGCCAAGAAGGATGGCATGGCGAACATCGGCGGCTTCCTTGCGCTCAACAACGATGACCTCGCCCGGCGGTGCAAGAACAACCTGATCCTCACCGAAGGGTTCGTCACCTACGGCGGACTTGCGGGCTACGACCTCGAAGCGATCGCGATCGGCCTTGATGAGGCGCTCGACGAGGACTATCTCCGCTACCGAATCCGGTCGGTGGAATACCTCGCCGAACGGCTGGCGAAGGCCGGCATTCCAATGGTCACGCCGTCTGGCGGCCACGCGCTCTACATCGATGCCAAGGCGATGCTGCCGCACATTCCGGTCACCGAGTATCCGGCGTGGGCGCTCTCGTGCGCGCTGTATCTCGTCGGCGGCATCCGTTCGGTCGAGATCGGCTCGGTGATGTTCGGACAACAGCCTGACGGCAGCGAGAAGCCCGCCGCGATGGAACTGGTGCGGCTCGCCTTCCCGCGCAGGGTATACACCCAGAGCCACGTCGACTATCTCGCCGAAGTGCTGTTGCACGTACACGAGCGTCGTGGCGAGGTGCAAGGGATGCGCATCGTCGAGCAGCCATCGGCGCTGCGACACTTCACGGCCCGGCTCGAGCCGGCGCGCGGGGCCGTGTTCCCGCGCCCATGAGCCACCCCGCTCCGCGGGCGAGCGCGCCCCTCGTTCTCGCCGGAACGTACGCGCTCGTCTTCGTCGCGTGCCTGCTCCTTCCGAACACGATCCCCGCGGCGATCAGCGTTGTGGTGCGGAAGGATCTCGCCTATCTGCCGCTCGTGGGAATCAGCATCTGGCTTTTCGTGCGTGCCGCTACTGCCGCACATCAGGATGCCGCCACGCGATCCGCACTCCGGATCATCGCGGGTGCACTCGCCGGAATGGCCGCCGGCATGGCGACCTATCTGTACGTCCACAAGGTGCTGGGAGTCCCGGAAGGGGCGGCCAACCCGGGCGACCCGATCTACATCCTTGCGTATCTCGGGATCGCGGCCGGCCTCTGGCGGCTGCCGCGACGGCAGGGCGCGACGTATCAGCGATGGAAGCTGGTGGTCGACAGTGCCACCGCCTTCGTTGCCGCGACGATCCTGATCTGGCTCTTCGTCATCGTGCCCACGACCCGCACGCCGAAACCCCTGCTCGATTTCGTCGTGACGGTGGTCTATCCCTTCCTCGACCTCGCGCTGCTGATCACCCTCAACACGATTGTCCTCGCCGGGGGCCCGGCGGGCCATCGCCGCGCGTTCCGACTGCTCAGCGCAGCGGTCGTGGCCTACGTGGTGGCCGACTCGCTCTATCAACTGGCGTACTATGGCTCGGGCGAGACGGGACTGCAGGCGATTTCCGAATGCATCTATGTCGTGGCCTACACGCTCTTTGCCGTTGCCGCGTACGCCTACACACGGCCCGGGCCGCGAGTCGAGCCACAGTCCGACACCGAACTCGCCGAACCGTTCTCACCCCTGCCGCTGGTCGCCGCCGGTGGCGTGACGCTGGTCTTGCTGGCGAGTTCGCTCCGGCACTCGAGCACGATCTCGTCGCCGCTTGCCTTCGCGGTCATCGGCCTCACCGTGCTGCTGCTGGTGCGGCAGGCGCTCACCGCGCGCCAGAACCGCACGCTCCTTGCCGACCAGGCGGAGCGCCGCGGTGAGGCCCGTGTCGCAGCGCTGGTGCGACACTCCTCGGACATGATCCTGGTGTGCGATGGCGATCTCATGATCTCGTTCGCATCACCAAGCGTTTTCGCCGTACTCGGTACCCCGGCCGAGGCGGTGATGGGAAAGCCATTGAGCATCCTGCTGCATCCCGAGGACTTCGACGGCGCCCGGGCGTTCGTGGCGCGGATCGAAGCCGGCAAGGGATCGCTCACGCAGATGTGGCGGATGCTGCACACCGATGGCTCGTGGCGTCCGATGGAAACGGTGGCGACCGATCTGCGGGCCGAGCCTGGGGTCGGCGGCATCGTGCTCTCCACGCGCGACCTCACCGAGCGCACTCATCTCGAGCTGCAGCTCCGGCAGGCCCAGAAGATGGAAGTGGTCGGTCGACTCGCCGGCGGTGTAGCGCACGACTTCAACAACCTGCTGACGACGATCCTCGCCTCCACCGAAATCTTGCTGGACGCCTCCCGCGAGGGCCACGACAACCACGAGGATCTGCTCACCATCCGGCAGGCCGCGGGGCGCGCCGCCGGGCTCACCGGGCAGTTGCTCGCCTTTTCGCGACAACAGGTGCTGGCACCGCGACCGGTCGACCTCGAGTTGCTGCTTCGGGAAACGCTGAGAATGTTCGAACGCCTCGCCGAGGGAGCGATTCGTGTCGAGCTCCGGAGCAGTGGAGTGATTCCACGTGTCCTCGGCGATCCGAACCAATTGACGCAGGTGATTCTCAACCTCGCGCTCAATGCGCGGGACGCGATGCCGCGCGGAGGAACACTCGAGCTCACGCTGCGCAGCGAAGCGCTCGCCACACCACTCGATTCGCCCTATCTCCCGGCCCCCGCTGGCCGCTACGTGGTGCTCGAATTCGCGGATAGTGGCGCCGGGATGGACGAGGCGACGCGCGCGCGCCTCTTTGAGCCGTTCTTCACCACCAAACCGGCTGGCAAGGGTACCGGACTCGGACTCGCGACCACGCTGAGCATCCTCGAACAGCATCGCGGCGGGATCACCGTGGTCTCGCAGCCCGAGGGCGGCACCCGGATGACTATCTGGCTGCCGGCGACCGATCGCGCGGTGGTCGAGCCGCAGGTGGCGACCCAAACGGCGCTCTCCCAAACTCCTGGTGGACGCGAGCGGGTCCTGGTGGTCGAGGACGAACCGGCGCTGCGCGACGTGGCGCGCCGGATCCTCGAACGACTCGGCTACCAGATCGAGACTGCGGCCGATGCCGAGCAGGCACGGCGGGCGATCAATGTCGGAGGTGCGCCGGCACTGCTGGTGACGGACGTGATCATGCCGGGCGAAAGCGGACCGCAACTCGCCGAAGCGATGCGCCGGACGTATCCTCATATGCGGGTGCTGTTCATCTCGGGCTATACCGGTGACGAACTCAATCGCTTCGGCCTGCGCGGAGGCGAGCTCGCCTTCCTGCAGAAGCCGTTCACCCCGCGAGAACTCGCGGAACGAGTCAGAGAGGTTCTCGATGCGCCATCGTCGGTGGGACTGTAGGGCAGGCCTCGTACTGATCGGCTCGCTGCTCGGGCCGTGGCAGGTGGCCCGAGCTCAGGTGACGCCTCCGGTTGCTCCGCGCTACGTCAAGCTGGTCGACACGATGGTCGCGATGCGCGACGGCATCAAGCTGCACACCTCGATCTGGGTGCCGGAGCAGAGCAGCGGAAAACTTCCGATCATCCTCACTCGCACGCCCTATGGCATCGATGGCGCCGACGGTCGTTTCCGCGGATCGTATCGGGAACTCGCCACCGACGGCTATGCCTTCGCCTTCCAGGACCTCCGCGGCCACTACGGCAGCGAAGGGGTTTTCGTGATGCAGCGGCCGCCACGTGACCGCAAGGACCCCAAGGCGATCGACGAAGGGAGTGATGCCTGGGACACGATGGAGTGGCTGGTGCATCGCACGCCGAACAACAATGGCCGCGTGGGGATGCTGGGTGTGTCGTACGATGGCTGGACCACGGTCCAGGCGCTGATGGATCCGCATCCCGCCTTCCGTGCGGCATCGCCGCAGGCATCACCGGCCGACATGTGGATGGGGGATGACTTCCATCACCAGGGCGCATTCCGGCTGGCGTACGGCTTCGAGTACGCGTACATGATGGAGCACAGCAAGGAGTCGGAGCAGTTTCCCTTCAACCGCGCTGACACCTACAGCTGGTATCTCGACCTCGGACCGTTGTCGCGGGTCCAGCCGGAGTTCTTCAAGGGAAAAATTCCGACCTGGACGGATTACGCCGCCCATCCCGACTTCGATGCGTTCTGGCAGAAGCAGGCTGCGGTGCCGTACCTGAATCACCCGGTCACCGTCCCGACGCTCAACGTCGCGGGATGGTGGGACCAGGAAGACTTCTACGGTCCGGTCGCCATCTACCGCGAAATGGAGAAACACGACAGCAGGAATCTCAACTTTTTGGTGGTGGGACCGTGGAATCATGGTGGCTGGGGCGGCACTGGCCAGAAGCTCGGCGCCATCGATTTCGGTGCGGCCACGGGCGACTGGTACCGCAATGAAATCCAGCGTCCGTTCTTCGCGTGCCATCTCAAGGAAACCGGAACCGGCTGCACGCCCGCGGAAGCAACCTTGTTCCGCAGCGGCGTGAATCGGTGGGAGACGAGCGCGGCGTTCCCGCGAAAGGAGGGCGTGACGGCGACGCCGCTCTATCTCGGTCCGCACGGCACCCTCACCTTCACGCGTCCCAGCGCGCGGGCGGCGGCGGACTCGTTCGTCTCCGACCCGGCCAATCCAGTGCCCTATCGCAAGCGACCGATCCAGCCGACCTATGGTCCCGGCTCGCTCTGGCGGACCTGGCTGCTCGAGGATCAGCGCTTCGTCGACGGCCGCCCCGATGTGCTCAGCTGGCAAACCGGGGTCCTCGATCGAGAGGTGACGATCAGCGGGGAAATTGCGGCCAAGCTCTTCGCCTCCACCTCCGGCAGTGACGCGGACTGGATCGTGAAGCTCATCGACGTCTACCCCGACTCCCTCGGCCCCCAGATGGGGGGCTTCCAGCTGATGGTCGCCAATGATGTGCTCCGAGGGCGCTATCTGGAGTCCTTCTCCAAGCCGCGTGCATTGGTACCGAACAAGGTCGAGAAGTTCACCGTCGACCTGCACACCCAGGAGTACACTTTCGGCAAGGGACACCGGATTATGGTGCAGATCCAGAGCAGCTGGTTCCCGGTGATTGACCGGAATCCGCAGCGCTACCTGCCCAACATCTTTGCGGCCACGGCCGGGGACTTCCAGAAGGCGACGCACGCGATCCAGCGGAGCGCCTTGAATCCGACGCATCTGGTGTTGCCCGTGGTTCATTGATCGAGAAGCGAGAAGCGAGAGGCGAGAAGCGAGAGACGGAAAGCGCGATCCTTCCACTTCGCCCAGGACGAGATCCGGCCCCCCCCGCTTCTCGCCTCTCGCCTCTCGCTTCTCGGGTCTTGGCTCCCCCTAGCGGATTTTCGTCCGATCAGCGTTCTTATTGGGAGTCGCGCCTGTCGGCGCCGCTTCCCCTACACCGGTTTGCATGTTCGACGACCTGCTTGACGCGTGTCGGCGGAACGATTTGGAGCGTGTTCGATCGCTCGTCGCCGCGGACCCCACATTGCTGATGCACCAAGCGCCTTCCGGCGAAACACCCCTGCTTGCGGCCCTCTATGCCGGCAGCGGCGAGACGACCGGGTGGTTGCGTGAACAACAGTGGCCGCGAAACGCCTTCGAGGCCGCAGCCGTAGATGATGTCGCACGACTTCAGGAATTGTTGGATGCCGACCCGCTGGTCGCCGAAAGATTTTCGGCCGACGGCTGGTCTCCGTTGCACCTCGCCGCATTTTTTGGCGCCCGCGATACTGCGGTGCTCCTGTTGGCGCATG
>JBDSMX010000249.1:0-3689 GCA_039915645.1 Gemmatimonadales bacterium | reverse complement strand
TTCAACAACAGCCCCGATACGCTGCGCGGCCTCGATATCAAGCTGCTCTTGAACATCCACAAGCCGGGCGCCACGCGCACCGGCAGCGCTGCCCCCGAGTACCTGACCGATGGCGTGCAAATCGATCGCTTTGCCGCGAACGGCACCGCAGTGCCATGGGGCCCCGACGATGGCGGGCCGGCCACCTGGCGCGGCGTCCGACTCCCTGCTCCGCTGATGCCCCACGACTCGATCACCCTCGCCTTCGATTGGCACGTCGAGCTGGCGCGGCAGAGCAATCGCGAGGGCATGCTCGACCCGACCTCGCTCTTCCTGGCGTACTTCTATCCGCGAGTCGCCGTGTACGACGACTACGACGGCTGGGACCGGATGGACTTCACCGACAGTCAGGAGTTCTACAGCGACTTCAACGACTACGACGTCACCATCCGCGCACCACGGAACTATGTGGTCTGGGGTACCGGCACGCTGGCTAATGCCGACCAGGTGCTGCAGGTTGATCCGCTGCAACGGTACAACGCCTCGCTGCGATCGGATGAAGTCATTCACGTCGCGACCAAGGCGGATATGGCGAATCGCGCCGTCACCCGCCAGGATTCGATCCTTTCGTGGCACTTCACCGCGACGAATGTGCCCGACATGGCTTTCGGCGTGAGCGACCACTACACCTGGGACGCCGGCAGCGTGGTCGTCGATCGCTCAAGTGGCCGGCGCGCGAGCGTCCAGGCCGCGTATGTCGACACGTCGGCCGACTACCGCCATATGGTGAGGTTCGCGAAGCAGTCGCTCGACTGGTTCTCGAACAACTGGCCCGGGGTGCCCTACCCGTACGAGAAGACGACGGTGTTCCAGGGCATCGCGGATATGGAATATCCGATGATGGTCAACGACAACACCTTCGCCGACACCTCGTTCGCACGCTTCGTGGCTGCGCATGAGATCGCGCATACCTGGTTCCCGTTCTATATGGGGATCAACGAGTCACGCTACGGCTTCATGGATGAGGGGTGGGCCACCACCTTCGAGTACCTGATCAACCAGTCCGATATGGGGAAGACGAAGGCGGCCGATCTGTTCAAGCAGTTCCGGGTGGCCGGATGGATCAACGATCCCTCCCCACTCGAGGATCTGCCGATCATCACGCCGGCCGACATGCTCAAGTTTGCGGCCTACGGCAACAATGCCTACGGCAAGCCGGCCCTCGGCTATCTCGCCGTGAAAGACATGCTCGGTGATGTCGCCTTCAGGAAGGCGTTGCATGCGTATATCGAGAACTGGCACGGCAAGCATCCCACGCCATGGGATTTCTTCAACTCGTTCAACACGGCGAGCGGGCAAAATCTCGATTGGTTCTGGCGCAACTGGTTCTTTTCCAACGGCTATATCGACCTCGCCGTTGGCAGCGTCAAGAAGGGGGCGACCGGATCGGTGGTGACCGTGAAGAATGTCGGCGGGATGGCGGCACCGTTCGACCTGATCGTGACACGTGCTGGTGGCGCGGTCGATACGCTGCACCAGACGTCGGCGGTCTGGCGCGCGAATCAGGCGGAGGCCAGGATCACTGTGAAGGGCGCCAAGGCGATCACGTCGGTAGTGATTGATGGCGGGATCTGGATGGATGCGGTGGTCGGGGATAACAGCTGGAAGGGGCGCTGAGAGCGGACGCCTGATCGCCGTGGCGCGATGAGCCATCGGAGGCCATGTTTCGGCCGTGACTGACGCCTTCGGCGACCTCGCCCCCGGGATGCTCCTGGCCGACCGTTTCGATGTTGAGACGGTGCTCGGGCGTGGTGGGTGCGCGACCGTCTACCGTGCGCACGACCGCGTCCTCGATCGGCCCGTTGCGGTCAAGCTGCTGAACGCCGAGGCGTCGTCGTCGGTTGATGCGGCCCGCTTCGATCGCGAGATCCGACTCACCGCCAGACTCGTGCATCCGGGGATCGTCCCGCTGTTCGACTCGGGAGTGGCATCCACCAGACGCTTCTATGTGATGCCCTGCATCGTCGGTGAGACGCTCCGGCAGCTGATCGAGCTGGAGCACACCCGCGAGCTTGGCCAGATCGTCCGCGTCTGTGGCGATGTGGCGGAAGCATTGTCGTACGCCCACTCGAGGGGTGTCGTCCATCGCGACATCAAGCCCGAGAACATCTTCCTCAGCGATGGCCGCGCGATCGTGGCGGACTTCGGCATTGCCCGCCCGCTCGACGTGACACGGCACACCAGCGCCGTGACCGAGATGGGTCTGGCGATCGGCACCGTGGCCTACATGAGCCCCGAGCAAGCACTCGGCGAATCCGGCATCGACGGTCGCACGGACCTCTACGCCCTCGGCTGCATGATGGTGGAACTCCTCACCGGCACGCCGCCTTTCGTCGGCAGTTCTTCCATGGCGGTATTGTCGCAGCACATCACCGCCGCTCCAAAACTGGACGAGCGTCTCGCCGGCAATCCTGCTCGGCTGCAATCGCTCATCGCGCGCCTGCTCGCGAAGTCACCGGAGGAACGGCCGGCATCCGCCGCCATCGTGGTGGAAGAGCTGCGCAACATCGGGGCACAGCTCTCGGCACCACGCGCTGCCGCGACAACCTCGAGTGTGCCAGCAGTCGCGCCGGACGCCAGGCGCGCGCCGGCCGTCGTCACGGAGAGCGAGCGGCTGACGCATCAGGCGAGCGACCTCTTCAACCGCGCGGTGCAGGGCGGTGCCGGAACCCGCGGCGTGCTCGACATCGCGCTCGTCTATGCCGAACGCGCCGCGGCCCTCGATGAGTCGAATGCCCACGCGCTGACAGTGCTCTCCGACGTCGTGCACGTCCGCGGTTTTCGTGGCTTCGACGATGAAGAGTTAGCGTTCGCGCGCGCCACGCAATTGCGGCTCAAGGCACTCAGCATCGACGACAATATCGGCGAGCTGCACGCGTCCCTCGGCGTGACGGCGCTCTACTGGGAAGATGATTTCGAGCGCGCCGGCACGCATCTCCGTCGTGCGGTCGAGCTCGCGCCACACGACGCCAAGGCGCACCGCCACTATGGCTGCTGGCTCAAGATGCGCGGTGAGTTCGACGAAGCCCTCGCGCAGGTACGGGCCGCCGAAGCGCTCGCACCTGAGGCTTCGCATGTGAAGATCGCCGTGGCCGACATTCTCATGTCGCTCGGTCGTTATGTCGAAGCGATCGTGCCGCTGCAGGCGGCCCTGCGGGCGATGCCGAACTACGAGCAGGCCACCGAACGACTCGAAATGGCCTGCCATCGCAGCGGTCGTTTCGAGGATGCCTTCGCCGCGCGACGGACGATGCTCGGCACCCACAGGCTCTACGATCGCTTGGCGAAATTGGCAGAGGTGTTCGAGAGCGACGGGTGGGAGGCGACGCGCGAACAGGATCTGCGGGTCGAGCTGGCGCAATTGCTCGAGCGTACCACCACGGAAGACCCGTTCAAGGATCCGCAGGGGAGTCGTCAACTCTCCGACCGCCTGATCATTGCCTACGGCGAGCTCGGCGAGTGGCATGAGGCGATGGATTGGGTCGAGCGCGGCTACTACCTGCGCCCGGGTCGGCTGATTCGGGTGTTGACCGACCTTCCGTTTGATCGGCGTGGCCTCGCCGTCGATCGACGCTACGCTCGACTGCTGCGAACCGCGGGGCTCGACGCCCTCCTCTAGCCGGCCCCTCGACACGTTTCACGCGTGCGAC
>JBDSMX010000244.1:0-6910 GCA_039915645.1 Gemmatimonadales bacterium | reverse complement strand
CGGGCGTCGGTGTAGCCAACCTCGGTGAACCGGGCCAGGGCGGCGATGAGCAACTCATCCGGGCGTGATTCCGGGCGACGAAGAAACTTGGGCATGTAATTAAGGTAGGGTTCGCTTACTCGTCTCGCAAGCGATGACGGCTGGTAGTGAAAAAGACCAAGCCCCGCGGGAGAGGCCGCGGGGCTTGGTCTTCGTCGGGAGGGCGACTCCCGGGATTGGCGCCGCGCATACACGGCGCCTGCGGTTTCCGCCTGGAGATTCGCTAGGGCTGCTTGGAGACGATGGTCTCCGAGCGGCGCTGGCGGGTCACCTGAATCTTGAACTCCTCACCCTTGTCGTAGGTGGCAAGGACCCGGAAGAGCTGTGACGGAGTGCCGACCTTGCGACCGTCGATGGCGGTGATCACGTCGCCGGGGATCAGGCCGAGCGAGGCCTTCTCGGGAACGTCAATGACCAGGACCCCTTCGGTGACGCCGAAGTAGCTGCCGAGCTTCTCGTTCAGCGGTGCGAGCTCGAGGTCGGCCAACGGGCCGCCGAAGGCCGAGATCATGGCGACCCGGTTGCCAGTGGCGCCGCGGGCGAAGTTCTCGAAGAAGCGCGCCTCGGCGGGGGCCTCACTGGGGACGACCATCCCGCCGACCCCGCCCGTGCGGGGCAGCATCGTCATCCGGCCGCTCGACGGAGCCCCATCCCTGAAGGTCAAGGTGCCGCCCTGCGCCACGCCATTGCGGCCAGCGATGGCGACGCCACCGGGAGCGTCATCGATGGAATAGAACCAACCGTCATCATCGGCCGGCAGTAGCGAGGTCTTCCGGTTGTCGTTCCCGCGACGGTACTCGAGTTCGATTCGCTTGCCCGGCTCGAGCCCGGCCGCGAGCTGCAGCAGCCGGAGCCCCGGCGCGGACGAGCCCTCTTCGCGTGGGGTGTCGTCGTTGGCGGTGAGTGACTTGCCGGCAAGCTTGATGATGATGTCGGCAGTACGGATGCCGGCCTTCGCTGCGGGGCCACCAGGCGTCACGGCGCTGACATAGGCGCCGTAGCGGTCCGAGTCACGGGCGCGGATATCGACGGTGATGCCGATGCGCGGCTTGGCCGCGAACACCTGCATCGACCGGCCGGCGAAATCACGCGCGGCTCGAGCATTCACTTCGGCTCCGCGCTGCATTTCGCGCACCCGGAGCGTGTCCATCCGCATGGTCGGGCGGGCAATCATCACATTGTTGAGTTCGCCGGCCGCCTCGACCTGTCGGCGGGCGAGATCGAGTTGCCGCGATTCCATCACGCGGTTGGATTCGCGGAGCGAGCCGAGCGCACGACGCGCCTCGACCTGCTGCCCTTCGACCATCCGACTCGTCGCGCTGAGGTTACCCATCGCTCGACGCGACTCATCAAGCTGACGCTCCAGGTTGGCGCGGAGTTCGGTGCTCAGCTTGCCGGTCACGTGCACCACCTGATCATTCTGACCACGGCGACGGATGATGATCGTGGTGTCGGCCGAGCCGGAACCACTCCGGCTCACCCCGCGAACCACTACCGATGTATCCTGCGCCATCGCCGGCACGGCGAGGGAGAGCGCGAGTCCGAGCATTCCAATCACACGCATGCGACACACTCCAATCGAGAGATGGACCACTCAGAGGTCCACGTTGCTGGCCTTGGTGACGTGGACGTCCACCAGGGCGTTCATCAGGCCGACTCGCTCCTGCCAGAGTGCGACCATCCGCCGCAACCGTGCTTCGCGCTGCAAGGTGGCGGCCTGGGCGAGCTGATCGTCGAGATCGGCGATCCGGTCTTCGAGTTGAATCACCAGCTGGGCCGTGCGACCGTCGATCACCCGTTCGTCGGGGTTGATGCGAACGAGCGCGCGCTCGAGCTGCTGCGACGACGTCATCGCGCTCGCGATCTGCTGCTCGGCGTCGAGTCGTGTTGGTGTCAGGAGATCGCGACCGATCACCGTGACTACCAGCATCGCCGCCGCCGCGAGCGTGAGGCCCGCGATGCGACGGAGACGCGTCTGCTTGCGATCCCAGAGCACCCGGGTCCGGACCGCGGGATACTGATTCTGCGCGGGCGAGAGGGTCGGGAGCGCACGCAGCCGTGCGGTCCGCTGGTGCAGCCGCTCAAGCTCGGCCGCACACTGCACGCACACGGCGATATGGCGGTGGCCTTCGGCGTACGCGGGCTCGCTCCGGTCGCTGTCGCGGACGGCGACCAACTGTTCCATCGAGAGATGCACGGTGTTCATGCGAATGCCTCCTCGCCGAGCCAGAGGCGGAGGCGCTGATGCGCCCGGGCCAGCTGCGACTTCGAGAAGGAGACCGTCTTGCCCATCTGGGCAGCGATCTCTTCGTGGGTGTACCCCTCGACATCGTGCAGCCAGACCACCGCCCTCGAGGTCTCCGAGAGCTTGGCGAGTGCCGTCTCGAGATCCATCCGGAGGGCATGTGAACCGGCCCGGGAGGGGGCGAGCTCATCGGTGAGGTCGTCGGTGTCGCGGTACTTGTTGCGACGGAGGCGCATCAGCGCCTTGCTCGAGGTTACCGTGCGAATCCAGCCCCAGATGGAGCCCTCACCACGGTAGTTGCGAATACTACGACACACCTCGAAGAAGGTCTCTTGCAGCACATCCTCGGCGTCTTCCGTGGTTCGGCAGATGCGGCGGGCCAGGTTGTAGGCCGGGGTGCTGTAGGCGGTATACAGCGCCTCGAGAGCTACGGGGTCGCCCAGTTTGGCACGGGCGACCACGGCTTCGGCGTTCGGCAGGGACATGGTGTCCATCGTCATTGCTCTAGTCATGGCACATACTAGGATGCGGTACCCCCGAATAGGGTCGCAGCGTGGGGAGACTGGACGCGCATCCAGACAAGGTAGATTCAAGTTGCACCCCAACCGGACGAACCTCCAATGCTTTCCAAGAAGGTCCAGGACGCCCTCAACGCCCAGATCAATCTCGAGATGGCGTCTTTCTATTCCTATCTGGCGATGGCCGCCCATTTCGAGTCCGCTGCCCTCCCCGGGATGGCGAACTGGATGCGACTCCAGAGCGAGGAGGAGCGGGTCCACGCGATGAAGCTGTTCGACCATATGATCGACCGGGGCGGGGCCGTGGAACTGGCCTCCATCGCGCAGCCCAAGCTCAACTACGCCACCCCGATCTCGGTTTTCGAGGCAGCGCTGGGGCACGAGCAGAAGGTCACCAAGGCGATCAATGCGCTCTACTCCCTGGCGAACAAGGAGAACGACTACGCCTCGCAGGTGATGCTGCAGTGGTTCATCAATGAGCAGGTCGAGGAAGAGAAAAGTGCCCAGACCGCGATCGAGCAGCTCAAGATGGCTGGCAAGGATGCTTCGGCACTGCTGATGCTCGATCAGATGTTCGGCGCCCGCACGGCGACCCCCACCAGAGGCGGAGAGTAAGTCATGTGGAAGTGGATCCTGAGCATTCTCGCGGTGCTGGCCATTGTGATCGTCGGTGGCGCGTACTTCGGCTACAAGAAGATGACCGCCGCCGGTGATACGCTCACGATGACGATTGCCGGTTCGCCCGATCGCGTGTTCGCGTCGCTGGCAACGCCCGACTCGATGGCGGCGTGGGTCGCTTCGGCCAAGGTGACGCGGCCGATAGGCAAGGGGATGCTGGTCGCCGGCGACACGCTCGTCCTCGACGATCCGGGTCGCGAGATCGGCGGCAATCGCCAGAACATGGATTGGGTCGTCAGGGAAGTGTCGGCGCCGCGCTTGCTGGTGCTCGAGATGCGTCCCGACACCGGCAAGGTCAAGAGCACGCTGATGATGCGGCGCGATTCCCTGGTGCAGCAGGGGGATTCCACTGTGGTGATCTCGACCTTTTCGGCGCCCTTCATGGACTCCGTCGGCACGGTGACCAAGGACAGCAGCAAGATGGGAGGCGCGATCGTGTCAGGCGCCAGCAAGGTGATGGTGGGCGCGCTGCGATTGATTTACGAGTCGGACCTGAAGCGGCTCAAGGCACGGATTGAGGGGACGCCAACGCCCCGCTAGAAGAGACGTCCGCCGAGGGGCACCGCGGTGGTGGGCTGCAGCAGCACCACCGCTCCCTCGGCATCGGGCACTCCCAGCACCAGCACTTCGCTCTTCACCCCGGCGATCCGCTTCGGCTCGAAGTTCACCACCGCCACGACCTCGCGTCCCACAAGTTCCTCTGCGGTGTAGTGCACCGTGAGCTGCGCGCTCGATTCCTTCTGCCCCAGTTCGGGGCCGAAATCGAGCACCAGATGGTACGCGGGCTTGATCGCCTTCGGATTGAACTTCGCGGAGAGGATGCGGCCGACGCGGATGTCGACGGCGAGGAACGATTCAAAAGTGAGCGGGGGGTTCGTCATGAATCCGGGATGTGGTGGGTAGAATCGCGTAAGGGTCGGGCATGCCCGACCCTTACAGGGATCTTCAAACAACGATGTTGAGCAACCGCCCCGGCACCCAGATCACTTTCCGGAACTCCTTCCCCTCGAGATGCTTCGCGATGCCGGCATCGGCAATCGCCGCGGCGCGGGCCGCGTCTTCACCGGCATCACGCGGCAGGGTGACCGTCCCGCGCGTCTTGCCGTTGACCTGTACCGCAACGGTGACCGAGTCCTCGACGGTGAGCGCTTCGTTGAACTCGGGCCAGCGCGAATCGAAGATTGATCCGGTATGGCCGAGGCGCTCCCAGCACTCTTCGGCGAAGTGAGGCGCGAACGGCGCCAGCATCTGCACCACCTCACCCACCAGTTTCGGCTCGGCGCAATTCTGCTCACGCAGGACGTTCATCAACTCCATCAGCGCCGCGATGGCGGTGTTGTAGCGCAGCTGCTCGAGTTCCTCGCGGACCTTCTTCTTGGTCTGGTGCCACTTCACCAGCACCTCGCGCCGGATTTCGGCGTCACGACAATCGGGATGGGCACTGGCCGTGACCAGGTCCCAGACCTTGTCGAGGAAGCGACGCGGGCCACTGATCCCGGAATCGCGGAAGTCGCCGCCGTCCTGGAACGGACCCAGGAACATCAGGTAGGTGCGGAAGGTGTCGGCGCCCCACTTGTCGATGTACTCGTCGGGCACCACCACATTGCCCTTCGACTTGGACATCTTGGTGCCGTCCTTGATGATCAGCCCGTGCGCCCGGAAGGTGCGGAACGGCTCGTCGAAATGCAGCATGCCGGCATCGTGCAGCACCATCGTGATGAAGCGCGAGTAGAGCAGGTGGAGCACCGCGTGTTCATTGCCGCCGATGTAGCTGGTGACCGGGAGCCACTTCTTCGTGCGCTCGGCATCGAACGCCCGATCGTTGAACTCGGTGCTCGGGTAGCGCAGGAAATACCACGCCGAGTCGAGGAAAGTGTCGGACACATCGGTCTCGCGCCGTCCCTGCTTGCCGCAGGTGGGGCAAGGGACGTGATACCACTCGCTGTGACGCGCCAGCGGCGAGATTCCCGAATCGTCGGGACGGAAGTCCTCGATCTCGGGGAGCAGCACGGGCAGCTGCTCTTCGGGGACCGGCACCGCGCCGCAATCGTCGCAGTAGATGATCGGAATCGGCGGACCCCAGTAGCGCTGGCGCGAGATGCACCAGTCGTAGAGCCGATATTGCACGGTGCCCTTGCCGCGTCCTTCCGTCTCCAGCCACTTGGTGATTGCGGCTTTGGCAGCGAGCGGCGCTAGGCCATCGAACTGTCCGGAATGGACCATCGTGCCGGAGTCGACATCGCCGAATGCTTCGGCGAGTGGCGCATCTGCGCTGCCACCAGCCTCAGCCACGACTCGCACGATCGGCAGCGCGTACTTCGTCGCGAACGCGAAGTCGCGCTCGTCGTGGCCGGGGACGGCCATGATCGCGCCGGTGCCGTACTCCATCAGCACATAGTCAGCGATCCAGATCGGGATCGGCTGGTTGGTGGCGGGGTTCGTCGCGAAGGCGCCGAGCGCGACACCAGACTTCTCCTTGTCGCCGACCTTGCGAGCGACCAGATCCTTGGCGCCGGCGTCGGCGCGATAGCGCTCGACCATCGCCTGCTGCGCCGGTGTGGTCAGTTGCTGGACCAGCGGATGTTCCGGTGCGAGCACCAGGAAGGTCGCGCCGAACAGGGTATCGGGCCGGGTGGTGTAGACCGGGATCTCGACGCCCGGGTGACCGTCCACGGCGAAGCGCACCTCGGCGCCCTCGGAGCGACCGAGCCAGTTCTTCTGCGCCAGCACCGTGCTCGGCGACCAGTCCATTCGCGTCGGGTCGTCGAGGTTCGCGAGCAGGCGATCGGCGAAATCGGTGATCCGGAAATACCACTGTTCCAGCACCCGCTGTTCGACCACTGCACCGCAGCGCTCACACTGCCCGCCGACCACCTGCTCGTTGGAGAGCACGGTCTTGTCGTTGGGACACCAGTTGACGGCGCCCTTCTTCTTGTAGGCCAGCCCGCGCTTGAGCAGCTGCAGGAAGAGCCACTGGGTCCACTTGTAGTAGGTCGGGTCGGTGGTGGAGAGGACGTGCTCCCACGCGAACATCCCGCCCATCCGGGTGAGCTGCCGGGTGAAGTTCGCGATGTTGCTCGGAATCAGCTGTGCCGGGTGCTTGCCGACCTTGAGCGCGAAGTTTTCGGAGTGAATCCCGAAGGCATCGAAACCGATCGGTTCGAAGACCTGGAACCCCTGCAGCCGCTTGAAGCGCCCGAAGACGTCCGCGCCCGTGAACGCAAAGAGGTTACCCACGTGCAACCCCTCGGCGGAGGGGTAGGGGAACATCATCAGGTTGTAGAACGGGCGGGTCGCGCCATCGAGGTCTGGCTCGTTGGTGCGGCGCTCGCGCCAGCGGTCGCGCCACTTGGCTTCGACGTGGTGGGGTGAGTATTCGGCGGGGTCGTATTCGTGATCAGTCATGGTCCAAAAGTAAGCGGGGGCAGGG
>JBDSMX010000098.1:0-14545 GCA_039915645.1 Gemmatimonadales bacterium | reverse complement strand
TATGCTCCTGTTGAGTGGATCGGCCAACCGACCCCTCGCTGAGGAGATCGCCCAGCAGCTGGATACCCAGCTGTGCAAGGTGACGCTCAAGCGCTTCGCTGACGGGGAGATCTTCGTCCGAATCGATGAAAACGTCCGCGGCCGCGACGTCTACGTCATCAATTCGACGAATCCGCCGGCCGAGAACATGATGGAGCTGTTGATCCTCATGGACGCAGCGCGACGCGCGAGTGCGGCTCGGATCACGGCGGTCATTCCGTACTTCGGGTATGCCCGGCAGGACCGCAAGGATCAGCCCCGCGTGGCGATCTCAGCCAAGTTGATGGCGAACATGGTCTCGGTGGCCGGTGCGGATCGGGTGCTCTCGATCGACTTCCACCAGCACCAATTGCAGGGGTTTTTCGACCTGCCGGTGGATCACCTCTACGCCGCGCCGGTGTTTGTGAACCACTATCGGCAGAAGAATCTGTCGGACCTGGTGGTGGTGGCGCCCGATGTCGGCTCGGCCAAGATGGCGCGTGGCTTTGCCAAGCGGCTCAACGGCACGCTGGCGATCATCGACAAGCGCCGGACCGGGCCGAATGTGGCGGAAGTGTTGAATGTGGTTGGCGACGTCGCCGGGAAGAATTGCATTCTCTCCGACGACATGATTGACACGGGTGGCACGATGGCGGAGGCGGTCCACGCGCTCAAGGCGCTGGGAGCCAAGGACATCTACATCTGTGCGACACACGCGCTGCTGTCGGGTCCGGCAGTTCAGCGATTGTCGGAATCACCTGTGACGGAAATCGCCGTCACGAATACGATCAACCTGCCGCCCGAGCGGCACTTTCCGCAGTTGAAAGTGCTCTCGATCGCAGGTCTTCTGGCGAAGGCGATCGGCTACACGCACAGCGATCAGTCGGTCAGCGCACTGTTCGACTGAATCAGGACGGAGGCAGGACATGGCACAGGTGAGTCTCGCGGCAGCATCGCGAACGGAATCGGGTAAGGGAGCGGCACGGTCGCTCCGTCGTGAGGGACGCGTTCCCGCCACGATCTACGGCCACGGCATTGCGGCTCGCTCGCTGTCGGTCGATCACAAGCTGCTCGGCAAGCTCCTCGACGTGATCGGTGGCGAGGCCGCCCTCGTCGATGTGAGCATCGATGGCGCATCGCCGGTCAAGGCCCTGGTGCGTGAAGTCCAGCGCAACCCGGTCCGTCGCGCCGACGTGATCCACCTCGATCTCTACGCCGTGGTCGCGACCGAAGCGATCACCGTCGAAGTCCCGGTCCACATCGTTGGCACGTCGGATGGCGTCCGCAATCACGGCGGCGTCCTCGACCATCACCTCCATCGCCTCACGGTGAAGGTGCTCCCGGCCGACATCCCCGAACACATCGACGTCGATGTGACGCATCTGGGCGTGGGCCACGCGGTGCACGTGCGTGACGTCACGATCGCCAAGGGCGAGATCATGAACGACGCCGACGTGTCGATCGTCTCGGTGATCCAGGCACGTGCCGAGATCGTCGCGGCACCGGCCGATGCGACGACGTCGCCGGAAGTCATCAAGAAGGGCAAGGCCGACGAGGCCGAGGCCGCTGGCGAGTAAGTGGCAAAGGCGATCGTGGGGCTCGGCAACCCCGGGCCGGAATACGAGCGCACCCGCCACAACGCCGGTTTCCTGCTCGTCGATCATCTGGTCACGCGGTGGGGCCTCGGGCCCCTCCGCAAGGCCGACGAGGCCGTGGCGACAACGGGGACGCTGCATGGCGTCCCCGTTCGTGTAGTGAAGCCCATGACTTACATGAACCGGAGTGGGGACGCCCTGCGCGCACTCCGGTCGCCCACCTGGGATCCGGCCAGCGACCTGCTGGTGCTCGTGGATGACGTCGCGCTCCCACCGGGGCGCTTTCGTCTCCGGGGCGCCGGCACCCCGGGGGGGCATAACGGACTCAAGAGCATCGAGGCTGGTCTCCGGCGTCAGGATTACGCCCGGTTGCGGATCGGTGTCGGCGCCAAGCCGCCAGAGTATGATGATCTGGCGGACTGGGTCCTCGGGAAGCTGACTCCGGCCGAGCGTACCGCGCTCGACGGGATGATGGCGACGATGGCCGAGGCTGTAGAATGCTGGGTAGCGTACGGGATCGAACGCGCCATGAATGACTTCAATCGCTTGACCTAATTACCAGGACCATCACGTGACCCTGTACGATCTTGCCCCGCTGACACCGATCTTTGGTGGCGCCGGCCTCATCGCCGCCCTGGTGCTCTACTTCTACCTGAAGCGCCAGCCCGACGGGACGCCGCGGATGCAGGAAATCGCGGGCCTGATCCAGCGCGGGGCGATGGCCTTCCTCCGTCGCCAGTATCTGGTGCTCCTCCCGGTGCTCTGCGTCGTCGCGGCGGCGCTGGCAGGGATGGTCCAGTGGCGTGTCGGTGCCGCGTTCGTCTTCGGCGGCTTCTGCTCCGCTCTCGCGGGCTTTGCCGGGATGCGCGCTGCCACCAAGACCAACGTGCGCACCACTGAGGCAGCACGGACTCATGGCCTCGCTCGCGCCCTCGAGATCGCCTTCGACGGCGGTGCGGTCATGGGCCTCGCCGTTGCGTCCCTCGGCCTGCTCGGCCTCGGCGTCGTCGTCAACATGACGCTGCCAAGCGGCGATGCCAGCGCGATGGCCGCCGGCTTCCCGATGTTCGCCGAGATCATGTCGGGCTTCGCGATGGGCGCCTCCTCGATTGCGCTCTTCGCTCGAATCGGCGGCGGGATTTACACCAAGGCGGCCGATGTCGGCGCCGACCTCGTCGGCAAGGTCGAGGTCGGCATTCCCGAAGACGATCCGCGCAACCCGGCCACCATTGCCGACAACGTGGGTGACAATGTCGGCGACGTCGCCGGCATGGGTGCCGACATCTTCGAGAGCTACGTCGACGCGGTCGTTGCCTCCGTTGCTATCGGCGCCACCGCGATCGTGATTCCGGCCGAGATGCGCATCAGCGCAGTGGGCCTGCCGATCGCGCTCGCGACTGCCGGCCTCGGTGCATCGGTCATCGGCATCGCCTCGATGAAGGTCTTCAAGAACTCGGCGCCGGAATGGGCGCTGCGCTACGTCCAATTGCTGTCGGCAATGATCTTTCTCGGCGCTGCGTGGTGGCTCACCACGGTGTTCCAGGTCTCGATCCCGGGCACCGGCGGCAAGCCGTTCACGGCCATCCTCGTCGGGTCGCTGGCGGGCCTCGCGATCGGTCTGGTCACCGAGTACTACACTGCGGCTGGTCCGATTCGTCGCATTGCCGAGGCCTCGAAGACCGGCCCGGGCACCAACATCATCGCCGGCCTTGCGGTCGGAATGCAGTCGGTTGCGGCTCCGATCCTGATTCTCTGTCTCACCGTCTATATCGCGAACCAGGCCACCGGCCTCTACGGCATCGCGCTCGCCGCCGTTGGCATGCTTGGCACGGTCGGCGTCACGATGACGGTCGACGCCTACGGGCCGATCGCCGACAACGCCGGCGGCATCTCGGAGATGAGCCATCTCGGCCCCGAGGTCCGCAGCATCACCGACCGGCTCGACTCGTTGGGCAACACCACGGCAGCGATCGGCAAGGGCTTCGCGATCGGCTCCGCCGTCCTCACCGCGCTCGCACTCTTTTCGGCATACGCATCGGCGATCACCGCGCGCACCGGCGTTCCCTTCTCGCTCGACATCCTGAATCCGACCGTCGTGATCGGCCTCTTCCTCGGCGCCATTCTTCCCTTCCTCGTCGGCTCGATGACGATGACGGCGGTAGGTCGCGCGGCCGGCGCCGTGGTCGAAGAGGTTCGTCGCCAGTTCCGCGAGATCAAGGGACTGATGGAAGGCACTGCCCCGGCAGATTCCGAACGCTGCATCGACATCGCCACCAAGGCGGCGCTGCGTGAGATGGTGGCTCCGGGCCTGCTCGCGGTCATCGCCCCGGTCGCCGTCGGGGGCCTCCTCGGCGTGCATGCGCTGGGTGGCCTGCTTGCCGGCACTACGGTGAGCGGCGCGCTGCTCGCGCTCTTCATGGCCAACGCGGGTGGCGCGTGGGACAACGCCAAGAAGTTCATCGAAGCCGGCAACTATGGCGGCAAGGGATCGGACACCCACAAGGCAGCTGTTGTGGGTGACACCGTTGGCGATCCGTTCAAGGACACCTCCGGCCCCGGTATTTCGATCCTGATCAAGGTGACCTGCGTCGTGGCGCTGGTGTTCGCGCCGTGGTTCGCCTCGCTGGCCAGGTAGATCGTGCTCGCCCTCGGAATCGTCGGACTGCCCAACGTCGGCAAGTCCACGCTCTTCAATGCGTTGACGTCGGCCGGTGCACTGGTGGCGAACTACCCGTTCGCCACCATCGAGCCGAACACCGGGGTGGTCGAAGTTCCCGATGACCGGCTGGCGGAAATCGCCAAGCTGATCAACCCGGAGCGGGTTGTTCCGGCGACAGTCCAGTTCCTCGACATCGCCGGACTCGTCAAGGGCGCCTCGCAGGGTGAAGGACTCGGCAATCAATTTCTTGCCAACATCCGCGAAGTCGACGCCATCGTGCACGTGGTGCGCTGCTTTGTCGACGACGACATCCAGCACGTGATGGTTGGTGTCGATCCCGCTCGGGACCGCGAAATCATCAACACCGAGCTCGCCCTCGCCGATCTCGCCACGGTCGAGAAGCGTCTCGACAAGGCGACCCGCGCGGCGCGCACCGGCGACGCCCACTCCAAGCTCGAGAAGGGATTGCTCGAACGGCTCAACGAAGCACTCGCGGCCGGCCGCATGGCGCGCACTGTCATTCCCACCGAGGAAGAGCGCGCGACCTACACGTCATTCGCGCTGCTCACCGCCAAGCCGGTGCTCTACGCCGCCAACGTGCGCGAGGATGAGCTCGCCAGCGGCAACGAACATGTCGAGGCGCTTCGTCGTGCCGTCGCGGCCGACAACGAGGCGGCAGACATCGTGATCTTCTCGGCCAAGGTCGAGGCGGAACTCGCCGAGCTCCCGCTCGAGGATCGCGCGGCATTCCTCGAAGAGCTCGGCGTACACGAATCCGGACTGGATCGGCTCGCCCGGGCGGCCTATCACGTCCTCGGCTTGCAGAGCTACTTCACCGCCGGCGAGAAAGAAGTTCGCGCCTGGACGATCCGGAAAGGAGCCAAGGGTCCCGAGGCCGCCGGCGCGATTCATTCCGACTTCGAGAAGGGTTTCATCCGGGCCGAGACGGTGGCCTACACCGAGTTCGTGCGCGTGGGAGGCTGGAAGCCAGCACGCGAGCAGGGACTGGCCCGGGCCGAGGGCAAGGAATACGTCGTGCAGGATGGCGACTTGATGCTTTTCCGCTTCAGCAGCTAATCTCCAACGGCAGTACCGAACCCCTTCCATCCGGCCCATCGATGATCCGTCGTGCTTCACAGTTCCCCGCCCTGACCATCGCACTGCTGCTCGCCGGCTGCGGTGGCGCCGCCAAGGACGCCCCGGTCGAAGGCGCCGGCGCTACCACGACCGTAACGCAGGCCACGCTCGATGCACTGCCGCTCGTGTCGCTGAGCGAGGGCGGCCGCGTCTGCCTCGGGGATGGGAAGTCGCATTGTCCGTTGCAGGCCGCGATCGCGAACTGGGTTGCGATTGATCGGTTCGTGGTGTGGGAACCTGGCCGACAAGTTGCGGCCTTTCGCATAGGCGACACGACCGGGATCGTGGTTGGTGGCTTCGGCGAGGGCGCCGGGCGCTATTCCAACCCGGCCGCCGTTGCCGGCACTGCGAGCGGCGGCATGCTCGTGATCGACGCCGACAGCGGTCGCATGCTGCGTTACGACCCGCAAGGGAAATTCATCGACTCGAAGCCGCTGCCACCACTCACTAACGGGATGTTTGCCTGGGGCTTCGGGGGCAACTTGCCGGTGCTGCAGGAGATCTCTGCCGTCAACGATACCGCGCCGGCGATCCTGCAACTCAAGGTGCTGAACGCCGCTGGCGACACGGCGGGCCGGGTCGCATTGAAGCACCCGCTCCCATGGCTCCACCTCAGGGGCGACGTCGTCAGCAGCGCGCTGCCGCTTTTCCCGACGCAGCCCGTCTACGCGTTTGGCGAGGATGGTGCGCTTGTCTGGAGCAGCGCAGAACGATTCTGGTTCCAGCGCATCAACCCGGCGGGCAAGGTCGAGTGGACTCTCTCCAGCGATATCACCGGACCGCCAATCGATAGCGCTACCATCAGCACCCGACGCAAGACGATCGTCGGTGCCGGAGTGCCCGCAGTCGACATTGATTCGATGGTGGCACGGACGCCGGCGACTTACTCCGCCGTCTCGGGGATCCTGCTCAGCCGGGACGGACGCGCGGTCGTCGCCCAGGCCTTGGTGCCTTCGAGCGATTCGCTCCGGTTCGTGACCATTTCGAAGAGCGGCGTGCCCACTGCCCGCTTCACGCTCGGGAAGCAGGTTCACCCGCTCCTGCTGAGCGGCGACTCGCTGCTGGTGCAGCGGCCGGGCGATGGCGAACTGCTCGAAGTTCGCTGGCTGATCCTTCCAAAAGGAAAATGAGCCTCCGTCGGTCGGTTGTCGCTCTCCTCGTCCTGTTCGGCGCTGTTCGCAGCATCGCCGGACAGGACGTTCCGCATCGGACGATCCCCGATCTCCGGTGGCAGCCGGTGGCAATCGGCGCGGGGATTGTCGGCCTCACGATGTTCTTCGATGCGGAGATCGCGCGGGGTGTCAAGCGCCATGGCACGGCAGGCTCGCGTGAGACGGCCCGCACGCTCAGCAAATTTGGCGAGGTCGTGGTGATCGGACCGGTCGCCGGGGGACTCGCCGCGATCGGCTTGCTCGCCGGGAAGCCGCAGGTCACTCGAACCGCAGGGCGAGTCGCGGCCTCGATCGTAGTCGCGAACCTGCTCACGCAACCGGTGAAGTTCCTGGCGGGTAGACGGCGCCCGTATCAGGACACCAATCTTGATGCCTCCGACTTCTCGCCCTTCAGCGGCCATGCCTCATTCCCATCGGGGCACAGCTCGGCGGCATTTGCACTGGCGACGACCCTCGGCGACGCCACGGGAAATACCTTTGCCCGTATCGGACTCTACGCCCTGGCCACTGGCACGGCATGGGGCCGGGTGACCGAGGCGGACCACTGGGTTAGCGACGTCCTGGCGGGGGCCGGTATCGGGATTCTTTCCGCCAAATTTGCGTCCGGCAAGTTCCGCATTCTCGGCCTTCAGGCACCCCGGTTCCTGATTGGCCCTCAGGGAACCGGTATCGCCATGACAGCTTCTTTGCCTCGGATTCGATAAGCTTCAGCGTCACCCGCGGTCCCCCCTGGCCTTTGGACCCGTCATGCGCCCTGCTGCGCTCCTGCTGTTGCTCGGCTTTCCCACCATCTCTCCCGCGCAATCTGCTGGCGACCGGATCGCGCTCGCGACCTGGGATTCCACGCTCCGGGCCAACTCCGACGTCGCCTCCATTCTCCGCTTTGCTCCGCCCCCACTGTCGGGTCGCGAATTGGCGACCGTGGCCGAGGCGCTACGCAATGCCCGTCTGGCATCGCTCGGCAAGCCGCGCGGTTATGGCCGCGATGGTCGCGATGAGCTCGAGATCGTGCGCCGCGATCGCAAGGAGTGGCCCTGGGCGCAGTATGCGGTTTGGCGAGCCGAGGACGCGGCGCTGTCGGAAACGGGGAGCATCGGTACGGTCTGGACCCAGGCAATGCGCCTGCATCGGCGTCCCGCCATCCGGGCACTGCTGGACGCGATCGCGGCCGATTCCGGCTTCACTCCCGCGCTCCGCGAACTCATTCGCGTCGCGCCGTACCCGATGCTCTGGTCCACTCCGGAAGCCGAGTTGCGGATGGCGCGCGCCGGTCGAGCCGCGGGCGTTTTCGATGCGGAGGTGGCCGCGCGACACGCCCAGCTCGAGCTCGAAGTTGGCTCGCTTGATTCTGTTGACGTCCTGCTGACACAACTTGGCGGTACACTTCCCTCGCCTGCGCGCTATGAACGACTTGCCGCCGAGGTCGCCTTTGCGCACGATGACCGCGACGGAGGCAACACCCACTATCAACGCGGCATCGCGTTGATTCTGGGTGTGGACGACTTCGACGAGTTTGCTGCCGATGCCGAATGGATCGCCGACAGCACCGAGTTTGCCCAGATCAGCCAACTCCCGGTGGCCGATGCCGCCGCGTGGCTCAAGGCCTTTTGGGCGCGCCGAGACTTGATTGCGGCACGACTCCCGGGCGAGCGACTCGCCGAGCATTTCCGGCGGTACCGCGTCGCGCTGCGTGACTATCGCGACGGCACCGGCAGCAACCTGCTCAACGGCAGCCGGAGTGCCAACATGGAGGGCTTCGTTCTCGATGAAGTCGCGAGCCGCCAGCAACCGCAGACCGAACCCACCGGCAACGGGCTCCTTCCGATCCCTCGCATGCGCGATGGTTTGATCAACGTAGCACCGCGGCCTCAGGCGATCCGGATTCTCGACGACCGCGGGCTCACGGTCCTTCGCCATGGTGCGCCCGACAAGTCGGTGAAGTACGTGACGGATCGCGCTGTGTCGAGGAGTGACACGCTGCTGCGCTATGAAAGTTGGGCCTACGCCTCCTCGACCCGCCCGCTGATCCTCCATTTCGGACAGTACTCAGCGTCGAACCCGGGGCAGCGTCTCCGCAACTTTCCCGGCGGGGGAGATCTGTTGACACCGTGCGGGCTCGATGCCGGCTTCTGTATCGCGGAAGTCTCGGGCATCCGGGCGCAAAATCTCGCCGAGCGGGGCGCCCGCGACGCCACGACGGCGATGAGCACCGACGCGAATCCGTTGCGGTACCGGAAAGATCTCGAAGTGCTGGCGCAGGGGTACGGCATTCCTGGCGGCGGCGTCCTCGCAGTCGTTGCAATTCCCGCCGATCGACTGGTGCCCAAGGGAGCGATTCGCGACACGCTGCGAGAATATGTCGCGCACATTCGAGTCGTCGTCGGCGACTCCGCCAACGGGCGCATTCTCGGCACTCTCGACACGATCCAGCGCTGGCACGTCCCACGCACGCTGGGTGAAGGCGAGTGGCTGGCTGCGTGGTTCGAGGTTGCTGCCGCGCCGGGCAACTGGGACGTGGCGATTGTCGCGAACGACACCGCCAACACCAGTGGCGGCGGCATCCGCATTCTTGGGGTCCCGGTGGCGGCATTTGATGGCCAGACGCTGCGCGTCGGCGACCCGATTCTTGGTCGGGAGGAAAGCGGCCTCAAGTGGCGCCGCAACAGCGAGATCGTTCCGCTCAATCCCACCGGGGCGTGGCGACGTAACGAAGCGGCGATCCTGACGTATGAGGTCGATGGCATGGTCCCTGACCGCCAGTACGAAACGCGACTCGAAATCTGGGAGCTCCACGGCACCTCGCATGCGCCGAAGGTGACACTGACCTTCAAGGAAACGGCCAGGTCGACCACTTCACTCGTGCGTCGCGACCTCGCGCTCCGTGAAATCGGCAAGGGCGCGTTTCGAGTGGTCGTCCGTGTCCGTGACCTTGCCACGCGGGCCGAATCCACCCGGTCCCGCCAATTGATCGTGAAGTAGCGATGCCCCGTTCATGGAAATGCTGATGCCCTGGCGCCGTCGTGCTTTGCCGATGTTGTCGCTGCTCTGTCTGCTGGCGTTGCCACTCGCCGCGCAGTCGCCTGCCCAGCGCCTCGCGCTCGCGGCGTGGGATGACTCGCTGCAGCGCGCAGCCACCGTGGCCGACCTCGCCGCGCTCGATGGCGATGCCCGCTCCGGTGACGGCGAGTTGCGCCAGTTGCGTCGCGCCCTCTACGCCGCTCGCCGCGGGGAGCTCGGTCACGACCGAGGCGCGCTGGAAAAAGCACTCTTCGATTTCGACCAGGCAAGCGTCCGGCACCGGCGCTGGCCCTGGCCCGAGTATGGCGTCGCCAAGGTGATGACCGTGCTGCACTTCGGCGGCTATATCGCGACCCGCTCGGATGGGCAGGTGGAGGGAGAATCCCACGCCGAAGCGACCTGGCGGCACCTGCGCGATGCAATCACGCGCGACGTGAGCATGGTGGAGGCGAGACGGCTCGCCCTTCGCTTGCTGGTAGCGGGTGGTGATCGCGAGCTCCCATCGACTCCCCAACAGCTCTTCGACCGGATGCGTGCGGCTCCAGCACCCGAGGCCGATTTGCTGCTGGTGGCTGGTCGGCTCTACCGTGCCCGCCGCCAGTTCGACAGTTCCGTCGCGGCGTTCGACCAGGCCCTCGCACTCGGTGGTGATCGCGGGCGCCTTCAACTGGAACGCGCGCGCTCGCTGCGTAGTCTTGGCGACTCGACTTCGGCGGTCGCCGCCTACTGGGAGGGCTTGAAGTCCCCCAGTGCGACCGAAAGAACCGCCTACCGCACCGACCTCGCCTGGATCCTCCCCCCCGATTCACTCGCCGCGTTCGATCGCGTCTCGAGCGACTCGCTCCTGCCGTGGCTGACCAGATTCTGGGGCGTTCGCGATATGCGTTCGGCCAAAACGCTCAACGGGCGCCTGAATGAACATCTTCGGCGCTGGGCCGTGGCGTATGCGAATTTCCGGGTCACGGCACCGTGGAGGAGGACGATGTACAGCCGCGTCGAGTTCGGGTTCGAGGGGCACGGTGCATGTGTCTCGAGCTACAGCCAGCTCTACCAGCGACTGGCTGCGGCCCCGCCCCACGATTCGAGCGATATTCGCGGTCGCGAGCAGGTGCTGGATCACCGCGGCCTCATTTATCTACGCCACGGTGAGCCGATCGGGCGTACCGAGCGCTTTTCGGTCACTGGCGCATCCGCCCCCTCACAGGTCGGCCCGACCCCGGTCACAACGCAGCTGTCGTACAATCCCGGCCCGTCACAGCAGGAGTCGGCCGCCCTGGCGGAGAGCCGCGCAGCCACCACCTCGTGGATGTACTGGATCGAGGGGGAATGGCGCGTCTTCTTCTTCCGCGGCAGCAAAGCCTTCGGCATGCAGGCGCCCACGACATTGACCAGCTATCTCCCGCTTGACTGGATCGACGAGTGGCTGGCCGTGGGACGAATGGCCCCCATGTATGCCGAGGCCGCGGCAAAACTCGGGACCTACACCGGCATCGAGCCCGTCAGCTGCCTCAGCGCGGTGAAGAAGGCGATCAAGATCAGTCGCGAAGATGCGACCCTCGGCCTGGCGACCGACAGCGACTCGCCGCCGATCTCCCATCCCTGGGATGCCGTGCTCAACGTCTTTGCCGTAGGTAGCGCACGCGATCAGGACGGCCGGGCATTGATCACCTTTGCCCTACCGACCAAACTGCTGACAGCCTCTCCCCGCGACAGTGGGCGATTCGGATTCGATATCCGCTTCCGACTCTCCGGCTTCAATCGCAAGGATGGCTCACGCTTCCAGATCGACACCGTGCGTCGCTTCTCGGCAGACGGCACCGGCGGCAAGAATCAATTCCTCTCGGGACTCTTCGAAGTGCCAATCGAACCGGGAGAGTGGGATATATCCGTGCTCGCTCGCCAGGAACGCGATTCGGCGGGCGGGTTCGCCGAAATCCGGAGTCGGCACATTCCCGCCGGTACCACGCTCGCCATCAGCGATCTCGTGACCGGAATTGCGCCGGGACGCCCGGTCTGGCAAGCCGGCGGAACGCCATTCCCGTTGAATGTGCTCGGTACCTGGAAGGCCCAATCACCGGTGGAGATCTACTACGAGATCTACGGTCTTGCGGCTGGTAGCGAATACCGTGAGGCACTCGAGTTGCGGCCCATGCCAGGAACCCCGGGCAAGAGCATCGTCCTCGGCTCCACCGGGATTTCCACCGGGATGACGACCTCCGTCAGGCGAAGTGTGGGACTGACGCAGCTGAAGCCCGGCAGCTATCGCCTCATCGTGACCGTCACCCGTGGCGGAAGCTCGGTTGTATCGGAGCGCCCTATCCTGGTCGTGAAATAGTGGTAACCCCCTACCGGAGTTTTCGATGATCGGCTGTCGCCGCACAGTTCCCCTGCTGTCGCTGCTGGCCCTCGTGGTGTTGCCGCTCAAGGCACAATCCCCCGCCGAGCGGCTCGCGCTGGGTGCGTGGGAAGATTCGTTGCAACGGGCGAGTACGGTGGTCGAACTCGCTGCACTCGAAGGGCCCTCCAAGGCAGGGAGTGGTAGCGCGATTTCACAAGTTCGCCACGCGGCCTTCGTGCTCCGCCGTGGCGAACTCAAAAACGATGTTGGCGATCTCGATGCGGCGCTCTTCGACTTCGCCCAGGCCGCGGCTCGCCATGGAGACTGGCCCTGGCCGCGATACGACATCGCGCGCGGCCTGTTTGCACAGGAGCAACGAGACTTCTCCCCCAAGGCGACCGGCGGACTCAACGATGGTGAGAGTCACGCCATTGGAATCTGGCGGGCGCTCCGCGAGTCCGCCGATCGCGACGTCGAATTCGGTCGCACCCGGGAATTCTTCCTCCGGCTTGCGCTCGCGACCGAGGATCGGCTCCCTGCGAGCGATTTCACCGCGGGCGTCCGGCGATATGCGCGCGGTGCCCACCCCGATCCGCGCGCGGTTCTGGTGCTCGGCCGCATCGCGCGGAGCGACAAGGACTACCGCATCGCGCTCACGATGTTCGACAGCTCGCTCGCGCTCGGCGGCGATGCCGCCCTGATTCAGCTCGAGCGCGCACGCATGCTGCAGGCGCTTGGCCGCAGCAGCGAAGCCGTGGATGCGTACTACGCTGGCCTGCGACGCCCATCGCCACTCGGGCGAGCCGCCTACCTGCTCGATTTTCGCTGGATCGTCAACAAGGACAGTGTCACCCTGCTGCGGGCCACGCCGGACTCGGCCCTGGCGCCGTGGGTCGAACGATTCTGGGCCGGACGTGATGCCGAAGCCGTCCGGGAATCGGGGGAACGCCTGGTCGAACACCTTCGCCGCTGGAACTACGTCCGCGAGAATTTTCGCGTGCTCTCGGCTGGGCGTCGCAGCCAGATGAAGCGCGCCGAGTTCGACGTAGCAATTCAGGGGCTCTGCATCGGCTCGGGCAGCTGGTCACTCGACGACATCATCGCGGAGGAGCCTGCCGACTCGGAGGATATCCGGCGGGAC
Organism: Gemmatimonadales bacterium; assembly: GCA_039915645.1. GTDB lineage: Bacteria > Gemmatimonadota > Gemmatimonadetes > Gemmatimonadales > GWC2-71-9 > Palsa-1233. The sequence goes on along the minus strand of JBDSMX010000098.1, from coordinate 1,467 downwards.
GAACGCTTCCTCGATCATCGCGGCGTGGTCTACCTTCGGCACGGCGAACCGAAGAGCCGACGACGCGGCGGCAACACGCCGAACGATCTCGAAGCGCTGGTTGGCGAAGCGATTGCCTCGCAGGACGCGACGGCGGGACTGCTACCGGACGGCTATCTCCAATCCAAGCAGTTCCGACAGACCGCCGACGAAATCATCACCTACATGAAGAACAACCGGGCCGACCTCGCGATGGAGGAACGGATCCGGTCGAATGAGTCGTGGCTCTACTGGATCAACGGCAGCTGGCGAGTGCTCCACTTCACCGGCAGCGACGCCCTCGGGCTCTCGGCGCCAACAACATTGGTCACCATCCTGCCGCTGCGGCCCGAGCTCTACCTGTCGCGGGCATCTCTCGCGCCGGCCTACGTCCGGATCGCCCAGCTGCTGGTCGCACCCCCAGCGCGCGCCAAACCGGTCAGCTGCGATCCAGTGGTGGCCGCCGTCCTGCAGGCGGGGCGCGAGGATGTCGCCAATGCCGGCAATCACGACTCGTACACCCAGAGCTATCCGCATCCATTCCTGCTGGCCGCCCAATTCTTCGGCCTCGGAAGTGCCGCCGACAACTCGGCGCGCATCCTCACCACCTTCGCCGTCCCAGGCGAGCGCCTGCATCCCGCTGGGCGCACCCCCGACGGTCGACTGATCTACCCGATGCAGTTCCGTCTCACGCTCTGGGATGGCGCGACTGGCGTATCACGAACGATCGACACCACCAGAAACTTCGTGGCCCCGGACACGCTTCGCGCGGGGAGTTCACTCAACGGCGTCTTCGAGTCGACGTTGCCGGCCGGCTCGTGGCAGGTGGGAATGACGGCGCGGCAGGATGCCGACTCCGCGGGCGGGATGGTTCTGGCGCGTGGCGTGCGCGTTGACGCGGGCGGAACCCTTTCCCTCGGCGATGTGCTGGTTGGACGTGAAGGCTCTCGCCCGGCCTATGCGCTCGGGGGGCAGCCCTTTGCACTCAATCCCGGGAACGTCTGGGCCAGCGAGGCCTCGGTCGAACTGGGGTTCGAAGTGCGCGGGCTCGCGGCCGGCGCGGACTATCGCACCACCTTGGAAGTCGCGCCGCTTGATCCGGCCAAAAAACGCACCGTGCGAATCGAGACCGGCGACCGCGCAACGGGGGCGGTGACCATCGTGCGGAAGTCGCTCGCACTGCAGCGCCTCGAAGCGGGTAACTATCGCCTCACTGTGACCGTCACGGCGGACGGGAAGAGCGCGCAACGTGAACGTGGCATCACGGTGATCGCGGCAACCAAGGAGAAAAAGTGATCCATGTCGCGATCCTCCTCGCCACGCTCCTCGCGCCAACGGGGAGCAGCACCGATTCACTGCTTCACGCCAACGCGATTGTCCGAATCCGGGTGCCGACGATGAAGGCGACCTGGTTCGGCGGACGGGTGGTGCGTTCGACCAGCGCCGGTG
>JBDSMX010000217.1:0-40855 GCA_039915645.1 Gemmatimonadales bacterium | reverse complement strand
CGGTGCGCAAGGATTCCGGCAGCGCGGCGAGGGCGGCCGTCACGGTCAACTGGGTCGCGATCGCGTCGCCGGCCGCCCGGTTTCCCATCCCATCGGCGGCCTCGATCGCCACCTCACCCCTGCGTCCCCGACGTCGGAGCTTTGATATCGCCATCCGGACCGCAATCCGGTGAAGCCATCCCCCGAACTGCCCCCGTTCCTGGTACCGCGACATCGCCTCAGGGAGCCCGACAAAGAGATCGTGGACCACATCCTCCGCCTCGCTCCGCTCGCCCAGCATCCCGGTCAGGGTCCGCAGCAGCCCCGGGGCGTGGTCGCGGTAGATCGCCGCCAGCGCCGCCCCGTCGCCTTGCCGGAGGGCATGGAGCGAGGGGGCAGTATCGAGGGGGCGAAGGGCGTCGGTCACGGAGAACAAACGCCAGCTGGAGGCGGGACCTTACCTGACCGAGAAGCGAGACGCGAGAAGCGAGAAGCGCGGGGAGAAGCGAGAAGCGAGATGCGAGAAGCGAGACTGCCACGCCTCAAGTAGTTAGTTAGCCGGGTAATGAAATGTGTTGCCATGGCGACAGCTGCGCGGAAAGCCCGCCGTGTAGGGGAAATACCACATTTAGTTAGGCGCATAACCAAACCTTGCCACGTGGGTCACTCCCCCTAAGTTGTGCCATCACTTCTCGCTTCTCGCTTCTCGCTTCTCGACAAAGGATCCCACCGTGGCGCAAATGACCGGCCGTGTCGACGAACTCTTCGGCACCGACACCTTCTCCCGATCCGTGATGCAGAAGCGGCTGCCGAAGGCGGTCTACAAGTCGCTCCTTCGTACCATCGACCACGGGGAGCAGCTCGATAACAAGATCGCCGACATCGTCGCGGCCACGATGAAGGACTGGGCCGTCGAGAACGGCGCCACCCATTTCACCCACTGGTTCCAGCCGCTGACCGGCCTCACCGCCGAGAAGCATGACTCGCTGGTCTCGCCCGACGGGATGGGCGGGGTGATCTACAACTTCTCCGGCACCGACCTGACCCAGGGCGAGCCGGATGCGTCGTCGTTCCCGTCGGGCGGACTGCGAGCGACCTTCGAGGCCCGCGGCTACACCGCCTGGGACCCGACCTCGCCGGCCTTTCTCAATCGCAACGGCAAGGCGATCACCCTCTGCATCCCCACCGGCTTCGTCTCCTGGACCGGTGAGGCGCTCGACACCAAGATCCCGCTGCTTCGCTCGATGGAGGCCCTCTCCAAGCAGGCGATGCGGATCCTGAAGTTCTTCGGCACCGACACCGGCGTCTCCCGCGTCATCACCACCGTCGGCCCCGAACAAGAGTACTTCCTCGTCGATCGCGAGCTCTTCTACGAGCGCCCCGACCTGGTGACCTGCGAGCGTACCCTCTTCGGCGCCCGTCCGCCTAAGGGCCAGCAGCTGGAAGATCACTACTTCGGCGCCATCCCCGCTCGCGTCCTGGCGTATATGGCCGACGCGGAGGAGGAGCTGTTCCGGGTTGGCGTACCGGTGAAGACCCGCCACAACGAGGTCGCCCCGGGTCAGTACGAGATTGCCCCGCTCTTTGAGACATCGCACATCGCCAGCGACCACCAGATGGTGCTGATGGAGATCCTTCGCCGGGTCGCCGACCGTCACGGCCTCAAGGCGTTGCTCCACGAGAAGCCCTTTGCCGGGGTCAACGGCAGCGGCAAGCACAACAACTGGTCGATGGCGACCGAGACCGGCGTCAACCTGCTCGACCCGCAGGATGACACCCACACCAACATGCAGTTCCTGACCTGTCTCTGCGCCGTGCTTCGCGCCGTCGACATTCACGCCGACCTGCTCCGCGCCTGCATCGCCGCCGCCGGCAACGACCACCGTCTCGGCGCCAACGAGGCCCCGCCAGCGATCATCTCGGTCTTCCTCGGCGACATGCTCTCCGACATCCTGACGCAGGTCGAGCAGGGGCTGCCGAAGCGCACGCTGCAGGGCGGCACCATCGACTTCGGTGCTCGCACGATGCCGCAGATCCCGCGGCACTCGGGCGATCGCAATCGGACCTCGCCGTTCGCCTTCACCGGCAACAAATTCGAGTTCCGAGCCGTGGGCTCCACCGCTTCCATTGCCTGGCCCAACACGGTGCTCAACACCATCGTCGCCGAATCAATCGACTACGTCGCGGGTGAGCTCGAGAAGGGCGCCGGCAACAACCCGACACCGGCGAAGCAGCAGGCTACCGTCCTCGCCGTGCTCAAGAAGATCCTCAAGGAGCACAAGCGGATCGTCTTCGACGGCGACGGCTACAACGAGGCGTGGCACAAGGAGGCCGAGAAGCGCGGCCTGCCGCATATGCGCGACTCGCTCGATGCCTTCCCGGTGCTCAAGGCCAAGAAGACCATCGAGCTCTTCAAGAAGTACGGCGTGCTGACCAAGGCCGAAGTCGAATCGCGCTACCACATCGCGCTCGAGAAGTGGGTGAAGCAGCTCACCATCGAGGCCGAGATGATGATCGCGATGGCGCGGACGATGATCCTGCCTGCCGCGCTGCGGCAGCAGACCGAGATCGCCGATGCGGTGACCACCACCGAGGCGGCCGGGATCGATTGCCCCGACAGCGTCAAGGCGCTCGAGCACTTCGTCGGCCTGGTGAGCGATGCCCGTTCGGCACTGGTGACGCTCGAGACAGCGGCCGCGCACGACGACGAGGATCCGATGAAGCACGCGCAGCACATCAAGGCCAAGGTCCGGCCGGCGATGGCGGTGCTGCGTACGGCGGTCGACGCGCTCGAGAATCATGTCGCCGACGATCTCTGGCCGATGCCGACCTACCGGAAGCTGCTTTTCCTGAAGTGACCCGCGCGCAGCGCGGGTCATCCTGAGCGAAGCGAGGGGGCGGAGCTATCATCTCACGTGATAGTTCCGCCCCCTCACTTCGTTCAGGGCGACATGCTGGCGGGGTCGCTCGAAAGCATGAGCCGCGCACTAGGCTCTGAAGCCTCCGCGACTACTACCGATTCGACCGGCTCGTGAATGGAATGCAGTCTCCCCCGGTCATTCGAGGCGTGTCGAACGCGAGTTGCGTCACTCGCCACCGTTCCTTCCTCACGAACCATCCGGTCTCCAGATTATCGATGCAGCGGGGCGTTTCGTGCGAAAATTGGAGTGTCGCAGAGTCGCCCGAGACGCTGATCGCTTCGAGCCAGAGGGCTGGGACCGCCCGGCCTCCGACGGACGCTGGTCCGCCATGAGCGCAAGCGGTGTCCCCACGGGCGATCAGTCGCTCCCGCTGCAAGCCGCGCAGCAGTGAATCCGAAATCCACGTACGCTGCCCGGACGCACATCGCAACAGCACCGGCCGGATGCCGGTGATCGCGAAACGCCTCGAGAGAAACTCCCGTATCAGGGCTGGTGCAACCGCCGCTTGACTCGCTGCGTCGGAACGCGTCGAGGACTGCGCGGCCAAACGGCCGAACCCGCAGACCAGCAGGACCGACAGCAACCGGCCGATCAATTGAAGCGTATTGCTCACGTGAGTTCACACTCCTTCCGCCGCTCAGGTCAGAATCGTTTTAGCCGTCAGACTCGTCCGGTCAGTGGTGCCGACTGAAAGGAAATCCCCTTCTGCCATCCCTGCTCGTACCACCTTCCACGCGGAGCTCAACGGTATGCGCACCACCCTCCTGACCCTGCTCACGCTTTGCTGCGCGTCGCCCCTGCTGGCGGCCTCCGGCCCCGAGGAGGAGCTGCGCGTGATCTTCGACAAGATGGCCAGCGCATGGAACCAGGGCGACATCCAGGGCCACATTTCCCCCTACGCCGACTCAGCCGCGATGATGTCGCGCACCGGTCCGTTCTACGGGCGTGACCGGATCAAGTCGGCGCTCGAGCAGAGTTTCTGGAAAGACGGCAAGCCGCTGCAGCAACTCCGCTTCGAGCAGGTGGTGGTGCGGGTACTCGAGGGCGGGACGTCTGCGCTGGTCACCGGGCACTTCATTCTGAGTGGCGGCGGGAAGCCCGACGCCTCGGGCTGGTTCACCACGGTGTGGGAGAAGAAAGGGAAGCGCTGGCAGATCGTGATGGACGCCTCAGCCTGATTGGCTCCGGGGCGGGCCGACTCAGCAGCAACGAGTCGGCCCGTCGGCGTAGCGCCCCTTAAGGAAGGCGTCGAAGTACTCTCGCTCGCTCGGCACCGGTGCTTCCGGATGACAGGCGCGCAGATGGGCGAGGTGCGCGGCGTAGTCGGGCATGCCGAAGATGCGGCGCAACGCAGAAATCCACGGGGAGGAGGGAGGATGGAGGAGGGAGGCGGGGGATGCGCGTTCGCTGCTCACGACGCGACCTTCCCGGTTGGCATCATCGCTCCTCCCCCCTCCCTCCTCCCTCCTCCTATGACCCATACCCTCGCCGACGCAATCACCACAGCCCACGTCACCACCAGAAATGCCGCGCACAGCAGCGCATCGACATTGTCGTTGAAGATCAATCGCGCTCCCTTGGCAGGATCAAAGGTGGCGGCGGCGATGTCGCCCGTCAGCTTCGCCCGGTGACTCAGGAAGCCGATGCGCGGATCGGCACTGAAGATCTTCTGCCACGACGCCGACGTCGTGATGATGAGCAACCAGCCCAGCGGCAGCAGGGTGACCCAGGCGTAGCGTTGCCGGCCGGAGCGGATGATCAACGTGGTCCCCACCGAAAGTGCCACGGCGGCGAGCAATTGATTGCTGATGCCGAAGAGCGGCCAGAGCGAGTTGATCCCGCCGAGCGGATCGGCGACGCCTTGCAGCAGGAACCAGCCCCAGGCGGCCACCACAATGGCCGATGCAATCACCGTGGCCGGATACCATGAGGTGCGCCGCATCGGCGCCCAGACGTACCCGGCGAGTTCCTGGAACATGAAGCGACCGACCCGCGTGCCGGTATCGACGGTGGTGAGAATGAAGAGCGCCTCGAACATGATGGCGAAGTGATACCAGAGCGCGCTCAACGATTGACCGAACACGCCTGAGAAGATCTGCGCCATCCCCACCGCGAGTGACGGTGCACCACCGGTGCGCGCGAGCAGGGTCTTCTCGCCCACCGAGGCCGCGAGCGCCTCCATCTGTCCCGGCGCGAGGGTGAAACCCCACCCCCGGATCACGGCGATCGCGTGGGTAGCATCGCCGCCGAGCGAGGCGAGTGGCGCATTCATCGCGAAATAGACGGCGGGATCGAGCACGGCGGCCGCGATCAACGCCATCATCGCGACGGCGGATTCCATCAGCATGGCGCCGTAGCCGATGAGCCGGGCGTCACTTTCGCGATCGATCATCTTGGGCGTGGTGCCGCTTGCCACCAGCGCGTGGAAGCCCGAGATCGCGCCGCAGGCAATGGTGATGAAGCAGAACGGGAAGAGCGAGCCGGCGAAGACCGGTCCGCTGCCATCGATGAAGCGGGTGACGGCGGGCAGATGGATCGTCGGCAGTGTGAGTATGATGCCGAGGGCAAGCGCGAGGATGGTGCCGATCTTGAGGAAGGTCGAGAGATAGTCCCGCGGGCAGAGCAGCAGCCAGACCGGCATCACCGACGCAATGAAGCCGTAGCCGATCACGCCCCACGCGATGGTGACCGCATCGAGGGTGAAGATCGGCGCGAGCGTCGGCGACGCGGCGACGTAGCGTCCCGCCACGAGGGCCGTGAGCAGCAACACCACGCCCATCGTGGTTGCCTCGACCGTGCGACCCGGTCGCCAGACCTTCATCCAGATGCCCATCAGCAGCGCAATCGGGATGGTGCAGAGCATCGTGAAGATGCCCCACGGCGAATCGGCGAGGGCTCGCACCACGATCAGCGCGAGTACCGCGAGGAGGATCACCATGATCGCGAGGATCGCTCCCATCGCGATGAGCCCGGTCACCGGGCCGATCTCCTCCTTCGCCATCTGGCCGAGCGATTTGCCATCGCGCCGGAGGCTGCCGGTGAGGATCACGAAATCCTGGACCGCCCCACCGAGCACCACACCGATCACGATCCAGAGGGTGCCGGGGAGATAGCCGAACTGAGCGGCAAGCACGGGTCCCACCAGCGGACCGGCCCCAGCGATGGCCGCAAAGTGGTGACCGAAGAGGACCCACCGAGAAGTCGGCACAAAATCGCGGCCATTGGCGTGGCGATGCGCCGGCGTGATGGTGCGATCGTCGAGCACCAGCACGCGATCGGCGAGGAAGCGGGAGTACCAGCGATAGGCAACGAGATAGCTGCCGACGGCTGCGAGGACCAGCCAGGCGGCGTTGATCGTTTCGCCACGGTGCAGGGCAATCGCACCCCACCCCGCGGCGGCGGCCACCGCGCCAAGCAATGGAAGAATGCGTCGCATCTACGGAAAGTACCCTGCGCCTCGTCCGGCACCAGCGGTCGGACGAGGCGCCTTCAGATCCGCGGCAACGGGTAACGCTCCAGCCACTCGAGATCGTCTTCGTCGGCGTGCGCCACAAAGACGGAGCTCTTGCTGAATCCGATGACCCGGCTGTGCGGTGGCAGGGTGATCTGGCGCACGAGCCCGCGGCTCTGCGACACGACATCGTATTTCGGAATCGAATCGTGGAGGGCACGGGTGCGCAGGATCCAGAGATTTCCAGCGGGATCGAACCGCGCCGCGCCGAAGCCGTCGACCACCGGCGGTTTGAACTCCGGCCAGGTGCCGAGGTTCTGGTCGATCCAGGAATCGGGGACGCGCTTCTTCGCCCCGCCGCTGTTGCCGCCGCCAACCGACGCACTCCCCGCCGGCATCGTGAGCAGCGAGTCGTTGTGCGCAGCCTGCTCCTCGTGGGTGAGCCGGATCGGCTCATAGGCGAGCTTGCCGCTCCGACCAATGAGCTTGCCGTCACGATACCAGAGGACTTCGTACCCGTCGGCGACGACGCGGCCGATGACCCCGTCGGGCCGAATCGCCCAGGCGTCGTGGTAGCGGTAGGGAACGATTTTCCCCGGCTGCACCTGATCGAGTCGTCTGGTCGCGATCTCGAGCATCGGCTCCTTCCGGTCGGTTCCCAGCTTCCAGCGATAGATGTTCCCGAGCTGCTTCAGCGAGCGCAGCTCCGGATCGTACGTGTCGACCTGGAAGTAGAGGCGGCCCTCGGAGTCGATGCCGCTCGGCGCGCTCATCCCGCCGGTGAACATCGTCTCGGGAATCCGCTCCGTTCTCACGATCTCTCCCAGCGGGGAGAGTCGCAGCGTCCGCCGGCCGAAGGCGTCGTAGACGAGGATGCTGTCGCCGGCGATGTGGAGCAGGGAAAAGGCGCTGCGGTACTCCTTGGGTCCGTCGCCCTGCCGGCCCACCGTCTCGACCTTCTTCCCGGCGAAGTCGACCAGCTTGAGCAGCTTTTCCTGGAAATCACTGACCAGCACCTTGCCGTTCGCCAACTCCGTTGCGGCAAAGAGTCGTGAGAATCCCTCCGAGGAGCGGGCCTGGGGAGTACCGAGGCCGAGGGTCTGGGCCGATGCCGGATGGCAGAGAGCGACGAGCGCTGCGGCAGCGAGCAGGCGGGGGAACGGCATCGGTGGGGCCCTCGGCGGAGGAGTGGCGGATCCGGACGACCTGATCCAGACGCCCGACCCGGGGATTTGGTTGCGCCGCGGAATTGTGGTCCGGCAATCCCTTCCCGTCCCCGGTATCTTCCTTGCAGGCGCCTGCGGGTGCGCGATCCCCCCATATCCTGGTATTCAGAGGTTTGTCGTGAAGCCACGCCAACGGCTCTTGCTATACGCCGGTGCCGGTCTCCTGCTGGTGATTGTAGCGGTCTCCTGGTGGCGCTCCCGCGACCAGCCGCTGATTCTGAGCGGCATCGTCACTACCGGCGACGTGGTGATCTCGCCGCAGGTTGGCGGACAGGTGGGCAAGCTGCTAGTCAGCGAAGGCGACGTCGTCACCAAGGGACAACTCCTCGCCCTGATCACCCCGGCGGAACTCGCGGCCGACCAGGCCTACTACGCCCACAGCGCCGAAGGCACCAAGGGCGACGTGCGGCAAAGCGCGGCAGCGTTGCGCTTCGAGGAGCGGCAGGCGTCGGAACGGGTCAAGGAGGCGCAGGCCAACCTCGCCGCTGCGATCGCCCGCCAGAGCGAGGCGCTCGCGACCCGCGACGAAGCGAAGCGGAACTACGACCGGGTCGTGATCCTCGCGAAGGATGGCGTCACCACGGGTCAGGAAGTCGATGCGGCAAAGACCTCCTATGCCGTGGCACAGGCGCGCTTCGATGCCGCGCTGAAGCAGGTCGAGGCGTTGCGGGCCACGCTCGCGCTGGCGCAGAGCAATACCGATCAGGTCGCGATGCAGCGTGAGGCCCTCGGCGCCGCCAAGCAGCGCCAGGCCGCCGGCGCGGCGCAGGCCACCAAGGCCAACGTCCGCCTCGCCTATACCGAGCTGCACGCGCCGGTGGCCGGGGTCATCGACGTCCGCGCGGTGCGTCAGGGCGAATTCGTCAATGCCGGGCAGCCGGTCGTCACCATCATCAATCCCGACGATCTCTGGGTGCGTGCCGACATCGAGGAGACCTACGTCGAGCGCGTCCGCATCGGCGACACGCTGACGGTGCGGCTCCCGTCGGGGCAGGAGCGGAAGGGCGTGGTCTTCTTCCGTGGCGCCGATGCCGCCTTTGCAACGGCGCGTGACGTGAGCCGGACCAAGCGCGATGTCCGCACCTTCGAGATCCGCCTGCGGGTGGACAACACCGATCGTCGCCTCGCCGTCGGGATGACGGCGCAGGTGCTCTTCGCGCCCGGCGGCACGAGGTGAGCGCGGTAGTTGTCCAGCACATCTCGAAGCGCTTCGGAACCTTCACCGCGGTCGACGATCTCTCGTTCACCGTCGAAGACGGCGAGATTTTCGGACTCCTCGGCCCCAACGGGGCGGGGAAGTCGACCCTCATCCGGATGTTGACGACTCTGGTGGAGCCCACCAGCGGTACGGCACTCGTGGCCGGACACGACATCGTCACCGATGCCGACGGCGTCCGCCGTTCCATTGGCGTGATTCCGCAGGCGATGACCACCGACCTCGAACTCACCCCGATCGAGAATCTGCTCTTCTTCGCCAAGCTCTATGGCGTGCCGCGCGACGTGCGTCGGAAGCGTGCTGCCGAACTGCTCGACGCGGTTGAACTCGGCGCCTGGGCCGACAAGCCGGTGAAGCAGCTCTCCGGCGGGATGCGACGGCGGGTCGAGATCGCCCGCGGATTGATGCACGAACCAAAGATCTTCTTCCTCGATGAGCCGACCACGGGCCTCGACCCGGTATCACGCGCCGCCGTCTGGGCGATGCTCAAGCGGCTCAAGAGCGAACGCGAACTCACTGTGCTGCTCACGACCCACTACATGGACGAGGCCGACAAGCTCTGCGACCGGATCGCGATCGTCGACCACGGCGTACTGCGCGCGCTCGATACCCCGATGGCGCTCAAGGCCGCGATTGGTGGTGCCACGACACTCGAAGTCGCCTTCACCTCCCCGCCCGAGGGGTGGGGCGCACGCCTCCTTGCCTTGCCCGGGATCGAGGCGGTCAACGGCGAAGGCCCGAGTTACCGGCTGACCTCGCACGGCGGTCCGGCGACCACGGCGGCGCTGATCGCCCTCGCCGCGGGGGCCGACGTGCCGCTCGAGTCGCTCGCGGTGCAGACCACGTCGCTCGATGACGTGTTCATGCACTTCTCCGGCCGGCAGCTGCGTGACGCGCTGCAGGCTCCGTCTCCCGCCGATCGCAGCATCATGCTGCGGCCGAGGTAGGCCGCGATGCAACGCGCGCTGGCGCTGGTTGAGCGTGAATTGCGCCGCTTCCGGCGGAGTCCCGCGCTGATCGTGATGGCGCTGGTGACGCCGCTGATCCAGCTCATCGTCCTGGGCTATGCCTTCGGCGGACAGGTCAAGCATCTCACCGTGGGAGTGGTCGACCAGGACGGCGGCATGCCGGCGGTGCGGCTGCGCGAGCTCGCGGGTGCGGTCGACGCCAACGCGCGCACCTTCACGACCAAACACTATACCGACATGGGGCAGGCGCTCGATGCCCTGCGCAACGGGCACCTCAATGGCGTGCTGGCGATTCCACCCGATTTTTCGCGGCGCAAGTTCAGTGAGCGGAATCCGCGCGTCGCACTGATCGAGGACAACACCGACAACTTCGTGGCCGCGACCCTCGCCGCGAGCATCAACGGGGTCGTGGCCGCGTCCAACGCGGAGCCAGAGAGTTCGCGCCGGATGCGCTCCGAGACGATGCTCGATCAGGTCGAGCTCTATCCGTACGTGCCCTACATCCAGTACCTGCTCTCCGGCTCGATCGTGCTGTCGATCTACATGATGGTGATGATCGGCGGCGGCATCATCTTCGTCGACGACAAGGCGCGCGGACTGCACGAGGGATATCTCGTGACCCCGATCACCCGGCTCGAGCTCATTCTGGGCTTCAATATTTCGGGAGCGATCAAGGCGGTGCTTGCGGGACTCGTGCTGATGACCGTCGGATTGGTGATTGCCGGGGTGCCCAACCCGTTCGAACCACTTCGGCTGATGCGCGTCTTCGTGGTGATCGTCTTCACGGCGATCGCGCTGGTCTCGCTGATGTTCCTGCTGGTGGTGCGGGTCAATGATCCGCTCCTCCCCCGCGCCACCTTCGGCGTGCTCAACACGCTGCTCTATTTCCCGAGCGGCGCGGTCTACCCCCAGCAGGCCTTCCCCTGGTGGATGCGCGCCTTCGCCAAGATCGACCCCTTCACCTACGCCGTGCACGCCCTCAAATCGCTGCTGCTCAAGAACACCGGCTTCGGGGCGATCAGCGGCGACCTGATGTATCTCGCGCTCTTCACCGTGGTCGCGATGACGGCGGCGACGCTGCTCTTCCGACGGACGCTTTAGCCGGCGCAGCCGGTGGTGCCGCGCTGGCGCGGCACCACCGAGCGCTACTTCCGCTCCACCCGAATCCCCCGCGTCGACCCCAGCCACTCCACCGGCATTCCCTTCGCGGTCAACCGCGCCATCACCGCATCAAGATCCGCCTGGTAGATCGGCGCGCCGACAATCGGCGAATAGAGCCAATGGAGCGTCGGCGAATAGACCACAAGCACCCCCGCCAGGTTGGGAACATCGATAGGTTCGAGCCAGAGCGAGTCGGTGCCGACCTTGACCCAGCGTGGCGTCGTGACCGCGGCAGCGGGCGCGAGATTGCGCTTCGCGCCGAGAATGTGGCGGACCATCGTGGTGCCACCCGGGGCGACCCAATACGGCAGGTGCTCATCCGCGAACCAGGTCACGCCGCCGTTGCTGGTCGACGGAATGGCGGCGATGCCGGCCCCGACGGTTGTGCCGGGCGTGGCGTGGGAGATCCAGTCGGCGAGGAGTTTTGCGGCACCGGCGGCCTGGCCCGTCTCCAGCAGCACCCACTTGCCTCCGATCCGGACCGCGCCGCTGACGCCGCTGAAGGGCGGGAGGCTGACAAAATTGTTCTCGATGATCTTCGCGGAATCGAGCGGCGCATTCCACATTGGCAGCCGTTGCGTCGCGAGATAGGATGACACGGTCGAGTCAGGAATCGCAAACGAGTCGGCCGGCGCCGCCGCATTGACGATCGCGGCGAGGAAGGTCATCCGCTTGTAGGGCCGACCGACGCGACGGACATCGAGCTGGCGCGCCATCGTGACGCCGGCGGCGACCTTCGTCCACCCGGAATACCAGAACTCCACCTCCATCACACCCCACGGGGCGAGGCCGAAGTCATTGGTCTCGTCGGCGCGGAAGCGCACCATCGCCGGCAGGCCATCGCTGTTCCGCATGAAGAAGGTCGCGGGATAGCCGTCGATCGTGACGGCGAAGCGGCTATGTCCGACGCCGTTGATCATGGTGTCGGCCAGCGCGACCGCGTTGCCTGCGTCACGTGCCTTGATCAGTACGCGGTCGGAGGAGAAGGCGAAGAGTTCCCGCCGCTCGTCGATGTAGGCGATGTTGAGCGGCGTCAACCGCGCCGGCGCCGTGGCCGACGCGGGGAGCCAGCGGCCACCGACCGAGTCGCGAACAACATCGATCATCGGCGGGGTCGTGAGGGCGCTGACGAAGACCCGCGAATTGCGCCACGAGGAGGTGGTGTAGTCGCGCAGATCAGAATTGCGCTCATAGGACGGCGCATCGTTGTAGGGGTGGTCGCCAAAGGTGGTGCGCTGCCACTGCGTCATCACTTCGAGCCGGATGCTCTTGATGGCCCTGAGTGCCGCCTCGCCACCCATCCGGGTGATGCCACGGTCGATCATGGCGGTGGCGCGTGGGTCGCTGCCTCGGGGCTGTGCCGTCAGTGGAGTCAGGGCAACCAGTGCGAGCAGGGCGGCCGACGTCGTAACGCGAATCATTGATACCTCGACGAGGAATGAGCGGAGGGTCCCGTTCGCACCGACGACAGTTTCCACGCGCGGGTGCCAGACCGCGGGATGCCGCGGGGCGAATCGCGTGTGCGCGGGGCGAGTCGCGGCGGAGTGCTCCATTCGCTCTCGGGTGCTCGCTACCTTTCGGGATGGCGCCTTCACCGAGAGCCCTGCCTCCGCGGATGACCAGTCGGCGACTCGCCAGCGTCCTGCTGGTCTCATCGTTCGGTACCCTCGCGCTCGTCTCCTCGATGCAGGGATACTTCGCTCGTCGCTCCGAGGGAGAGCCGACCGGCATTTTTCTGGCGCTCGCGATGGGAATGTCAGGTTGGCTTGTCTGGTTGATTGTGGCGCCCGCTATTGTCGCGCTCGGGCGGATTTTCGATTTCAGGCCTCGTCGCCGAATCCTCTCGCTGGTGGTGCACCTGCCGGCGGCCGTGGTGGCGCTCCTCGTCACTACCCTGCCGTCGATGTGGCTCGGCTACGTGCTGATGGCGCCAGGGAAGTACCCCGGACTTGCCGTCACGCTCAAGACCGTGGCGACCAGCAGTCGGCTCACGCTGACGATTTTCATTTACGCCACCATCATCGGCCTCGATCGTGCCCTGCATTTGTGGCAGGCGTTGCAGGAGCGCGAGCTCCAGGCCACCCGCCTCGAGGCCCAGGCCACCCGTGCCCGCCTCGAAGCCCTCGGCGCCCGACTGCAACCGCACTTCCTCTTCAACACGCTGCAATCGGTGAGTGCGCTCGTCGATACGGACCCGCCTCGTGCTCGTACCATGCTGGCACAGCTCGGCGATCTGTTGCGGGACGTGCTCGATGATTCGGCGCGCGGAGAGGTCACCCTTGCCGACGAGATCGCGCTGCTGGAGCGGTATCTCGAGATCGAGCGGACCCGCTTCGCCGACCGGGTACGGATCGAAGTCTCGATTCCCCCCGACACGGCGTTGCTCCAGGTGCCGCGATTCCTGCTGCAGCCGCTCGCGGAAAATGCGCTTCGCCACGGTCTGGCGCCGCGCGCCGCCGGGGGAACTCTGCGCATCACGGCGCGACGCGATGGCGCCCGGCTCCATCTTCGCGTCTGGAACAACGGACTCGCGTTGTCGCCGGGAGCGACTGATGGCGTGGGACTCGCAACGACGCGCGAGCGACTCAGCACCCGCTACGGCAGCGATGCCACACTGCGCTTGACTCCGTCCGAGGGTGGCGTCGAGGCCGTGATCGATCTGCCGGCCACGAGCGCGACGTGACCGCGGCGATGCGCGTCGTCGTCGCCGATGACGAGCCCTTGATTCTCGCCGACCTGGTCCGGCTGCTCGCCCTCGAGCCCGGGATTACCGTGGTGGGACAGGCGCGGCATGGCCTCGAGGCACTCGATCTGGTGCAGGCACTCACTCCCGATGCACTCTTCCTCGATATCGAGATGCCCGAACTCGACGGCCTCGGAGTGGTCGCCGAACTCGATCCGCTCACCGCGCCGGCAGTCGTCTTCGTGACGGCCTTCGATCAATACGCGGTGAAAGCGTTCGATGCGGCCGCGGTGGATTACCTGCTCAAGCCCTTCGATCCGCCGCGACTGCGTCGGGCGCTCGAGCGCGTGCGGGCACGGATGCCCGGCGATCGGCGCGATGATGTCCAGCGTGCGATGGCCGCACTGGTCGCGCGCGACAGCCAACGCGCCACACCCTGGCTCGACCGCATCGCGGCACGTGGCGTGGGTCGCACCGTTCTGCTCGACGTGGCCGCCATTGAATGGATCGAGGCGGCCGACAACTATGTCAGGTTGCATACCGCGGAAGGAACCCACCTGTCGCGACGCACCATGCGCGACCTCGAGCACGCGCTCGATCCGGGCCGGGTCGCGCGCATCCATCGATCCACGATGGTGGCACTCGCGGCGGTGCGCGAACTGCGCCCACTCGGCGATGGCGATCAGGAAGTGGTGCTGCGGTCGGGCAAGCGCCTCGTGCTGACGCGATCCTATCGCGAAGCGTTCGAGGCGCGTTTTGGGGGGATCGCCTGAACTGCAGCGATCAGTTTTCGCGGACCATCGTGAATTCGAGTGCGCCTGCGGCGGTCCGCCCGAGGACTGCGCTCCACACCTGACCGGCCGCCAACGGTACGGTGCCCTCCACGAGGACCTCTCCCGTCGCGAGGGAGGTGCCGGTGACGAGATAGCTCCCGGGGCCCCGCACTGCGTAGCCCGGGAATTCCGGATTGGTGCCGACGCCGCGGAGGAACGGGCTCACGAAACCGGCCGAGCTGTCCATCGGTGCGCCGACCAGTCGGAGCCAGGCCTTCATCGGCTCCACGCCGTCGACCGCGTGAATGACGCGCACCTTGGCGGCGCCGACTGGTGGCAGGGAAGCGGTATCGGTCGTCATCAGGAGAGCAATCGCACCGGGCCCGGACCGGGCGATGATCGTGGAACGACGCGCCCCATCCGCGACCGTGAAGTCCAGCGCCGCCATCAGGTTGCCGCCAACGCCGCGAGCTTCGATCCGGTGGGCCCCCGCCGGAATCGCCCGGCTGCTCCGGGCGCCGCTCGCCGGCAGCGAAACGGTCGAGCCGTCGAGCAGGAGGGTGGTGTTCTCATCGGCGCCGAGGGCGTTCAGCAGCGCGAACTGGGCCTCACCGCCCGTCGGGGCGAGTACCGATTCGGCGCATCCCGCCAACAGGACAGCGGCAGCAACGAGCGACAGGAGCGGGCGATTCATGGGGCGACCGGGTTAGTGGTATATCTGAACGAAGTACGCATGCTAGCGGATTGCCAACAGGAGACCCGGTGCGCAGGGCGAGAGTCACCTTGCCCCCGCTATCCTCAGGTTCCTTCGCGATGTGACATTTACCCGGCAGCAGAGGTCCCGTGGATGTGACGTCAACGGATGCAACGCTCCTTGATCGTGTGGGCGCCGGGGACGATCAGGCGCTTGCCGAGTTGCTGGCGCGATTTGCTCCACCGTTGATGCGCTACGCGACCCATTATCTGGGATCTGCGGACGACGCCGATGAGGTCCTCCAGGAGGTCTTCCTCCGGGCCAATCGCGCCATCCGCAAAGGGGTGCGGCCCGACCGGATCAGCGGCTGGCTCTTCCGGATCACGGTCAACCGCTGTCGTTCGCACAGTCGGCGCTGGTGGCGCAATGTCGGCGGCGCCGAGGCCGATCAGCACCTCGACCGCGCGGCGCATGCGCCGGAAGTCGACAACTGGCTCTGGCGTGAAGAAATCGATCGGGCGCTCGCGAGCCTGACGCCACCGCTCCGCGAAGCCTTCCTGCTCAAGCATGTGGAAGGGTGGAGCTACGAAGAGATGATGGAGACCACCGGGGTCTCGCTGTCGGCGTTGAAGATGCGAGTCGCTCGTGCCTGTGAACAGCTGCGCGACCAATTGAAGGAGATCCGTTGATGGATGATGAGCTTTCCCTTGATGATCCGCTCCGGTCCCTGGTGCAATCGCTGCATCAGGACGTCGCGGTTCGCGCGGGGCTGCCACAGCGCGTCGTGCGCCGGGAGCGGCGCCAGCGGCGAGTGCGCCTCGCCGGCTCGGTACTGGTGATGGCCGTGGCCGTGCTCGCCCTCGAGCCCCGGCTCGATGGCAAGCAATCGGTGACTTTCGCGCTCCAGCGGCCGAGTTCTCATCACGTGGCCCTGGTCGGAGATTTCACCGACTGGCGGACCGACAAGCTGGCCCTGACCCCCACGCGGAACGGCGTCTGGGAGGTTACGCTTCGGCTGCGTCCGGGGCGCTACCGGTTTGCCTATGTGGCCGATGACGGCGAATGGGTTCCCGATGCCAGTGCCGCCCCGGTCGTCGATGATTTCGGCCGACCCACGTCGGTGCTCACTGTGGTCAAGCAGTAGTTGCGAGGAATGTCGATGCGCGCACCCCTGCTCCTGCTCTGCCTCCTCCCGGCCGCCCTGGCGGCGCAGGATCCGCGGCTCTCCGCGCGATTCTCGCGGGAGGCCGCGCTGCGGATCACGGCCGTCATCGATAGCGCCGCGGCCGAGGGGCTGCCGGCGGAACCGCTGGTGCTCCGCGCCCTCGAAGGATCGATCAAGGGTGCCAGCCCCGACCGGATCCTGCTCGTCCTCGGTCGCCTTCGCACCTCACTCCACAGCGCCCGCGCCACCCTCGGTCCCGACGTCGAGGCAGCCGACCTCACCGTTGCCGCTGCGGCCCTGCAGGCCGGGGTGCCCGAGTCCCGGGTCGCCGAACTCCAGCGCTGGCGCAACGGCAAGCCGCTCACAGCACCACTCGGAGCCTATCTCGATCTGGTGGCACGGGGCGTCTCTGGCGAACAGGCCTGGACCCAGATCAGCGGACTGGCGCAGCGCCGCGCCGCGGATCGCGAATACATCGGCCTCGTGACCGCGCCCCGGCGCCCCGAGGACGACTGATGCGCCGACATCTCCTCGCGCTCGTGGTCCTGCCGCTCCTGCCGATCGCCGCGCAGACGCCGATCTCCCCCATCGCCCGCGCGCCGCGCCTCGATGGTCAGGTCGCCCTCACGACCGCCACCGGCGTCACCCATCTCGATGGCCTCACGATTCGTGACGCGGCCTCGCTCGATGGCCGGGCCCGGCTCGCCCTCGGCTCCTTCCGCTTTGACGGCTCGGCCGCGACCGTGGCGCACGTCGGCATCGGTCGCGCGACGGTAGTCCGCACTGAGCTCAACTACGGTGGCCGCATCGGCAGCTGGAGCGGCCATCTTGGACCGCTGGTCCGCGGTGGTGGTGGTCTTGGTGAGCGCGCGACACTGCTGATGGGTGTCGGCGGCGACATGGTGCGCTATTTCGGACGCGGCAGCATCGGTGTCCGGCTCGAGGAAGGGGTCGCGCGGATCGCGAAGCAGCACTCGCAGTGGGGCAAGCAGGGCGTCAGCGGCACCTTCCTGCTGGGCAACCTCGGCCTCGGCTTCTCGTATCAGCGCGCCACGGTGCGCGACAGCATGCTGCGCGACAACGTCTTCTTCACGGCCAACGATCCCGGTGCCGATACCCTCTTTCGTCGGCGCGTCCGTTCCGTGCGTGACCTGTCGATGAGTGCGGCGTGGGCGCACCGGGAGCTGCAGCTCACAGTCGAGGCCGGTCAGCGCGCGGGCGACGACGTGCACACCCAGATCTGGTGGCGCGGCGGCGCGACCCTCGAAGTCGCACCGATGATCGCCCTGGTGGCCAATGTCTCGCGGACTCCGCCGGACCTGCTCCTCGGCCTGCGCGGCGGACGCTCCACCATGTTCGGCCTGCGGCTGAATCTCGCCGGCACTCGCCCGGTCGTGCATCGGGCACGTTCGATGGCGATCGAGGCTCACCGTGAGTCCACCCGTCGGGTGCGTCTCATCGTGACGCTTGATGCGCGCGACCGTGCCGAATTGATCGGTGATGCCACCGGATGGACAGCGGTTCCACTGTCGCGTCGGTCCGACGGACGCTGGGAAGCGATGCTCAATGCCGCGCCCGGCGTGTCGCGCTTCAATGTCTCCCTCGATGGCGGACCCTGGACCACGCCGCTCGGCGTGCCAACCCTCTCCGACGAGTTCGGTGGACGCGCGTTCCTCGTCGATCTCTGAGCTTCGCCACACGATTACAATCTGCTGACAACTTTTCTCTCCGCACCGACGTCGGGGGGTGCGAGCTTTCCCGTGTCGCAGCCAACTCCCGGAGCCGGCTTCATGTGCAGTCGCATTTTTCCAATCGTGCTCATCTCGCTGTTCTCGGTCGGCACGCTGTCGGCGCAGGGCCCGCGTCCCAAGGGGGCGGTCGAACTGCGCGGTGATTCGCTGATGAAAGCCGGCGATGCGAAGGGCGCGCAGGCTGTCTTCAAGCAACTGGCCGCTGCCGACACCACCTTCCTGCGTGCCTGGAACTCCCTCGGCATGGCGGACGTCGCATTGAACGATATCCCCGCCGCCGCCGATGCGTTCGAGCATGCCGCCGTCGGTGGACGACTGGTGAGTGCGATCTACAACGCCGGCGCGATGCACAGTCGCCTCGGTCATGTCGATCTGGCGATTGTCTGGTTCGACAAGGCGATCGCTGCGGGATTCACTACGACGGCACTTTTCACCACCGACCCCGATCTGGCGAATCTGCGCAAGGATCCTCGCTTCCCGGCGCTGTTGAAGCGCGCCAACGTGGCGCAGACGCCATGCATGAGCGATCTCGATTCGCGCCGCTTCGATTTCTGGGTTGGCGAGTGGAACGTCACGCCCGCGGGTTCGCCGACCTTTGCCGCCGGTACCAGCGTGGTGCAGCGCGTGAGCGGTGGCTGCGCCTTGCTCGAAAACTGGACCGCGAACAACGGCGCCGAAGGGAAGAGTCTCAATGCCTTCAACATCGCGACCAAACAGTGGCAGCAATACTGGGTGGGGCAGGCCGGCGGCGTGGTGGAATTTCGCGAGAGTCACTGGGACGGACCCACGCTGGTGTACAACACGGTCGGTGCAATGCCGGCCCAGCGCTTGAGCTTCACGCCGATCGACAGCAACACCGTCCGGCAATTTGGCGAGATTTCCACCGACAGCGGCAAGAGCTGGCAAGTGGGATACGACTTCCTCTACCACCGGAAGCGTTAGCGCAATCCGTCGGGATAGAAGGCGTAGCCGACCTTGCGCACCGTGACGAAGTGCACCGGTCGCTCGGCCACGGGCTCAAGTTTCCGGCGGAGTTCGGCAATGTGCACGTCTACGGTGCGGGAACTGATACTCGCATCGTAGCGCCACACCGCCTCGAGCAACGCCTGTCGACTCAGCACCACTTCCGGGTCGAGCAGAAACGCCAGCAGCAGATCGAACTCCATCGGCTTCATCGCCACCAGGGCGCCGCCACGCCGGACCACCCGCGCGGCGCGATCGACCAGGATATCGCCGAACGCAAAGCGCTCCACTGTCGGTACCAATACCGGTGCGACCGCACGCCGACGCAGCAGCACCTCGATGCGGGCGAGCAACTCTCGCACGCCGAACGGCTTGGTGACGAAATCATCGGCCCCCATCCGGAAGCCCATCACCTTGTCGCGTTCGGTGCTCAGCGCCGAGAGGATCAGCACGGGCTGCTGGCATCCCTCGGCGCGCATCCGGCGGAGGACGTCATAGCCCTTCATTTTGGGGAGCAGCAGGTCGAGGATCACCAGGTCGGGCTGGCTCGAGGTGATGCGCTGCAAGCCGTCGTCGCCGCTGGTCGCAATCTCGACGTCGTAGCCCTCGGCGCGAAGATTCCGGCCCAGGGCATCGGCAATGGTGAGGTTGTCCTCGACGATGAGGATCCGCGTCACGCGTCCTCCTGCACAACCGGAAAGTCGACATAGACCGAGGCGCCACCGCTCACGCTGCTTTCGATGCCGGTCGTGCCGCGCCACGCGGTCGCGAGCTGCCGCGCGACGGCGAGTCCGATGCCGCTCCCGAAGATCTCCCGTCCACCCGTTTGCCTGGCTCGCACGAAGGGTCGCCAGACCACCTCTCGATCGCCGGTCGCGATCCCTTGGCCCTGGTCGTTCACGGCGAGCCGCAGCATGTCGTGGTGGCGCGAGAGCACCACTTCCACCGGGAGCCCGCCGCCACCGTAGCGACAGGCGTTGTCGAGAAAGTTGTTGAGGATCTGGCGAACCGCCTCGAGATCGACGGCCACCAGATCGTCGGAATCGATGCGGACGCTCACCGCGCAGTCGTAGCCGGCGGCGATGCCTGCAAAATCCTCGACGACCCGACGAATCTCGTCTCCGAGGCGCTGGGGCGTTGCGTGGCCCGCCGCGCTGCCACCCGTCGTTGAAATGTGGAGGACGTTGCTGATCATTCGCAGCAGCCGGCGCGCCTCGCGCACCACGATATCCACGGCTCCTGCGACTTCCTGCGGATCGCCGTAGCGACCGCGCTGGATCGATTCGCCGACGAGGAGAATCTCGGTGAGCGGAGTGCGCAATTCGTGGCTCATCCCGGCGATGAGTGTCGCGCGCACTGCGGCCAGATCCGCGGCGCGCTTTGCGGCGCTCCAGGCGATGATCAGCGCCAGCGCGGCGAGCGACGCAAGTACCAGCATCAGCGTCAGCGGCGAACGGGCGATGTCGGCTCCAAGCGCGCCCGCCACGACCTCACGGTTGAGACCCACGGTCACGGTCCAGCTTCCGAAAATGGCGGGAAGGGTCGCGACGCCCTGGAGGTCTGTCGGTACTGGCGCGGCAAATCCCCCTAGGAGTGACCCATCCTTCGCACGCAATTGCAGCGACATCGCCGTCGAGTCGCCTGCCGCCAGACCAGCAGCCGCGAGCACGGCCCCGCGCTCGACGAAAAGCTCCTTGAAAATGCGATAGCGCACCATACTGGTATCGACGGCGAAGCCGACGAGGACCTGTGGCTGATCCGCGATGGTGGTGTAGAAAATCACCGTCCCGCCAGGACCGAGCCGATTCGCAATCGCAAATTCCCATCCGCCACTGCGCGTTCGGGCACCGAGGTCGGCGCGGAGGACGGCGAGTTCAGGTGGCGGGGGCGCGTTCGAGTCGGCCGCGACGACACGTATGCTTCCGGCGCCCAGATCCGCACGAAAGGCGTATCGCGGCGTCAGGACGCTGGCGCATCGGCAGGCGGCGACCGCCGGGATCGCCTTGAGGATTCCTTCCGGGGTACCGGGCGTCCGTGCATCGGCCATGCGACCCAGTCCGGCCCGGCCGAAGATCGCCGTCGCACTGATGTAGAGCTGTGCCTCGGCATCGGTCTCGATCCGTGCGGCGACACGCGTGGCGAGTCCCGTCAGCAGCGAGTGTGCGGTCTGTTGCTGGAGACGCTGCGCCGTGAGCGAGAGGCGGGTGAGCACGGCGAGTCCGCCGAGGCCAGCCAGCAGCACGAGCAACAGGGCGAGGTGGGAGGAGCGGGTGCGCATCGGTGGGAACGATAGCAGTGACGCCGCCCGCCCACGAACGGCCTTGTAAACGGGGTGTATGCGGAATCACCTCCGGCTCGGTCCGCCGGTCGCCGGTTGCGTAGGATCCGCCATGAGAATTCCCCTCCGCATCATCAGTGGCCGGCGCTGCTGGGGTCTGCTTGCCACCGTTCTCGGCTGTGGCAGCATGACCGGCGCCAGCTCCCCGGCAGGCGCACCGGGGCCCGCGACACTCGCCATCCATGACGTCACCGTCATCTCGATGACCGGTGACCCCAATCTGTCCCACCGCACGGTCCTGGTCAGTGGCCAGACGATCAGCGGAATCGTGGATGCCAGCGCACCGATCCCGGCCGGTGTGGGGATCATCGAGGGCGGTGGACGATATCTCTTTCCTGGGCTGATCGACGCGCACGTCCACCTGCGACGGGCCGACGCGGCCCAGTATCTCGCCGACGGCGTACTCACCGTGCGGAACATGTGGGGGCACTCCGGCATTCGCCCCCTCATCAATGAAATCGAGCGCGGTCAGTTGGCTGGCCCCGCTGTTGTGTCGCTCTCGCCGGGAATCGACGGCTCGCCGCCGCAATGGCCGGAGACCGAGCTGCTGGAAAACCCGGCCGACGCGGAAGCACTGGTGGCGCGCCTCGCCGCAGCGAAGTGGCAGACGCTCAAGGTGTACCAGAGTCTCACGCTCGCGAGCTTTGATGCAGTGGTCGCGGCGGCGCAGCGACACGAGCTGGAGTTCGCCGGCCACGTCCCCACAGCAGTACCGATCGAACACGCGCTCACGTCGGGGATGCGCAGCATCGAACACCTGAGCGGCTACGATCGACGACTCAGTGCCAATCACAGCGGCGGGACCTGGGGCTGGGGCGACGCGAGTTTTGGCGGGGCCGAGCCACTCGTTCGCGAAACGGTCGCGCACAACGTCTGGAACGTTCCCACCCTCGCGATCTACCGTCAGCTGTCACAGCAGCACCCCGCGGAGATGCGGGAACGGGTCATCGCGAATCGACGCCGTTTTGTGAAAATGCTCTTCGACGCTGGCGCGCACATCGCAGCCGGGACCGATGCCGGGATCGACGTGATTCCGGCGGCTGGCGCCCTGGAATCCGAGATGCAGGAGCTGCTCGCTGCGGGGATACCGGCCGAAGCCGTGCTGGCGATGGCGACGCGTCAGGGCGGAGAATTGTTGCGCGAGCCGAGGCTGGGAACGATTCAAGTCGGCGCTCCGGCGCGCCTGCTGCTGCTCGATGCTGATCCGACGCGCGACATGACGGTGCTTCGCCGGGCGGTGGCGGTGGTGCTGAATGGCCGGATCCTGACTCGCCCGGAGTCGTGCATCCGACCCGTTGTCACGTCATCTCAGGGAGGTCGTCAGATGCCATATCCTCGAATCACGCTCGCAGGTATCGCGGCAAGCACGGTGATGTCCCTCGCCTGTGGCAGCGCCGCAGTGAACGAGGTTCCGTCGGTGGCGGGGACGTACAACACGGCGGTGTCGGTGACCTCAACCTCGACCGGCTGCGCGCTCGCGGTGCAGCAGAACCCCACCGTGGTGCAGACCACCAACAACAACACCGTCGTGATGCTCACCCACGCCGGCACCACGTACGGCGGCGAGTTGAAGGCGGACAACAGCTTCACCACCCAGGCCAAGACCGCCGTGTTCGATGGCGTGAGCTACACGATGGTGATTGTCGGCAAGTTCACTGGCAACACCCTCGATGCCAGCATCACGCTCGACTACGGCACCGCGCCGGCGTGTCATGTGGTGGTGCGCTGGCTGGGCCCGAAAGGGTAGCGTCTGGAACGGATCTGACCTCACCAGCTTGACGGGAGAGGGCGGCCCGCAGTATTGATTACCCCTAGAGTCTGGGTAGAGAATCTGGGGGGAGCATGACCGCACCGCTGTCACTGATCAAGGGAACGCTCGACACACTCGTCCTCAAGTCGCTTTCCTGGGGGCCCAGGCACGGCTTCGAGGTGACCAGCTGGCTCGAGGAGCGCTCGACCGGTCACCTCGCCATCGATGACGGCGCGCTCTATCAGGCGCTGCACCGGATGGAGGAGCGGGAGTTGATCCGCGCCGAGTGGGGCGTCACCAGCAACAATCGCCGCGCCCGCTACTACTCGATGACACCGGCCGGCCGGGCGCACCTGCGCGCCGAGTCGAGCGCGCTGGTGCGGTATGCCGAGACCGTGGTGTCGATCCTCTCGGCCCGCACGGCCTGAGCAGCGCATGTCGCCACTTCTCCCCGACGGTGTGCGCCGCCTCTTCCGGCTCTCGTTGCGCCGACCCGATCTCATCCATGAAGCGATCGACGAGGAGCTCCGCTTTCACATCGAGGAGCGGGTCGCCCAGCTGATGGCCCGCGGCATGTCCGCCGACGCAGCACGGATCGAAGCGATTCGTCGCCTCGGTCCGTCGCTCCCCGAAGTCACCCAGCGGCTTCACCATTCGGCCGAGCGCAAGGAACGGAGTCTCGCCATGCACGAACGCTTCGAGGAATTCCGGTCGGATTGTCGCTATGCCCTGCGCGGCCTGGCACGTCGACCGGGCTTCACGGCGATCGCCGTCCTGACACTCGCCGTCGGCATTGGCGCCAATACGGCCATCTTCTCCGCGGTCAACGCGCTGCTCCTCCGGCAGTTGCCATTCCGCGCACCCAACGAGTTGATGAGCATCGTGCTGGTCGCGCCCGCAACGAAGGAATCTGCGCCGTCCGACAATCCCTGGTCGTGGCCGAAATTCAACTTCTACCGTAGCGTCCAGCGCTCCCACTCCGATCTGGCGCTGTATGCCAACGGCAACTTCATCATCGGAGCGACCGAGTCGGAGCGGGTGACGGGCGAGTGGATCTCGGATCGCTATCTCGGCACCCTCGGCATCGTACCGGCACTGGGACGCGACCTCCCGGCGAACCTTGATGCCGGCCCAGGTGCGGCGCCACTGGCATTGATCAGCGATGCCCTCTGGCAACGTCGCTTCAACGCCGATCCCGCCACCATTGGCAAGACGGTCTCCATCGACGGACGTCCGTTCATGGTTCAGGGTGTGCTCCCGGCGGGGTTCCGCGGAGTGACTGGCCGCGCCGACGTCCTGGTGCCGATCACGACGCGCGACGCCGAGGACCTCACCCAGAGCTGGTCGCTCGAGTTCTCGATGATCGGTCGGCTCAAGCCGGGCGTCTCGGCGACGTCGGCCGAGAGCGAGGCGGCACTGCTGGGTACCCGGATCTACGACGCATCGCCGATGAAGGAGTCGACGGTCGGCCCCGATGCCAAGGGCGGCTGGAGTGCCGCCGCGCATCCACTCGATGCGCTGCGCGTTTCGCCCTCGGTGCGGCGGGCCTTGCTGGTGCTCTTCGGCGCCGTCTCCTTCGTGCTGCTGATCGCCTGCGTCAATCTCGCCAACCTCCTCCTCGGCCGCGCTGCTGCGCGGCGACGCGAGATCGGCATTCGACTCGCGGTCGGTGCCGGGCGCGCCAGACTGGTTCGCTTGCTCCTCGCCGAATCGCTGATGCTCGCGCTCCTCGGAGGCGCAGCGTCGCTGCTGGTCGCGTGGCTTGGCACCAGACTGCTGCAAGCAGCGAATCCGATGGAGGCATTGCAGGCGCAGGGACTCGCCGGGCTTGGTGTCGTGGGCTTCGCCAATGTGTCGCTTGACGGCGCCGCGATGTGCTTTACCATCGGCGTGACCCTTCTGGTGGGCATCGTCTTCGGCCTGGTGCCGGCGCTGCACGCCACGCGTACGCAATTGACCGAGGCACTCAAGGAAGGGACGGCGGCGACGCCGGTGCGCGGTTTCCACCCGGGGATCAGCCGCAGCATGCTGGTCGTGGTCGAGGTCGCGCTGGCCGTGGTGCTGCTTGTCGGCTCAGGGTTGATGCTACGCTCGCTCGGCAATCTGCTGTCGATCAATCCCGGGTTCGATGCCGAGCACGTCCTCACGATGCGCCTCGGGATGATCCCGGGCCGGATTCCACGCGACTCGATGCCGGGCTTC
Organism: Gemmatimonadales bacterium; assembly: GCA_039915645.1. GTDB lineage: Bacteria > Gemmatimonadota > Gemmatimonadetes > Gemmatimonadales > GWC2-71-9 > Palsa-1233. Next base: position 15,614 of record JBDSMX010000217.1, on the reverse strand, counting down.
TACAATCAGCTGATCGAACGGCTCCGGGCGATTCCCGGCGTGGAGCACGCGGGCCTCGCCGATTGCCCACCGCTCAATGGCGGATGCAACGGCACCATCATCACCTTCCCCGATCGACCCGAGGTGAAGGGCGCTCAGGCGCCCGGCATCGGCGTGCACGTCGTGACGTCGGGATGGTTCGGCGCGATGCGCGTCCCGCTGGTGCGTGGTCGCCTCTTCGCCGAAAGCGATCGGATCGGCACCGAGAAGGTCATCCTGATTTCCGAGTCGGCGGCGCGCAAGCACTGGCCCGGGCAGGACCCGATCGGCAAGCGCGCTGCCATCTATCAGGGCGGCTTCCACGACGGTGCCACGGTGATCGGTGTGGTGGGTGAAGTGCGCTTCGGGACCATTGATTCGCTGCCCGCACCGGAAGTGTATATGCCCTATACCCAGGCCCCGCGACCCTCGTTGATGATCTTCGTGCGCGGCAAGGGCGACGCGGCTTCACTTGCGCCAAGCGTGCGGCAGGTGATCGCCGAACTCGCGGTGGGCTATCCGATCTATGACCTGCAGCCGATGACGGAGCGACTGATCACCGCGAGCGCGCAATCGCGCTTTCTCGCGAGCCTGCTGGCGCTCTTCGCGGTGATGGCACTTTCGCTGGCGGTGATGGGGATCTACGGGGTGATGGCGTTCGGCGTGCAGCAGCGCACCCGGGAGATCGGAATCCGGATGGCGCTCGGCGCCGAACCTGGCTCGGTGCTGCGGCTGGTGATCGGCGAGGGAGCGTTCCTCGCGGGGGTGGGAGCGTTGATCGGCGTCGGGGCGGCGTTGCTGCTGACACGCGTGATGCGTTCGCTGCTCTTTGATGTCGCGCCGTCCGACCCGACGACGTATCTGGTCATCGTTGCCCTGCTCGGTGCTGCGGCGCTCTTCGCCAGCTGGATCCCAGCCCGGCGCGCCTCGCGAGTCGATCCGGTCGAGGCGCTGCGGTTGGGATGAAGTGGAGCCGCTACTCGCTGCGGAGCGCGGTCACCGGATCGGTGGTTGCCGCGCGCCACGCGGGAAGGAGTGATGCTCCCACTCCCACCAGCAACAGGGTGACGACTACGCCGCTGAGTACCACCGGGTCACGGGGCGATGTCTGGAAGAGCAGGGGTGCGACCCAGCGGCCGGTCAGCAACGCCGCCGCCAGGCCGATTCCGACGGCAAGCAGCATCATCCGGAGCGCATCCCCCACAATCAACTGCAGCACCGAGCGAGCGCTCGCGCCCAGCGCGACTCTGACGCCCATCTCCTGGCGACGCTGCGTCACGGTGTAGGCCACCACGCTGTAGAGGCCGATGCTCGCCACAATCAACGCCAGCCCGCCAAAGACGGTGAACATCGTGGCGCCAAGCTGCCAGGAGCGCATCTCCGGAGCGATCAGGTCGGGCAGCGGATCCACCGTGATGTAGGCCGAACCCGGCATCTCCGGCTGCAAGGCGCGACGCAGGGTGTTGTTGACCTCAACTGCCGGCGCACGGGTCCGCACAAAGATGCCGAAGGCGCCCGATGGGAACTGCGAGATCGGGACATAGTACATCAGGCCCGGGTCGTCGCTGAGCGAACCGCGCTTGATGTCCTCGGCGACGCCGACCACGGTGTAGCAGGGCAGCGAATCGGCGCGCAGCTTGACGCACTTCCCGAGCGCCGGCGCCTCGCCCCAGATGATCCGCGCCATCGACTGACTCACCACGATGACCTTTTCGGTCCCGGCGCGATCGGCATCGGTGAGCTCCCGACCACGGATCACCCGGGTGCCCATGGTCTTGAAATAGCCGCCGGAGACGGCCTGCAGCACGAACGAACCGCGCTTCGAGATCGAGTCGACACCGGGGACGAAGATGTCCTCTTCCCAGTCGGTGTGGAACGGAACCGACGTGGTGCGCGACGCCGCGACCACCCCCGGGAGTTGTTCGGCGCGTGCCAGCAGGCGGTCGAGCAGGAGATATCGCTCATCATCGCTGAGCTTGGTGCCGCGCATGTTCTGCTCGACATAGCTGACGTGCTCGGCATCGTACCCTAACGGCTGCGCCCGGACCTGTCGCAGTGACGAGACGAACAGTCCGGCACCGACCAGCAGCAACACCGAGAGCGCGCCTTGCAGCACCAGCAGCGTGACCCGCAGGCGTGAGCGGTGATAGCCACCTTCGCGGGCGCCACTCTTGAGTGCGCCGGCGAGATTGGCTCGAAGGACCATCGCGGCCGGCGCGATGCCGCAGAGCAGCGCCGCGAACAGCATGGTGCAGCCGGCGAAGATGAGCATCCGTGCATCCACGATGCCGCCGGTGGCCTTGGCATCCGGCATCAGCGAATCACTCAACACCGTGCCGCCGGTCGCGGCGATGCCCAGCCCGAGGGCCGCGCCGAGGAAGGCCAGCAGCAGGCTCTCCGTCAGCAACTGCGCCAGCAGCCGGCCGCGGGTCACTCCGAGCGCGAGACGGAGGGCGATCTCGCGGCGCCGTCGGAGGGCACGAGCGAGGAGGAGATTCCCCACATTGGCACAGGCGATCAGCAGCACCAGCAAGGCGACGCCGACGAGCCAGGTGCCGACCTTGGTCGAGGTCGAACGGTTCGGCCCGGCTTCGGCCTGCACCGGCGTGAGCATGGCGCGCGGCTGCAGCGTCGCGAGCGGTGTGCTGCGCGGCTCCGCGTCGAGCCGTTGCTGATACGATTGCACCACGGCGCGTTGCAAGTCAGCGGTCGCCGCCGCCTCGCTCACGCCGACCTTCCGTTCGGCGGCGATGGTGATCCAGTTCATCGAGTAACTGTCGTAGTAGCGCCGTCCGACGGGACGTTCCTCGAAGGTGTTCGCCGCGACACTGGTGATCGGGATGAAGCCGATCGAGCGCCCGAGTTGGAAACCGAGCAGGTCGCGCGGTGCGACGCCGATGATGGTGTAGTCGAACTTGCCGATGCGGAGATGTTTGCCGATCGCGTCGCGCGCGCCACCGAACTCCGACTGCCAGAAGGGCCAGCTGAGCACCACCACTGGCTCGCCCGCAGGGACGCGATCTTCGTCGCTGTTGAAGAGTCGCCCGACTTCGGGAACCACTGGAAAGAGCTGCCAGAAGGCGGCGCTCACGCCCGTGACGCGGCTCTCCCGCGCTTCGATGCCATTGCCGATCGCCATGCTGGGCGACCAGTAGGCCACAAAGTGGGTGAAGGAGGTCGTGTGGCTGGTGAAGTCGAGGAACTGCTTGTAGCTGAACGAGCTGCGGAAATATTCCTTGCCGTTGTCGAGTGCGGCGACGTACACGCGATTGGTCCGCTGGGGATTGGCGAGGTGCGCCGGGGTACGAAAGAGCAGCGGATCGATGATCGAGAACATCGTGGCGTTGGCGCCGATGCCGAGTCCGAGCGTGAGCATCACGCCGAGGGTGAAGCCCGGCGAGAGACGGAGGCCACGGAGGGCGTAGCGGAGGTCCTGCGACAACCCGCTCCACCATTGGGCCCGACGTTCCTGCGTCACCCGTTCGCGATCGATCTGCTGGAGACCACGGCGGGTGCGCTCGACATCGCCGAAGCGACGATGCGCCTCGCGCGTGGCTTCATCGCGCGACATCCCCCTGGCCACCAGCTCCTCGATGGTCATGTCGAAGTGGAACTGCAGTTCGTCGGCGACCGCGACCGGCACATCGACGGCACCGCGATCAATCCGGAAGAAGCGTCGGACCTGTGGCAACATGGTCATTGCATCACCTCAGGCGGTGTGCAGGACGGCCGAGACGGCACGCGCATAGCGATTCCACAATTCGGTCTTGTCGTGCAGCTGCTTCCGGCCGACCGGCGTCAGTTGATAGTACTTCGCCTTCCGGTTGTTGTCGGAGAGTCCCCACTCCGCCGCGATCCAGCCACGCTTCTCCATCCGGTGCAGGGCGGTGTAGAGGGCCCCTTCCTCAATCTGGAGGTCGTCGGCGGTGGTTTCGGCCACCCAGCGCGCGACGGCATAGCCGTGGGAGGGGCCCCAGATCAGCGCCTTGAGGATGATGAGATCGAGGGTGCCCTGAAGCAGGTCGAGTTCGGCCACGGTGTTCCCCTGAATAGTTAAGGGGAAGATAGAGGAGGGCTCTCGCCGGTCAAGCCCCCTCAACTGTTAAGGGGAGAGGTAGCTGCGGATGCCCCGGATTCTGGTGGGCGAAACCAAATCGGCGACGCCATCGTCCATATCATCGACAATTACAAAGATATGGAGCTGCGATGGCTGCCCACCTCGGCGAATTCGAGCAACTCGTTCTCCTTGCCCTGATCCAACTGGGCGACGAGGGCTACGGCATTTCGGTGCGGGATGAGATCCACCGGCGGACGGGCCGCGACCCCGCCTTCGCCACGGTCTATACCACGCTCACTCGTCTCGCCGACAAGGGTCTGATCACCTCCCGCCTCGGCGAGCCGACGGCCGAGCGCGGAGGACGACGGAAGAAGTACTACGCGATCCTTCCGGCCGGCCGGCGCGCGATCCAGGCCTCCCTGCACGCGCTGCGCGGGATGAGTCACGGCCTCGACACCAGCTGGGGGACGCCGTGAGCGCGGACACTCCGCCGCCGGCGCTCGCCGTGTGGCTGCTCGCACGGATCCTTCCCGAGGAGTTTCGCGAAGCCTGTCTCGGGGATATTGAAGAGCGCTTTCGCTGCGACATTCTCCCCGCCCGCGGGCCAGCCGCTGCGCGTCGCTGGTACTGGCGTGAGTTGTTCCGCGCCCCGTTCGCCCTGGTGCGCGCACCCCGTCAACGCCCTCGTTCCGCTGGAGACTCCTCCGTGTCGCTCCTCGTCGCCGATCTCCGCTTCGCCTCGCGCACCCTTCGTCGTCGCCCGTCGTTCACCCTGCTGATGGTGCTCATCCTCGGGCTCGGCATCGGCGCCACCACCGCGATCTTCAGCGCCGTCTTTCCGATCCTCTTTGCCTCGCTCCCCTATCCTGATGCCGACCGGATCACGATGATCTGGGAAGGGAACAAGGATGGCGGCCGTGACAACCTCGGTTTCACGACGTGGCGCGAACTCACCGACGGCTCACGTGCGTTCGCGGCGACTGCCGCGATCGGCGGCTTCAGCGGGACGATGACCGGACGCAACGAGCCCGAACAACTCGTCGGTCAGAAGGTGAGCGAAGGATTCTTCCGGGTACTCGGCGTCTCCCCCGCCATCGGTCGAGCCTTCAACGCCGCTGAGGATCGGCCGGGCGCTGCCCGGGTCGTGATCCTCAGCAATGCCCTGTGGCGGCGCCGTTTTGGCGGCGATTCAGCGATCGTCGGGCGCGACATCACCATCGACGGCAACTCCTTCGCGGTGATCGGCATCATGCCGGCCGGATTCGTCAACGTGCTGAATCCGGTTGCGCAGCTGTACACGCCGCTCCGGTATGACATCACCCTTCCGTACGCCTGTCGCGGCTGTCACCATCTCCGTGGCGTGGCTCGCCTGCGTGCGGGGGTCAGTGTCAGCACCGCGGCGCGCGAACTCGACGGGATCTACGCCACCATGCGTCGCGACCATCCCGCCGATTACGCCGGGGTGACACTGTTCCCGGTGCGGTTGCAGGACGACATCACTCGCGCCGTGCGCCCGGCGCTGCTGGCTGTGCTTGCTGCGGCGGGGCTGGTGCTGCTGATCGCCTGCGCCAATGTCACCAATCTGCTGCTGGGGCGGGCCGCCCAACGGCGCGGTGAATTCGCGTTGCGCGCGGCCCTCGGCGCGAGTCGGGGGCGCGTCATGCGCCAGCTGCTTACCGAGAGTCTCCTCATCTCCGGCCTCGGTGGCGCGCTCGGTGTCGCACTGGCAGTCGTGGGTGTGCGGGGGCTGGTTGCGCTGAGCCCCGCGATGATGCCGCGCGTCGATGCCATCGCCGTCAATACGTCGGTGTTGGCCTTCGCCGTCGCGGTCACGCTCGCCGTTGGCGTCATCTTCGGGTTGGTGCCCGCCTGGCACGCGACCCGGCGCGATCTGCACGATGGCATGCGCGCGGGGAGCCGGCGCACTGCCGGAGGCTCCGCCATGACGCGCGGAATCCTCGTGGTCTCCGAGGTGGCCCTCGCCTTGTTGTTGCTGGTCGGCTCGGGGCTGCTGCTCCGCAGCATGCGTCAGGTGCTCGACGTCGATCCGGGGTTCGACAGCGCGCACCTGCTCACCGTGCAAATCCAGAGTGGTGGACCGCGGATGCCCAGTGATTCGGCGACGTGGCGCTTCTTCGATCAGGTGCTCACCAGCGTGCGCGCCCTCCCGGGCGTGACCGCCGCCGCGTTCACGAGTCAGTTGCCGCTGAGCAACGACTTCGATGGCTATGGCATCCACAGTGAGAAGCATCCGAATCCCAATCCGTCTGCGGATCCCAGTGCCTTCCGCTACGGCGTGAGTGCGGGGTATCTCGAAACGATGCGAATTCCCTTGCTGCGCGGGCGTACGCTCGAGCCGCGCGATGGCATCGGCCAACCCGAAGTCGTGGTGATCAATCAAGCCTTTGCGAAGCGCGTCTTTCCTGGCGAAGACGCGCTCGGCCAGCGGGTGCGGGTTGGTGATCCAGCCGCGGGGCCGTGGCGAACCATTGTCGGGATTGTGGGTGACGTGAAGCAGGTTTCGCTCGCGGCCGAGCAGTCGGATGCGCTCTATCAGCCGGAGGTGCAGTCGCCTTACGGCGCTGATGGCGCGATGACCCTCGTGGTACGCGGTACCGGCGATGTGAGTGCGCTGCTCCCCTCGATTCGCCAGGCCGTCGCGGACATCGATCGAGACCAGCCGCTGATTCGCGTCGCGACGATGGCGTCGCTGCTCCACGCCAGCGAGGCGCAGCGTCGCTTCGCGATGGTGCTCTTCGAGGGCTTCGCCCTGGTGGCGCTCATTCTCGCGGCGGCCGGCATTTATGGCGTGCTCAGCGGGATGGTCACGGAGCGGATCCGCGAGATCGGCGTGCGGACGGCGCTGGGCGCCTCACGTCGAGACATCCTCTCGCTCATCGTCGGCGCCGGGATGCGACTCACCGGCATCGGTCTCGTGGTCGGGCTCCTGGCTTCGCTGCTCTTGAGTCGCACCATCGCGTCGATGCTCTTCGGGATCACCGCCACCGATCTGCCGACCTACTTCGGGGTGGCGCTGCTGCTTCTGGCCGTCGCGGTCGCGGCATGCTGGCTCCCGGCGCGTCGGGCGGCCCGGATCGATCCGGTCACCACCCTCCGGGCAGACTGAGCCGCGCGGGTGCTGCCTGTGGCACCCTGCCTGCTTGCCGCGAGGGAGATCGCCCCGTACGTTCACGGGCTATGCCATTCTCGACTGGAGGCGGCCTGCCCTGGGCTGCCGCATCCGCGACCTCGCGCGCAGGCCCTGCACTGCAGACCGAGCCCAAAGTGGCTCCGATCCCGGCCGATTGGTCGGGCCGCGTTGCTGTGGTCACCGGCGGTGCGACCGGGCTGGGCCGGGCCGTGGCCACCGAATTCGGCCGACTGGGTTGCAAGGTCGCGTTCTGCTGGGTCGAACTGCCGGGTCGCGAAGTCGAAGCGACCGCACTGCTCACCGAGACCACACTCACGGCGATGGGCGTCGAGGCCTATTCAGCGCGCTGCGATGTCCGCGATCCAGCCAGCGTCGAGCGCTTCTTTGGCGAAGTGATCCGCAAGTTCGGCACGGTCCACTATCTCGTGAACAACGCCGGGATTGCCCACGATGGCGCGCTCTGGCGTCTCACTGCGGCCTCGTGGGCCGAGGTGATCGAGACCAATGTCAGCGGGGCGTTCCACTGTCTCTCGGCCGCGACGCCGCATTTCCGGCGGCAGCACTGGGGCAAGGTGGTAAATGTCAGTGCCCACCAGGCGGGCCGCCCGGGATTCGGCGTCGCCAACTACGCTGCCAGCAAGGCGGCGCTCGAGGGGCTCACGCGTGCGGCTGCCGTCGACCTCGGCCCCTCCAATGTGAACGTCAACGCCGTGGCCCCGGGCTTCGTGCATTCCGAGCGCCTCGATCAGCTCCCCAAGGACGTCATCGATCGGGCCCGGAAACGTGCCGTGCTGGGACGGCTGGCCGAACCCGAAGACGTCGCCAATGTCATCACATTCCTCTGTTCTGATGCGGCCCGCCACATCACCGGGCAGACGATCGTCGTGGACGGGGGGCTCTCGCTCGAATAGCTTTCGGCGGTGAAAAACCTCCGTACGGCCACATCCCGGCTCGCCCTGTTGGCGGCCTTTGCGCTTTCCAGCGGTGCCTGCGCCGCCACCGCCCAGCAGGCGAAGCCTGCCAAGGTCGCGCCGGCGCCTTCCCTGATGCTGGCGCCGCTCGCGGGACAGGCGATCCCGGTCCTGCCGATCACCTTCCTGCTTAGCGACTCGGCAACTCCCCCGGGACTCCCCGCCGGCAATGCCGCTCGCCTTGCCTGGGCCGACTCGATCGTGGCAAGTACCCTCCAGATGCGTGGCCCCGAAGTGAGCTGGGTGCTCCCGGCCGAACTGCGCAAGGTGGCGAAGCGCGCTCCGGGACTGGTGACCGATCCCGACCGGATGGGGCAGGCGATGCTTCGCAATGATGGCTTCACCAAGACGCCCGATCCGCTTCGTTCCTACTTGCGCGCGCTTAGCGCGATGACCGATGCACGCGACGTCCTGGTACCGGCGGCGGTGCGCTTCGTTCCCGCAGCCACGGGCGCCAAGGTCGAGGTGACGCTCGTGCTCGTCGATTCCCGGAATGGCCAGGTGCTCTTCCGCAGCCATCCGGTGGGTAGTGGGGCCACCGCGGCCGACGCCCTCACGGCGGCGATCGCTCACATCCTTCCCGACAATCACTGATGGCCTACGACGTCACGCTCATCCCCGGCGACGGGATCGGTCCCGAGATCGCCGATGCCACCGTCAAGGTGCTGGCAGCGACCGGGATCGAGTTCAACTGGGATCGCCAGATCGGCGGCATGGCGGCGGTCGATGCCACCGGCGACCCGCTGCCACCCGCGACGCTTGAGAGCATTCGGCGCACCCGACTCGCCCTCAAGGGCCCGCTCACGACGCCAGTGGGAGAGGGATTCCGCTCGGTGAACGTCGCGCTCCGCAAGGAGTTCGAGTTGTTCGCGAACGTGCGTCCGGCCAAGGTGATCATTCCGGGGGGACGCTTCGACCACGTCGACATCGTCCTCGTGCGCGAGAATCTGCAGGGGCTCTACATCGGGCAGGAACGGTGGGTCGAGCTCGATGGTGATCCGCACGGGCAGGCCGAGTCGGTGGCGGTGGTGACGCGCGCGGCATCGGAGCGGGTGATCCGCTACGCCTTCGAGTACGCGCTCTCGCACGGCCGCAAGAAGGTGAGTCTGGTGCACAAGGCCAACATCCTCAAGTTCACCTCGGGGCTCTTCCTGCAAGTCGGTCGCGAAATCGCGAAGGAGTACGAGGGGCGAGTCTCGATGAACGAGCTCATCGTCGACAACTGCGCGATGCAGCTGGTGATGAAGCCGGAACAGTTCGACGTGATCGTGACCACCAATCTCTTCGGCGACATTCTCAGCGACGAGATTTCCGGCCTCGTGGGCGGACTCGGGCTCGCACCGGGCGGAAACATCGGCGAGCACGCCGCGATTTTCGAGGCGGTCCACGGGTCGGCACCGGACATTGCAGGGCAGGGGATCGCCAATCCGTCGGCGCTCATTCTTGCCGCGGCGATGATGCTCGATCATATCGGCGAGACCAGGGCCGGGGAGCGGGTGCGACGTGCCATCATCGCCACGATCGTGGCCGACAAGGTGCGCACCCGTGACATCGGTGGCACAGCTTCCACGCGGGAATTCGGTGATGCCGTCGCCCACCGGGTGGCGTGAGGTCCCCTGCGTCGAGTGCGGCGAGTTCGTGCCGGACATCGACTTCGGGGAGCGCTGCCCTGACTGCTTCGCGCGGCGCAAGGCCAAAGCCAATCGCATCGGCCGGATCGCATCCCTGACGGCGACGTTGCTGGTCGGGGCGTGGACGTTACTGACGCTTCCGTCGTCTCCAACCGGTCGCTGGTACGCCGCCCTGAGCGTGCCGCTGACCTACGTGCTGGTCCGCAAGATCGCGGGCCCCATTGCCATGGAGGCGTTGCCGTGAAGATCGTCCTGTCCGCTGCCACCCTGCTCCTGCTCGGCGCCCCGCTTGCCGCCCAGGATGCGTCGCTGACGCTCTTTTCGTCGGGCAGGGTGCTGGTCCGCCGTACGCTGCCGATCTCCCTCCCTGCCGGCACGACCACACTCCCGATTGCGCTCGGTGCAATCTCGGCGAGCGACTTTGCCGTGCTCGAGCCAGGGGTCACCCTGTCGAGTCTGGTTTTCGACCCGGCATGGAGTGAGGACGCACTCCTTCGGCGGAACGTCGGCGGTCAGTTCACGATCCGCCGCAGCCCCGAGGGAGCAACCTCGATGACGCTGGTGTCGATGGATCCGGAACGGTGGTCGTTCAATGTGAATGGCGTGAGCGGGGTGGTGTTCGGGCGCCCTGGCCAGGTGGTCTGGCCGCAGGAACGCCTCCCGCTCGCACCAACGGCGGACGTCACCTTCCGCAGTGATCGCGCTCGCACCGGCGTCAAGGTGATGTACGCCACGGCCGGCGCCAACTGGAGCGCGTCGTACCGGCTCTTTCTCGGCGGGTCGGGGCGAGTCGATGGCAATGCCCTGATCAACACCGGTACGCTCGCGTTCAAGGACGCCGAAGTGCAGCTGCTCGCGGGCGACATCGGTGCGCCGCCGATGGCGCCTGGCCCACGGCCGATGTACGAGATGGCCGCGCGGGCGCAATCGATGGACAAGGTCAGCAACGCGGCGTCCGAGGAGGCGGTAGGCGAAGCCAGGCTCTACACACTTCCCGGTCGCATTTCCTTCACGCCGGGGACGCAGCTGCTGACGCCGCTCTTCGAGCCGACCACCGCAAAGGCCGAGCGACGCTATACCATCACCGGCGCGATTCCCTATTACGGTGGCTTCGGTCAGGCCGAAGATGAGCAGGATGTCCCGGTGGCCGTCGCCTACAAGCTCGATCGGAAACTCGCCACACCGTTCGGCGACTTGCCGCTTCCGGCCGGGAGTGTCTCGGTGTTCGACGCCGACAAGTCGGGGCGGATGCAGCTGATCGGGATGGGGAACATCGACCACACGGCGCCGGGCGAGGAACTGATGGTGAGCACCGGCACGGCGTTCGATGTCACGGCGAAGCGCACCCAGAGCGACTTCACGACGTCGCGCACGGCAGCCCCGGTGCGGACCATCGCGTTGGCGACCTTCAAGGTCGCGCTCCAGAACGCCAAGGATTCCGCGGTCGTGGTCGAGGTGCGCGAGGATCGTGGCGGCGAGTGGTCGGTGGTCGAAAGTTCGGTCGCGCCGCAGAAGCGCTCCGCCACGCGCACGGTCTTTCCGGTCACGGTGCCGGCCAGGGGCAAGGCGACACTGACGTACCGTGTACGTGTGATCTGGTGAGTCGAGTCAGCATCCTCCAGTGCTCTGACCTGCATTTCGGTCACGACTGCGACTTGCACCAGGTCGCAGGGATCGAGGCGCTCGCGAGCGATCTCGCGCCGACCGCCGTCGCGATTGCGGGCGACCTGACCCAGCGCGCACGCCACGGTGAGTTCCAGCGCGCGCTGGTCTTCGTACAGGCGATGCGGCGCCTCGCGCCCACGCTGGTGGTGCCGGGGAATCACGATGTGCAGTGGTGGGCGACCCCGTTCGACGTCATCGGTGCCGGCCCGAAATACGAGAAGTACCGCAAGTATTTCGGTGACGAGTTGACGCCGACACTGGTGGTCGACGGTGCGGTGCTCAGCGGCGTGCTGACGAGCTACGGGGTGGTGGCCGGCTCAATGACCTACAACCTCAACGACATGGCCGTGAAGGGGCATCTGCCTGCGCGTGAGACCGAGCGTGCCGGGACGCGCTTCGCCGAGGAAAGCCCCGACCTCTTGCGCGTGATGGTGATGCACCAGAATCTGCTGCGCGGTCGCATCTCGCGCCGGATGGGGCTCGCCCATTGGCGTCAGGCGTGGCGCAACGTGATGGCCACCGGCGTTGACCTCGTGCTCTGCGGACACGACCACGAAGAGTCCTCGGGCACGCTCCCCAATGGTGCGGTGGTCGCGACCTCGGGCACTCACACGCCGCGCACTCGCGGGGGCCGAGGGTCGGCCTGCAACCTGATTGTCGCCGACGAGCAGTCGATCGTGGTGCGCCACTATCTGTGGAATGCCAACGACCGCGCCTTCCATGCCGGTTCGGAAACCGCTTTTTCGCGTCCACGCGTTGCGGAGACGATCAGCACCCGCGGCTAGTGCCGAGGACGGCCAGTTCGGCCTCGCACTGGAACTCGCTCCGGAAGAGGCCCTTCCGGATCGACTCTTCCGCCTCGGCTTGCCGCCCGGGACGGAAGTGACGCTCACGCGCAATCGCACCGTCCTTGTGTCGCATCATGCACGCTTCGGCTTGCGGCTCCACGCCGGCTACGCCTGGGCTTCCGATGAAGTGCTGGCAGCGATCGTGCTCTTCCTCAAGCCTCGGGTGCCTCGCGCTGAGCGGATCGTGGCCCGGCGGAAATTTCTCGCCTTCCCGGTCGACCGTCACGTTCCGTCGCGCGGACGCCCGCGTCGCAGTCGTCCGATCCCGGCTCAGCACGAGACGATGGTGAATCGGCTGCTGCGATTGCACCAGATCCTCAATGCGCGCCACTTCAGTAGCCTGCTCGCGACGATTCCCATCACCATCTCCGACCGGATGCGCTCGCGACTCGGCGAATTCCGCGCCGATCACGATGGCCGCGCGGTGGAGATCACCCTGTCGGGCCGGCACGTCCGTCGCGACGGCTGGCCTGCCGCCTCCGAAACCTTGCTGCACGAGATGGTGCATCAATGGCAGTGCGAGACCGGCCTGCCGCTCGATCACGGCGCCGCCTTCCGGGGCAAGGCGCGTGAGGTCGGCATCTCGCCCAACGCCCGCGCCGAGGCGGGTTTTCCCACGACATCCGACCACTCCGGAAGCATCGAATGAAACCACTTGCCCCGATTCATCCGGCGCCGCTGCCGCCGTATACCGCGATCGATTTCCTCAATGTCGATTCACTCCTCAACGCCGATGAACTGGCGCTGCGTCAGCGAGTGCGGGAGTGGGTCGATGCGCGACTGATGCCGATCATCACCGAGTGCTATTTCGAGGGCGTCTTTCCGGGCGAACTGGTGCCGGAGATGGCGGCGCTGGGACTGCTGGGTCCCACGATTCCAACCGAGTATGGCGGCCCGGGACGCAGCGGCGTGGCGTACGGCATCATCATGCAGGAACTCGAACGCTGCGACTCGGGCATCCGCTCTTTCGCCTCGGTGCAGAGCTCGCTGGTGATGTATCCGATCTGGGAATTCGGCTCCGAGGCGCAGAAGCGCGAATGGCTACCGCGACTGGCACAGGGGACGGCCATCGGCTGCTTCGGCCTGACCGAGCCGGAATTCGGTTCGAATCCGGCGGGGATGATCGTGCGCGCCACCGAGAGTGCCGATGGCTGGGTCCTGCACGGCACCAAGAAATGGCTCTCGAATGGTCCCTCGGCCACCATCGCGATTGTCTGGGCCAAGACCGGTGACAGCGACGATGCCCACTCGATCCGCGGTTTCATCGTCCCGACCAATCTTCCCGGCGTCACCGTGCATCGCGTCGACGACAAGCATTCGCTCCGCGTCTCGGAGTCGAGTGCGATGACGTTCGATCAGGTGAAGTTGCCGAAGGACGCGATCCTGCCGAAGTCGGGCGGGCTCAAGAGTCCCCTGATGTGTCTCACCCAGGCGCGGTACGGCATCGTGTGGGGCGCGCTCGGTGCGGCGATGGCTTGCTTCGACGAATCGCTGCAATACGCCAAGCAGCGCGAGATGTTCGGCAAGCCGATTGCGCAGACCCAGTTGCAGCAGAGTCGACTCGCCGACATGGTGACGAAGATCACCAACGGGCAACTCCTGGCGCTCCAGCTTGGCCGACTCAAGGACCTCGGCACGATGACGCCGGGGCAGGTTTCGCTCGCGAAGCGTTACAACGTGGACATGGCCTGCGACGTGGCTCGCGAGTCCCGTCGCCTCCTCGGCGCCAACGGGATCCTCGGCGGCTGGCACAGCATGCGGCATATGGCCAACCTCGAGAGCGTCTACACCTACGAGGGGACCCACGACATGCACACGCTGATTGTGGGGCAGGAATTGACCGGGCTGGCGGCGTACCGGTAGGAGGGAGAAGGGAGAAGGGAGAAGGGAGGAGGGAGAAGGGAGAAGGGAGGAGGGGGAGATCTGGTGGTGCCGCGCTGGCGCGGCACCGGTCTTCCCAACGCACCAGGTCAGAGCTCCCGAATCTCGGAAACCCGTGCCGCGCTAGCGCGGCACCATCGGGATTCCCCCCCCTCCTCCAGCTCGTCTGGTTAGATTGGCGCACCCTATTGGAGGCCCGTTTCATGGCCGGTTCGGCGGAATACACAGGCGTTGATTTCTACGATATCGACTCGCTCCTCTCGGAAGAGGAACGGGCCGTACGCGATACCGTGCGGTCATGGGTCGACGACCAGTTGATTCCGGTGATCGGCGACTGCTACATCGAGGGCCGCTTCCCGAAGCAGCTGATTCCGGGGATGGCCGAACTCGGGCTCTTCGGCGCCAACCTCCCCGAAGAGTACGGCTGCGCCGGACTCAACAACGTGGCCTACGGGCTGATCATGCAGGAGCTCGAGCGCGGCGACAGCGGCATCCGCTCGTTCGCCTCGGTGCAGGGCGCCCTGGTGATGTATCCCATCTACGCCTTCGGTTCCGATGAGCAGAAGAAGTACTGGCTGCCGCGGCTCGCGAACGGCACCGACATCGGCTGCTTCGGACTCACCGAACCCGATTACGGCTCGAATCCGGCAGGGATGATCACCACCGCGAAAGAGACTGCCGATGGCTGGGTGCTCAACGGCACCAAGATGTGGATCACCAATGGGTCGCAGGCCACGGTGTCGATCATCTGGGCGAAGACCGGCGATATCGATGATGCATCCTCGATCCGCGGCTTCATCGTGCCGACCAATACGCCGGGCTTCTCGGGGAAGGATCAGAAGGGAAAGCTCTCGCTCCGCGCCAGCGACACCAGCGAACTGCACATGCAGGATGTCCATCTCCCGAAGGATGCGATCCTCCCCAAGTCAGGCGGGATCAAGTCGCCGCTGATGTGCCTCACCCAGGCGCGCTACGGTATCGCGTGGGGTGGTGTGGGCGCGGCGATGGCGTGCTACGACGAGGCCCGGCGCTACGCGGCCAATCGCGTAATGTTCGGCAAGCCGATCGGCCAGACGCAGATCCAGCAGGAACGCCTCGCCAACATGCTCACCGAGATTACCAAGGCGCAGCTGCTCGTGCTGCAGCTCGGCCGCCTCAAGGATCAGGGCAAGGCCACTCCGTCGCGCGTCTCGCTCGCCAAGCGCAACAACGTCAACATCGCCTGCGAGTGTGCCCGCGAAGCACGTCGCCTGCTCGGTGCCAACGGCATCCTGATCGAATACCACTCGATGCGGCACCTCGCCAATCTCGAGTCGGTGTACACGTACGAAGGAACGCACGACATGCACTCGCTGATTGTCGGGCAGGAGATCACCGGGTTGCCGGCGTACT
>JBDSMX010000204.1:0-6684 GCA_039915645.1 Gemmatimonadales bacterium | reverse complement strand
GTCAGAATCCCCTTGCGCCCATACACTCCCTGCTCGAGCGATGCCGTGTTCAGGAGGTTCCCCGCCGGGACCACTGGAACCACTCGCTTGGCAACACGAAGCGATTCCATCATGGTCGGCCCCGACTGGATCGAGTTGTAGTCGAAGGCGGTCACGGCGTAGAAGTAGGCCGACGAGTTGCGCACATCGCTGTCCTGATAGACAAAGGGCACACCGGAGTTGGTCAGTGGCCGCGCACCCTTCGAGTATGACCTGCCGCTGGTGTCCGCGGTGAGGACGGCGACGGCGTTGTTGCTGAGCAGGGTGCGGTCACCGTCGCGAACCTGGACCAGATCTCCGACAATGTCATGGGTGATCTTTTTCGTCCGGGGGACGCCAGGCACGATCGGGTCAAAAAACGCCACACAATTGCCGAAGCCGAACTCCGGGCCACAGGTGATGTTCTCTCCAACTCGACCGTCATAGTCGTCGAAGCTGGTCCCCTTGTAGTCGTACTGGGCAATCAGGGTGAGCGCGCCGGGCTGATCGGTCCTGCCCCGGTAGAGGCGATATCCCTCGAGATCGAACTTGCGGAAGTTGGGATCATAGAGCGGATTCGGCACCGGCGCCCCACCGCCAGCCGGCACCGTCGCAGCGTTCTTTGCAATCTCGAAGTAGGGGTCGCCGGCGGTTTCGGTGATCGAAGGCTTCCAGACCACGGTGACTTTGTTGCTGCCCGGGATGAGGAAGAAGTCGGGCGGCTCGGGCGCCGATGGCAGCAGGAATTTCGCATCGAATACCGCCTGAGCCAGCTGCGCCTTGCCATAGAGCGAGCGGGGCACCGTGCGCATCTCGCGCGGCTGCACAACGCCGTCACCATTCGCGTCGGAGTAACCAGCGTAGCCGGCAATGGAATCGACCTTCGGCGATCCGAGGGCAAGTTGCTGAGCGTTTCCCAGCCGCAGCACATCCACTGGTGTTACGTTCGGGGCGCCGCCAGCATACCCCGGAATCGCCACCGGCGCCGCATGGAGATACGCCAGCGCGATGGTCGTCGAGCCACCCGGTGAGAGCGTGACGGCTGGCGCCGACTGGAACACCCTGGCATCCGCTGGCGTGTCCTGCTTGATGTAGCAGATGTGGGTGACCAACGGGTCGCCGAAATTGCACGACACGCCCAGCTCAGGCCGGATATCGCCCGATTGATACCGGAAGAGCCGTGTGGTATTGCCAGGCTCGCCGAACGCTCCGCCACCGACCGATGCCGAGACGAGGTTGATCGTCGGCGACGGAGTTGCTGTCTTCAGGAACTTCATCCCGACGAATCCGGATCCCGCAAAAAATGGCTTGCCGAAGAGGCGTGGGTCGAAGGTCCACGCTGCCGGCTGGGAAAAATTGGTCTGCCATGCGAAGGCGAATGCATTCGGGAGGTTGACGGATGCCGAGTTGATTCCCGCCCCCCCGACATCGAAGTCCGTGGTGAAGCCGGCGAGGAAGGGCGCGATCGTGTAGCCGCCGACCGGCAGCGTGATTCCGAACTTCGCATTGTTGAGCGCCTGAAACTTCTGCCCGGCCTCGAGGAGTTTCTCGCGCATGCCCGGACGATACGACGCGTAGTCCGCCGCATTCGCGGAGCTGATGTTGTAATAGGTAATCACGACGTAGAGCAGGTCGTCGTTTCCCACAGGGTAGTTCCACCCCAACAGCCGCACCTCGGCCAGAACGCCAAGCGGGTGAGCACGGCCACCATTTCTTGCCGGATCGCCCTCCCATGTGAGGAACCAGAGGTTGCCGTCCGCCGCAAACTCTCTCCCCCTCAGCGTGGAGTGGTAGAGCAGTTCCGTCGCATCGCCCCGCGGCACTCGTGCCGAGGCAGGCCAGTTGGAAGGGTCGACGGCGCTGTCGGAGTTGAACATTTCAGAGAAGGGAGTGCCATGCTCGAGCTGTCCGCTCGGCAGGAACGATCCGCCCGCGGTGTCGCCACCCCACGGGTTCGAAGCCGACTTTGCACCCGCAATGATCCCCGTGACCTGCGCGCCGCTGTTGTAGGTGTAGGCATCGCCACTTCCCTTCGGCCAGAACCCGCCAGTGAGGCAGCTGCCGCACCCCACCTTGCGTCCAATCTCGCCGGTCGACCGGACGCCATACTGCACCCGGTTGGCGTTGAACTCGTTCTCATAGGCTGTCGAGAACCGGAACCCGCCGAGGGAAGCCGCTGGCTTCTGCGCGACGAGTGGTGTGGCGAGGAGACCGATCGCGACAAGGATGGCGCGCGTCCGATTCATCGACACCTCAGGGGAGAGGTTGCAGGAATACAGTGGTGGTCCATCATCAGCGCAGCTGGTGGACAACGGTGAGCCGACCCACGATCGAGGCGCCATTCTCTGCCGTCACGTGGTAGAAGTAGATGCCGCTCGCCACGTACTTGTTCTCGCGAGTTCGCAGGTCCCAATTGGTCTCGCCCCCGAAGGTCTCCGATTGATGCTGCAGCACACGGAGCAACCGGCCGGCCGAGGAGTAGATCCGAATCGTCGCCTTGGCAGGGAGATGCACGAAGCGGATGGGGACGTCCACCACATCGCGATTGATGTAGTAGGGATCAGGGACTGTGTGGACCCCGGAAAGAATATCGGCGGTGGAGGGGCGCAGCTCATTGGTGAAGTCGTACTTGATCCGCAGGCTCGCTCCGGCCGCGGTAAGCGGACGTGGCATGTTCTGCGTCGAGAACACGTAACTGCCGCCATTGCCAGCGGCGCCGTTGCCACCATTGATCGCACCGACGTAGTCACGCACCGTCCAGGCAGTTCCCTTCGGAGGCGGAGAGAGGTCACTCATCGCAATGAGGAACTCGTGTCCCTTCAAGTAGAGGATGAATCCGGGATTCGGCGCCACGTTCGCGGTGCGGTCAACACTGTTCCCGGCGGCGGCGTGATCGAATACGACTTGTCCCAGCGTCACCGTGCTCGAGAGCAGTACTGCGGTTCCAGAACATGGCAGCTGCAGCTGCACCGCGGCGAGAGACTTCAGCGGTTCGACACAACTGATGTCGGAGGCGGTGAGTGCAGCGCGTTGATCGAAACTCTGTCCAGCGGCCACTGCGCCCGCGTTGAGGACGCCCCAGGTCGCCCCGATCCGGGGAGAGAACGGCACCGCCACATCGTGGGTGAGGTCAATCACCGAGTCGATCGCCCAGTTACTGCCCCAGAACAGGCGATAATCTGCCGCGGCGACGAACGGTGCCAGCGCACCCTGCACCTGGCGCCACTGACTGCCGAGTCGATCACTGTAGGCTACCGGCTCATGCAAGGTGGCGACGCCCGGCGGCACGGCACCAACATTGTTGAAATCGGTGGTCGTCAGATTGGTGTTGCTCGTTCCCGCATTCGCCGAGTTGGGATTGTCCCTGGTCTCGTTATCACCAACGAACCAACGGGGGCCGTTGTAGAAGCAGGAAATCCCGGCATACCCGCCAGCACCGTTAACGCAGCCACGGCCACGAACGGTGGTGTAGTAGCCGCTCGGCACCTGGATGAAATACTCCGCGTTGGTGGCATAGCCAGCGCCGCCCCCGTATTGCGCGGACAGGGCCGGATCGGCGGCAACCGCCGCAAAGAGGCCTTGTGTCGCACTGGGTGCGGTCGTGAGCGAGACGTCGAATGGAACACTCAGCTTCACCACCCCGGCCGCGCCGGTCAGCGTGAAATGCCAGGTGGCCTGCTGCGAGACCACATCGATCTGGGCCCCGATGGTGACGGAGTCGTGGCGCATCGAGACCTCGCCGGGACCCTTGAGCAGCTCACTGGCAATCGCTGCCAACCGCAGCGTCAGTCCGTTCGCGGGGAGTGCCCGCTTCGAGAACCGACCGGTGACCGGATCGAGCGTAGGTGCAACATCATCCGTGAGGCGCGCACCACGGCCATAAATTCCGGATTCGGTGGTGCCACTCTGCGCCAGATTCGACGCCGTGATCAACGGGACCACGCGCTTCGCCAGGCGGGGAGATTCCAGGCTCGTCGGTCCCGACTGAATCGAGTTGTAGTCGTAGGCCGTGACGGCGTAGTAGTAGGACGATCCATTCCTCACGTCGCTGTCACGGAACACGAACGGAACACCATCGCCACCGATCTGCTTGACACTCGGCGCGAGTCCGTGCCCGGCGGTGTCGACCTTGAGGGCGATCAGATCCCCGGAATCGAGCCGCACGCGATCGCCGAGCCGGACCTGCTTCAGCTCCGACGTGATCCGGTAGCTGCGCTTCCTGGTACGGGCGATGCCTGCCACGATGGGATCGAACGCTCCGGGGCAGGACGTCGTGAGATTGAACTCGGGCGCACAGGCGATGCCCACCGGAACTCTGCCATCGTAGTCGTCGAAGGTCCCGCTCTGGTCAAACTCTGCTACCAGTGTCATCGCACCGGGGTTGTCGGTCCGGCCGCGGAAGATCCGATAGCCGAGGACATCGAATTTCCGGAAGTTCGGATCGTAGAGCGGATTCGGAACAACCGCCCCTCCGCCGGATGGCACTACCGCCGCGTTCCTCGCCGACTCGAAATACGGATCACCGTTCACCTCGGTGGCGGAGGGCTTCCAGACCACGGTGACCTTGTCGTCGCCAGGGATCAGGAAGAACTCGGGCGCATCGGGTGCCGAAGGCAACAGGAACTTCGCGTCGAAGATCGCCTGCGCGAGTTGCGCCTTGGCGAGCAGCGAACGCGGCACCGTGCGGATCTCGCGACCCTGCACCACACCATCGCCGTTGACATCGGTGTAGCCGGTGAAGCCGGAGATGGAGTCGATCTGGTTGGCGCCGGAGCTCGCGAGCGTCGCGGCATTGGTCATCCGCGTCGGATCCCCCGGCGGCACAGTGCTTACGCCCGGCAGCAGACTCGGCAGCGCGACGGGGGCGGCGAATACCGTGGCAAGCACCATCGACACCGACTGTCCCGGGGCCAAGGCGTATGGACCGCGCGATTGCATGAAGCGGATGTCGCTCGGCGCTGATGCGAGATAGCAGACGTGGCTGACCACGGGGTCACCCGTGTTGCACACAGTGCCGGCCGCAGGCCCGACCGCGCCTGAGAGATAGCGGAAGAGGCGATTGACATTCGACGGATCGGGGAATGCTCCACCACTGCTGAAATTGGAGTAGAGCCGCACCCCTTTGTCGGTCGGGGTGTCGAGAAACTGCATCCCGATCAATCCTGGCGCCGGAGTGAACGGCGTTCCGAAAATGGTCGGGTCGAACTTCCAGGACGCAGGAGGATTGAATCGCGCATCCCACGCCATCCCCATCGCGAAGGGAAGCGAGATCGAACTGAAATTGCTCCCCGCACTGGCAACATCAGGATCCGCCCCGAACCCGAGATGGAACTGATCGATGGCATAGCCGCCCACCGGGAGGGTCACGGTGAACTTGGTATTGTTCAACTGCTGGAACTTGACGCCTGCCGCCAGAAGTCGCGCACGCAGTCCCGAACTGTATCCGGCGTAGTCGGCAGCATTCGCCGACGTGATGTTGTAGAAGGTGACGAGGAAATAGACCACGTCCTCGTTGCCGACGGGATAGTTCCAGGCCATCACTCGCGTCTCGGTCGCGATTCCCAGCGGATGCGATCGACCTGCGTTGACCCCCGGGTCGCCTTCCCAGTTCATGAACCAGAAGTCATTCTGAGAGGCGGAGATGCGGCGTCGGAGCAGCGGGTCGAACAGCAGCGAGGTGGCACCGGTGGCCGGAACAAGCGCCTCGGTCGGCCAGTTGGCAACGTCCGCCGGGACCGACGCATCGAAGAGATCGGTGAGACCGATGCCGTGCTCGGTGGTGCCCTTGGGATCGAAGAAGAAACCGCCGGTGGTATCGCCGCCCCACGGGTTGCTGGGCGAGCGCGCACCACCGACGATGCCGGCGACCTGGAATCCGGAGTTGTAGAGGTAGACGTCTGCCGAGCGGCCGGGCCAGCTGCTGCCGTAGATGAAATCACAACAGAGACCCGGCCCGATCGTTCCGTCGGTACTCACTCCGTGATACACGCGATTGGTGGCGGTGAACGCACCGGACCCGCTCGCCCGCGCACTCTGCAAGCGAACGCTGGGGGGCTTCTGTCCACTTGCGACCGGTGGCGCCGCGACCAGCAACAACAACGCCACCAACCAGGAGTACGATCGACTCATCAGGCCTCAGGGGTGAGGAATTCGCCGCATTGGAACCGAAACCGCAGTGCCGCTACGGTCGACCCGATCCGAACAACACCGCATTGGTAAACAACATCGCCGTACCACGCCAGAAACCACGGAACAACGGATTCTCTGCAAACGCAATCACACTGCCCCGCCCCGCAGATTCCACGCTCGCCCAGACCGAGCCACTGAGATACTTCGCGGTGTTGCCCGGCCACGAAAAGCCCGCGAGAATCGGATCCTTCTCGTCAAACACCACCACGTTCTCACCAGTCTTCGAGGGCTTCAGGAAATCGCCCGGCACCGGCACCGCAAGTTTGTCGCGGGTGTAGCCCCAGGTGAGCCAATGCGAGAGATCCAAAGTTGCGCGCGCAATAGCACCGGGCACGCCTTCGGGGCGGCTGTTGCCCTTGGCACTCGGACTCACGAACGGCACCCGCATTCCACTGGAGGTCACCGCAGTGTCGCCCGGTTCGAGCTTCTTCTTGTCGTCCTTCGGCTCATCCGGCACACTGCGCAGCGCCATCTCCT
>JBDSMX010000181.1:0-10593 GCA_039915645.1 Gemmatimonadales bacterium | reverse complement strand
TCGCGGTGCACCAGGCCGAGAGCGTGTGCATGCCCGAGGGCGGAGAGCGCTTCACGGAGCAGGCGGAGCACCTTGTCGAGCGGCATTGGTCCATCGGCGTGTACCAACTGCGCGAGGTTGGGCCCTTCGACCATCGCCATCGTGTACCAGAGCAGGCCGCTGCGGCCGGCGATGTCGAAGATGTTGACGATGTTGGTGTGATTGAGCCGGGCCGCGAGCTGGGCCTCGCGACGGAAACGTTCGACCGTGGCGGCATCCTGCGTCAGGTGCGGATGGAGGATCTTGAGGGCGACTTCTCGCTCGAGATGGAGGTCGCGCACGCGGTACACGCGACCGAAGCCACCCTGGCCGAGCGGCGCGAGCAGCTCGTAGTCATCACCGAGGGCTCGGCGCAGGCGCGCCTCCCAGTGCGGTCCATCCTGCAGATCCGTGGGGATCGTCGGGAGGCTCACCGTGCTCTCACCGAATGCGCCGGCGTCACTCGCGAAGTCCTCGAGCATCTCCGCTGCGGTGAGATAGCGCTCGTCGGGGTCGGGGTCGAGCGCACGGAGAATCACCCGCTCGAGCGCAGCCGGAATCACCTGGCGGATCTCGCGCGGCGGCGTGAGCTGGGTCGGGTCGAGCGGCGGCGTGGTCGCGGTGATGGCGTAGTAGAGAATCGCGCCAGCGGTATAGACATCGCTGGTGGGATCGCCCATCCGGCCATCGCGTACTTCCGGCGCAAGAAACGGCATCCCCGTGGGCTGCTCGCTCGCTGGAATCTCCGGCAGCGTGAGCGAGCAGTAACGCAGGTCGGTCACCGTGCCGCGTTGCGTGTTGGTGAGCAGCAGCGATGGTGGCACGATCCGGCGCACGATGATGCCGTAGGCATGCGCGTGCTCGAGGGCGCCCAGCAGGTCGCGCGCGAGGCCGTGCACCGTGGGCACCGGCCGCGGGCCGCGCTGGATCGCATCGGCGAGTGATTCCCCTTCGATCCAGTTGCCCACGCGATAGGCGATCTCGCCCGACACACCCGCCTCATACACATGTCGGATCGCCGGGTGATCGAGTCGCCCCAGCGCCTCGGCCTCTTTCAGGAACCAATTCCGGAGAGCGTCGGAGGTGTCGACGTTGACGCGAAGCGACACCGCCCGCTTGAGCAGCTTGTCCCAGGCGCGAAAGAGCAGGCGTTCGGGCGACACTGCCACCGGCTGGTCGAGCCGATAGCGAGCACCGAGTGCCTGATCAATGCGTTCGAGTACGCGTTCGGGGACGGAAGCGCTCATGCCGAAAGATACTTGGGGTGCCGGGTCAGGAATCGTCTCGCAATGCAGCCATCAATCGTGCCCGCAATGTCGCGAGTTCGTGACGCATCGCGCGCGCAGGCCAGTCGGTGCGGCGATCGAGCGCGTCGAGCAGGTCGCCATACCAGCCGAGCGCCTGCGGGGCGGGCGGCAGGCCATGCGTGGCGAGATACTCGCCACCGAGTCGCTCGACCAGGGCGATCGCCGTGCCGCAATCGTGGATCTCGTCGGCGCAGCAGACGTCGAGCGCGCGCGGTTCCATGATGAGCAGGTGATTCAGCAGCACCCGCTTGCGATGCGTCCACGGAATCAGGTCGCCGCGATCGTCGACGTGGTGGTCGGCGGCGTCGGTCGCGATGGCAAGGACCACGGAGCCGAACTTCTCGGAGATCTTCAGGACGATGTCCGGGCGTTCGGTGCCAGGTGTCGCCTCGATCACGTGATGAACGATCCCGGCCACGATGGTCAGTTCATCGGCACCGTGTCGTGCGAGGACGACTGCGACATTGGCCGGATGAGCGAGGAAGCTCATCGCCCCCTCGAGCGGCGCCCGAGGGGCGTGGTATTTCGCTGTGAAGGCGAAGGCGTGGTTGATCCGGTCGGAGTAGCCGTGCATGGCGCCGCTCACCGCAGTCCGAGGAACTTGTGGGTCTGGAGCGAGAGGCCCCAGCGCGGATGCTTGAGACAGTAGGCGACTGCGGCCTCGGTATTGGCCTCTCTGTCCGGCCCATCCATCGGCTGCAGCAGCTTGTATTCGAAGTCGAGCGCGGCGAAGCGTTCGGGCATGGCGGTGGCCTGCGGGAAGACGAGCTTGAGCTCGTCGCCGCTGACTTGGATCAACGGCGCATTGGCCTTGGGCGAGACACAGATCCAGTCGATCCCGTCAGGCACGGCGCGAGTGCCGTTGGTCTCGATGGCGATCTCGAAGCCGCGGTCGTGCAGCGCGTCGATGAGTTCTTCATCCATCTGCAGCGTCGGTTCGCCGCCGGTACAGACCACGTAGTAGTGGCCATCGGATTCTTCGTCGTCGGGCCAGGCCTCGAAAATCCGGTCGGCGAGTTCTTCGGCCGAGGCGAACTTGCCGCCGCCGGTTCCGTCGGTGCCTACGAAGTCGGTGTCGCAGAAAGTACAGACTGCGGTCGCGCGATCCTCCTCGCGACCCGTCCAGAGGTTGCAGCCCGCAAAGCGACAGAAGACGGCTGGCCGGCCGGCCTGGCGCCCTTCACCCTGGAGCGTGAAGAAGATCTCCTTGACGGCGTAGCTCACTGGACGCCCGCGACGTACGGGGCGCGGTCTTCGAGGCCGAGCTGCGCGAAGCCGCGGAGGCGCAGGAGGCAGGCATCGCAGTGGCCACAAGAGGTGCCATCGGGGAGCGGGTCGTAGCAGGTGCGGGTGATCGAGAAATCGACCCCCAGCGCGTTCCCCTTGGCGATGATCTCCGACTTGGAATAGCGAACCAGCGGAGCCCGGACGGTGAGGTCGGTGAGCCGGGTGCCGAGGCGCGCGGTGGCCTGATAGGCGGCAATGAACTCGGGGCGGCAGTCGGGATAGCCGGAGTAGTCGAGCGCATTGACGCCGATGTAGATGTCGCGGGCGTCGAGCACCTCGGCCCAGGCGAGGGCATAGGAAAGGAAGATGGTATTCCTGGCCGGGACGTAGGTGACCGGGATATCGTCGCCCATGGTTTGTTCATCACGGTCCTTGGGAACGGCGATATCGCCCGTCAGTGCGGACCCCCCGAAGGCCCGGAGGTCGATGTCGACGATCTTGTGCTCAGTGACGCCCTGGGCGGCGGCAACACGGGCTGCCGCGTCGAGCTCGATGGCGTGGCGCTGGCCATAGCGGAAGGAGAGGGCGTAGCAGGCAAAGCCCTGCGCCCGGGCGATGGCGAGGCAGGTGGCGGAGTCCATCCCTCCGGAGAGGAGGACGACGGCCTTGGGAGATCCGGAGTGCATCCGGGAAAAATACTCTGAAATGGTCTAGCGGGCGTTCGTGGGGGTCAAAAGTCAGGGTTTTCCCTTGAAAAGCTGCATTTCGCTTGACACAGGAGTTGGCTGGCCCGCGTATTTGTCTCGCCGCGTGCGAATAACGAAACCCTTTGAGCATTTTGGCCAGGGTTACGCCGAGATCAGAAACTCGTTTCTCCCTGCATGCGCCCCCCCTACAAGGCAGAGGATCGGATGAGAGGTGGCAGAAGCGGAACAACAATGATGATGCGAATCTCGCTGGCGATAGCGTCGGCCGCCCTCGGAGCGTGCGGGGCTGACTTGCCAACTGCACCCGACCGCCAACAAGGCTGGGAGGTTGTGGGCGGAGCGCGTGGTCGAACAGCAGTGAGTCCATTGGAGTACATGTTCGCGATAGGCTGTTCGTTGGTTCAGGGGGCGGGCGATTCGACCGTCATCGGCATTAAGCCGATTCTTGGGCCCGCACGTCAGTTCTCCTGCGCGGGGGTGCTGCCCGATACGATTCGAGCTGCGATGTCGCGCTTTGTCACAACCGATTCGGCAGCGAACGGCGCTGCAAATATGATGTTGGGTTCTTGGGATGTCGTTGAGAGGCAGTACTGCTATGCCTCTGCAGGATACTGGCAGGCAGACGGATCTTATTACCTTCCTCCCGGTGGAACGCTGAGCGATTGCTACTGGGTGGAGACTTATACGTTCATTCCTCCGAACTGGGGGAATGAATTTTCAATCATTCCGATCTCACCGGGAGGTGGCTCTGTTCCGACCACGACGTTCGACTCTTCACTAGTCGACCCTCCCCAACCGGCAGACGTTGCTCCGGAATGGTGGTCCAAGATGAACCGCGACGAGAAGTGGCGTTGCGTCACAAATGTCAGTCGTTGTGGGGTTATCGCGGTATACGCCTCGTACGCATACGAGTTCGCTCAAGACTCGGCAACCGCGCACAACGCTTTTCCCGAAGATAACATTTATGACGCATACCGACATGCAATCTGGTCCGCGCTAATCGCTCAAGAATTTGGGCAGAGCGAAGCCCAATGGTGGGGTGATACACACGAGAAATATCAACCAGCAAGCACGGCAGACGCCGTTTGCATGGACTTACACAACAATAGCGTGGGTCGGAGCGTCGCTGCGTCGTTCGCAGGCGCCTACCACAATCTGTTCGAGGTGGAGGCTGCGATAGTCAGTTCCAGCAGCAGTCTCTGGCCCACCACCGGATGCCGATGAAACAGGCATTTGCGATCCTGGCGCTTTGGTTGTCCGGATGCGGAGGCCGCCTAGCGCCGCCTCCGCCCCTCATCGGACCGCTCAAGTCTCTCGTGGGGCTCCGACTTGGGGCGACGGCAGCGCAGCTACAAGCCCTGCGGCCGAGCTTGAAGAACGAGCCATACACGGGCTTCTCCGATTCAATCGAAAACTTCCGGGTGTGGTACGTGCTTTCGGGCATGGAGGTCAGCGAAGCTCCACCGCTGCCCTCAGACAAATTGAAAGAGGTCATCGCGACAGCCCAATTCAAGGATTCTGCGGCGGCGTTGACCGCTTACTCCGACTTGGCTCGCCAACTTGGGCCAACTCAGTCTTGCGTCGCACCAGGGGCTGGGAGTGGCGAACGGCTGGTTCGTGTTGTTGCGCTTGGCGGGCAGGAACTTCGCTTGGCGTATTGGCCCCGTCAACAGCGCGACTCAGCTAGGACGGACCCACAGGTTCCGGCTTCGGTCACTGTTAGTTGGCGAACGCGCTCTCAGGGAATGAAGGCGGATCGCCAGGTCGCATGTGGGGAATCGCGGTAGTAGTTCGAGTTCCGGAAGAGTTGGCACAATTTACTGCGCGTGGCCGGCCTCTCGTTCCGGGCACACCAAACGTTCAGCTCGACCATCCGCTCCCATTTCAAGAGGAGATTCGAATTCGCGGCGCTGAGATCGTTGAGTTTGAGCAGGACATGTTATGTGAGCGCTGCATCATTGAGGGACTCGAAGCCTTCCGGCTACGTCCATATCAAATTTCAACGGACTCGGGTGGGTACGGCGATCATATTCTCGAGATAGTAAGCACTCAGCAACTTCGACCAGTGCTCCCGAACTCCGAACGCGTATCCGTGAGGTTCCCGAAGCGGCAGGAGAGGCTGTAGAATGTGGGCGTTGCGGAAACTCGATCCACTCGACTCCCATGATGAGGCCGAACCCGCGCTTGCTGCTGACGAGG
Source organism: Gemmatimonadales bacterium (assembly GCA_039915645.1). Classification (GTDB taxonomy): domain Bacteria; phylum Gemmatimonadota; class Gemmatimonadetes; order Gemmatimonadales; family GWC2-71-9; genus Palsa-1233. The sequence continues at coordinate 5,135 of JBDSMX010000181.1, read as the reverse complement.
CCAGGGCGGTTAGGCCGCCGCGAGGTAGAGTTTGTTCCGGGACCGCGCAGGCCTCTGCCGGCCCCGCCGCAGAAGCGCACGTCGTTATGCTGCAAACTTTAGGGGAGGGCCGAAATGAACGCTGAACGACTCCACGCGCTTGTCCTAGGTATCCAAGCGGATCTTCAGAAGACAGGCGCTGTCGCGGCCCTTCAGCAGCTGCGAGACAACCTCCAGAACCAAGTCAATTCTCCCCAGGAGGCCTCCTATCAACAACAAATCACAACAGTTCTTGGGAAACTGGAGACTGCGCTACCATCAGCCCCTAGCAATCAGTTTCCGCCCACCTGGCGTGAACTGCTTGGGGAAATCGGGGCGATTGACCTCCTTGGCCAACCTCTGCTCGACAACCTCGTCGGAATATTCCAGCGCAATCAGATCACCCCATCTGCTGCGCTCGAAGAAGTAAAGCCACTTTTCGCCCGTTTGGAGCAACTTCAGACAGCTGTTACGTCCATCTTGTCGGGTTTCCAAAGCCTGAAGGTTCCATCAGAGGAGCTAGCGCCTGGGGAAGTCGAGCTTGGTATTCTCATCCCTCGAGACGCAGTCGGGAACAAGCTCCTAGAGTTTGGGCAAGAACTCACAAGGCTCAACTCCACACTGGCGGTGTTCTCAGAACTGTCTGGCAGCGGGCGTCCTGGGTTCGAGCTGCGTACGATTTCGTCTTCCGGCCTGAGCGTATTCCTTGATGTAGCGCCTTCCGTCGGCGCTTGCCTTGCGATAGCGATTGAGCGCACCGTAGCACTCTACAAGCAGCTGCTGGAGATCCGAAAGCTTCGGACGGAACTTGAGGGACAGGGCGTGCCTGTCTCCGTCCTCGCGCCAATCGACAAACATGCCAATATGCACATGGCAAACGGGCTAGACCCCGTTGTCGAGGAACTGATCTCTAGGTATTGGCGTGGCGACAACGAGCCCAGGATAAACGAACTGCGCACTGAATTGCGACATGCGCTCAATGCTATTGCAAACAGGATTGACGCGGGCTACAACCTCGAGGTGAGGACCAATCCCCCCGAGGTAGCCGATGACGAAGCCACGGATGAGGCGCGGAACAGTGATTATGGTGCGATTGCCGAGGCAGCTTCGAACATGAGATTCTTGCGGACTGAGGGCCGCCCGATTCTTAGTCTTCCGGAAGCAGTGGATCAGGCGCCTGATACCGAACCACAAGATGGGGAGCATCCGAAGCCGCCCCGATCTCGCAAGTAGATCCGCAGCATAACAAGCGCTTGCTGCGGCCGGCCCCGCCGCAGAAGCGCAAGGCGTTAGCCGGGCAGACCGATTCAGGGGAGTTCAATGCCAGTGCGAGTCGTAGCGGCGCTGCTGATTGCTGCACTGGTCGGCCCACTACCCGCGTTGGGTCAACGGGTCGAGACCGGTTTCATCAACCGAACCATCGTCAACGGCACACAGACGCGCCGGTATCAGGTGTTTGTCCCAGGAAACTACACGCCCGACCAGCGCTGGCCCGTCATCCTGTATCTCCACGGTGGCGGCGAACAGGGGGATGACGGTCTCCTGCCGACCGAAGGAGGCCTGGGTAGTGCAATCCGCCGGAGCCAGGATCGCTGGCCCGCCATCGTGGTCTTTCCACAAGTTCGAGCGGGTAAGCGGTGGAATGGAGAGGACGCCGCGTGGGCCCTGAAGGCGTTGGAGCAGACAGAGCGCGAATTTGCGACGGACGCGAACCGCGTGTACCTGACGGGGATTTCTCGCGGCGGTGCCGGTGCCTACTACCTGGCGTATCGTGACCCCGGTCGATTCGCTGCGCTCCTGGTCGTCGCTGGCCGCATCACTGCTGCGACAACCCTCGACGGGCAACCCGCGCCGGATCTGGACCCCGTCATCCCGGCATCTGCGGGCGATCCGTTTGACGCTCTCGCTGCGAAGCTCAAGAACATCCCCACTTGGGTGTTCCACGGTGACGCTGATATGACCATTTCCGTGGAGGAGTCTCGACGCGCCGTGGCGGCGTTGAAAAGATTTGGCGGACGAATTACGTACACGGAGCTTCCGGGTGTAGGCCACAACGCGTGGGACACCGCGTACCGCGATGGCGCCGTCTCTCGGTGGTTGTTCTCAAATCGAACCAGCCGGTAGATAGTGCTTTGCCGGCTACCGTACGGTTGCACCCGACGCCGTCGCGTGGCTCGCGCAGCGCTTTCCGGCGCGGGTGGACCGGCATGTTCGCTCGATTTGTGAGGAACGTCGTGACCCCATCCTTCGGTGCGCTTGCAGCAATCGCCTTTACGGCATCAACGCTTCACGCCCAACAGGATTCTGTCGTGGTGCGTGGGGCCATCGTCGATCGCACGACGGCCCGGCAGGCCGTCGTTGGTGGAAGGCTGGCAGGAGACCATCGGCATGATCCCGAAGGGCGTGTCGGCCCGACGCGGGGTATTTTTAGCCGGAGACTCAGCCAGGGAGCAGTACCGAACCAATGACAATGCTCTCCATCCGCATCGGCACGCAGCTATTTTCAGCAGTGCTCGAGGTCGATCGTGCGCCGAAGACCTGCGCTGCATTCCTGGCACGCCTCCCCTTCGAGGGGCGGGTCATTCAGGCGCGGTGGAGCGGGGAAGCCGGCTGGATCCCGCTCGGCGAGTATGACCTCGGCGTCCCTATCGAGAATTCGGTCAGCGATCCCGGGCCCGGGCAGATCCTGTGGCATCCCGCTGGCGCAAGCGAAGCGGAGTTGCTGGTGCCGTATGGCATCACCCGCTTCTCGAGCAAGGTCGGTCAGCTCGAGGGGAATCATTTTGTGACGATCGTCGATCCAGATGGCCGGCTCGGCGAGGTAGGGCGGGCATTGATGTGGGAAGGGGCACAAGACATTTCCTTCGCGCTCTCCCCAGCACACGACAAGCCGTTCCCCACTACCTAGGGAAACGGCACGCTGACAGTGGATTTTCTTTTGAGGCCGATCTGACAACTACTTCGTTCATCACGCGTTGTGCCGTCGTTGCCGTCCTTGGTATGTCGATACCGCAGGCCTCGGTGGCCCAATCATCGCAAAAATCCACGCGTGCCACTCGCATCGCCGGTCCGCCACCCCAGATCGATGGGGTGCTCGATGATGCCGCGTGGGCGACGGCGCCAGTCATTTCGGATTTCGTGCAGAAGGACCCCAATGAGGGGAAGGCTCCCACCGTCGCGACCCAGGTCCGACTGCTCTATGACAACGACGCGCTCTACATCGCGGCCCGCATGCTCCGGCCCGATGCGAGGGCGATTCGCCGTTCGGTTTCCCGTCGCGACTCCGACAGCGACGCGGAGGTCTTCCTGGTCTCGCTCGACCCGTACTTCGACCGGCAGACCGGATACACCTTCTCGATCAATTCCGGCGGCGTGCGCGGGGACTGGTACCACCCCCAGGACCAGGAGGGGGGGCGTGAGGCGCAATTCGATCCGGTCTGGAGCGCGCGTGCTCATGTCGACGATCAGGGGTGGTCCGCCGAGATGCGGATTCCGTTCTCGCAACTGCGCTTCAATGCCGGCGAGGATCAGGTCTGGGGCCTGCAGCTCACGCGCAGCCTTCCCGACAAGAACGAGCGAGTCACCTGGGTGCTCATCCCCCGTGATGTGGCCGGGTTCTTCTCACGCTTCGGGCGGCTCGAGGGAATCCGCGGAATTACCTCGGGCCGACGCCTGGAGTTGCTGCCCTATGTCACCGGCGGCCTGACCTACCGCGCCAATGTGAATCCGCGGAATCCCTTCGAGGACAGGTCGTCTGGCCGCATCGGCGGTGACCTCAAGATGGGGCTCGGTCCCAACCTGACCCTCAATGCCACGGTCCTCCCTGACTTTGGTCAGGTCGAGGCCGATCCGGCGGACGTCAATCTCTCGGCCTTCGAGACCGTCTTCGCCGAGCGACGACCGTTTTTCACTGAGGGGAGTGAGCAGCTCGCGGGGTTGGCGCAGAATTTCATCAACCGGCCGGTCTACTTCTACAGCCGGCGCATCGGGGCCCCGCCGCGAGGAAGCACCAGCGGCGATTTCGTCGATCAACCGACCAACACCGCGATTCTCTCGGCCGCGAAGGTCACTGGTCGACTCAAGTCCGGCCTCTCGATCGGATTGCTCGCGGCCGTGACGCCGTTCGAGCACGCGCGATCCTACGATACGCTCACGGACCGCTTCAACGAGGTCGCGGTCGAGCCAGCCAATACCTTCACCGTGCTCCGCATGCAGCAGGATTTCGGCAAGCAGCAGTCGAACGCGGCGTTCAACCTCACGCACGCGCACCATTTCGTCGACGAGCGCGGCGGGCTGCAGGACATCCTCTCCCGCGACGCGGTGACGGGGGGCCTCGACTTCAAGCTCCGGACCCAACAGGGGAAGTACGAGTTCACGGGCTTTGTGGGGGCGAGTTATGTCGAGGGAGATTCGACGGCGATCGCGCGATTGCAGCGTGGCAGTGCGCACTACTTCCAGCGGCCGGACCAGGATCATATCGGTTACAACCCTGGTCGCACCTCGCTAAGCGGGTATACCGCATCGCTCCGCCACGACAAGAACGCTGGGTATTCGTTCTGGGGGATCCAGCTCATCGCGCGTTCGCCCGGATTCGAAATCAACGACCTGGGGCGGATGCCGACCGCGGACGATATCGATTTCAACGCTGACTTCGGCCTGCGCAACAGCAAGCCGCACCAGTCCTACCGCTTCTACTCTCTCAATTTCGCGACGCGGGCGGGATGGAACTTCGGCGGCATCCGCCAGTACTCCAACGTCGGGCTCAACACCAGCCTCACCTTCAACAACTTCAAGCGCGCCACGCTCAACTTCGCCTACAACTTCCGCTCCGAGAGCGATGTGCTCACTCGTGGCGGCCCGTTGATGGGCACGCCGAACTCGCTGACCGTCTCGAGCGGTCTCAACAGCCGGCCGAACATTCCGGTGACCTGGAGCGTCAACGCCAGTGGCGCGCGCGATGAACTTGGCGGGTGGTCGTGGACGGCGCGCTCCACCTTCAGCGTTCGCCCCGGCGCCCGCTGGCAGGCGTCGGTGGATCCGACCTATACCCGCTCGGCGGACGCGCGGCAGTATGTCACGACCAAGAGCGGCGGCCTGGCGGTGACCTTCGGCAACCG
>JBDSMX010000083.1:0-8438 GCA_039915645.1 Gemmatimonadales bacterium | reverse complement strand
CTCCTTCGAGCCTTCGGCTCTCAGGATTCGACACCTAACGGTGTCTCGACGCGGGGTGGAGCAGTCTGGTAGCTCGCCGGGCTCATAACCCGGAGGTCGTGGGTTCAAATCCCACCCCCGCCATGCTTGACACGACGGGCAGGAGGCCCTTGGGTCGCCTGCCCGTTGTTCGTGACCGGGCGTTTAGCTCAGTTGGTTAGAGCGCCACGTTGACATCGTGGAGGTCACAAGTTCGAGTCTTGTAACGCCCATGTTGGAACAGCAGGATGATGGTTGATGGAGGAGGGATGATGGAGTTGTCATCCTGAGGGTAGCCCCGCTGCAGTTGCGGGGCGAAGTCGAAGGATCTGAGTGCCGGGGTCGTAGTTTCTCCCTCCTCTCTCCTCCCTCCTCCAGTAGTTCTGGGTCCATAGCTCAATTGGATAGAGCATCTGACTACGGATCAGAAGGTTGGGGGTTCGACTCCCTCTGGGCCCATTCACGAGAGAAGAGAAAAGAGAGCAGTGAGAGGAGAAGTCCCGACTCCTTTTCAGTAACACGGGGCGTAGCGCAGCCCGGTTAGCGCGCCTGCTTCGGGAGCAGGAGGTCCCCGGTTCAAATCCGGGCGCCCCGATGAGAACGAAAAACGCTGCCCAGTAGGGCAGCGTTTTTCGTTGGCAAGGGCGACACATGCTGGGTGGTCTGTCACCCTGAGCGCCGCGAGGGGGCAGACCTCACCTGATGGCCTGTCGCCCTGAGCGAAGCGAGGGGGCGGAACGCCGTGTCGATGCGATGCTTCGCCCCCTCACTGCGTTCAGGGTGACAGCCCGTGGGATGCAAACCACTCCTCCACGGCCGTGTAGGCAACCGGCAAAACGAGCAAGGTCAGCAGCGTCGCCGAGATAAGCCCGCCAATGACCACGGTGGCAAGGGGGCGCTGGACCTCGGCACCGCTGCTCGTCGAGAGTGCCATCGGGAGGAATCCAACCGACGCCACGAGCGCCGTCATCAGGACGGGTCGCAGTCGGACGAGCGCGCCTGCCCGCGCCGCATCCGCCGCACTCCGTCCCTCCGCCCGCAATTGACTGATGTACGTGACAAGCACGACGCCGTTCAGGACGGCGACGCCGAACAGTGCGATGAACCCGACCGATGCACTCAAATTGAGATGAATCCCCCGCAGCCAGAGCGCTGCCACACCGCCCACCAGGGCAAACGGGACGTTCAGCATGACAAGGAGTGCGAGTCGGATCGTACCAAGGCTCGCATACAGCAGTCCGCCGATCAGCAAGAGCACCAAGGGAACAATCAGCGCGAGCCGCCGGGTCGCCCGAGCCTGATTCTCGAACTGCCCGCTGTAGGTGAGGTAGTAGCCCCCAGGCAGGGTCACGGCCCGACCAACCGCTTCGCGCACGTCCTTCACGAATCCGCCCAGATCCCTGCCTCGCACGTTGCTCTGGACGACGACATACCGCTGCCCACTCTCGTGATCGATCACTTCCGGGCCTTCGACGGTCGAGAGCCGGGCGACCTGCGACAGCATGACCGTACCGCCCGCAGGCGTCCGGATCAAAGTCTGCCCGACCGCATCTGGCGTCGACCGATAGGCGGCGTCGAGACGGACCACAACCGGAAAGCGGCGCCTCCCGTCGATCACGGTCGTCGCTGGCATGCCGCCGACTCCCATGACAATCGCGTCCCGCACGTCCGACACATTGAGGCCATACCGGGCGATGGCGGCTCGGTCCAGGGCAAGCTCCAACTGCATGGCGCCGGCGCTGACGCCGACCGAAACATCCGCAGCACCCCTCACCGCCTCGACGACACGCTGAATCTCCTCGGCCTTCTCCTGCAAGAGCGGCAGGCTGTCGCCATAAATCTTGATCCCCAGGTCGGTCTTGACGCCGGAGACCACTTCATCCAACCGCATCGCCATCGGAGCACTGAAGTCGTAGCTCAAGCCGGGGACCTGGGACAAGGCGGAATCCATTTGTGAGATGAGCGCCTCGAGCGACTTCGCTTTCCACTCCTTCTTCGGCTTGAACATGACATAAACGTCGCCCTGATTGAGCGCCATTGTCTCCGTCGCCTCCTGCGGACGACCGAGATTGGTGACGACGCTCAGGACCTCCGGGAAGCGCCTGACTGTCCGCTCAACGTCTGCCGAGACCAGCACCCCCTGATCGAGAGAGGCACTGGCAATCCGTCGCGATTCAATGAGCAGGTAGCCCTCATCCAGCTTGGGCATGAACTCGGTACCGAGAAACGGCAGTGAGGCCAGGGCACCCAGCAACAGCACGATGCTGATTCCCGCGACTTGTCTCCGCTGCGCGAGCGCCCAATCGAGGGCGCCTTGATACCGGCCGCGAACCACGACCATCCACCTCGCGTCTGGATGCGCTTCCCCGCCCGCGCTCGCCGGGTCGCCCGAGTCGTGACGATCAAAGACGTAACTGGCGACGGCAGGGACGTACGTCAGCGCCAGGACAAGGGAGCCCAGCACCGCCGCGCAGACGGTGAAGGCCATCGGGCGAAACATTCGGCCTTCGATCCCCTCGAGCGTGAAGATCGGCACGTACACGGCGACGATGATCGCAACACCGAAGACCACGGGCCGTCCGACCTCGAAGGCGGCCTCTCTCACGATGGTGCGGCGGTCGACCGTTGCGCCTGCGCTATTGCTCAGCCGGCGGACACAGTTTTCGATCATCACCACCGACGCGTCAACAATGAGCCCGAAATCAAGCGCGCCGAGACTCATGAGGTTTGCTGAGAGCCCAAACTGCCGCATCGCGATGAAGGCGGCGAGGAGCGAGAGCGGAATGACCGATGCGGTCAGCAGCGATGCGCGGCCGCTTCGCAGGAAGAGGAAGAGGATCGCGATGACGAGCAGCGCCCCTTCGATCAGGTTGCGGAAGACGGTTCGCGTCGTACGAGTTACCACTTCTCCCTGATCGTAGAACGGGCGGATGGTGACACCAGCGGGGAGTAGCCGCTTGATCTCTTCCAGGCGTGCCTTGACCCGGTCGACCACCTGTCGGCCATTGGCGCCCTTCACCATGAGGATGACAGCGGAGAGCGCCTCGCCTTGCCCATCGCGGCTGACGGCACCGAACCGGGGTTGCGGCACCACCGACACCGTGGCCACGTCCTTCACCTGGATCGGCGTTGCCCCGCGCGTGGCAAGCACCACCGCGGCGATGTCGTCGACACCGGCCACCCGCCCGAGGCCTCGCAGCGTCAGCCGCTCCCCGCGATGCTCGATGTACCCGCCTCCAAAATTCTCGTTGTTGCTGGCAAGCGCGGTTTCGATGTCGCGGAGCGTCAGGTTGTAGCCCGCCAGCCTTGCCGGGTCGGCGTTGACCTGGAACTGCTGCGGCATTCCTCCCCAGGTATTGACGTCCGCGACACCAGCGACCGTTCGGAGCAGTGGCCGGATGACATACTCTTGCACATTCGACAACTCGATGAGTGATGCGCTGTCTCGACGCTCCGACTCCACCAGGTACTCGAAGACCTCACCCATCACGGTTGCTGGTGGACCCAGCATTGCCTGGGCGCCAGGCGGAAGCTGCGCCATCGCGTCCAGCATCCGTTGCTGCACCTGGGCGCGAGCAAAGTAGAGATCGACATCGTCCTGGAAAGTGACGGTGACCACCGACAAGCCAACTTTGGAGATCGAGCGGACGCCCGTCGTGCGTGGCAGTCCAAGCATGGCGACTTCCAGCGGGTAACTCAGTTGCTGCTCCGCCTCAACCGGCGACAGGCCGGGAGACGTCGTCATGACGATGACCTGGTTTGGCGTGAGGTCGGGAAATGCGTCAGTCGTCAGCGTGATGAACGCCCAGACTCCTGCCCCCGCGAGCGCGAGGGTGGCGATGACGACGGCGACACGATGGCGAATCGACGCATCGATCACGCGCTCGATGATCGTCATGTCACATCTCCATCTTCGGCATACTGCCCTTCAGGAATTCAGCCTTGACCGCAAAGGCACCCTCCGTCACGATGACATCACCCGAGGAAATGCCCGAGAGGATCGCAGCGCTGCCCCGCTCGTGCGAGCCGACCACCACCTCGCGGCGAGTGAATCGTGCCCCGCCTTGCGGGTCGGGGGAGGCGACAAAGACGTATGTCTTCCCGTCCAATACCTGGACGGCAGCCTCGGGGACCACGACGGCCATTGCAGAGCGCGCCCCTTCGACGGTCACGGTCGCGATCATCGCTGGTTTGAGGCGACCGTCTCGATTCGCAATCCGGCCCCGTACCGACAAAGTCCGCGTTGCAGGTTCAAGCCCGGCACCGATGGCGTCGACGCGGGCGGTGAAGGTGTCGGATGGGAAGGCCGGAACAGCAAACCGCAGAACACCATCCCGATGGAAGAGGGATGCGAGTTGTTCCGGCGCATCGATCGCGAGCCAGAGCGTGCCAGCATCGAACACGGCGACGAGTGGCGCCCCGGCCTCCACGACCGATCCAGGCACCGCCATTCGAGAGAGTACGACTCCCGCGATGGGAGATCGAATCGCCATTTCTCCTGCTACCGACGTGACGCCGAGTTGTGCGATCACTTGGGCCGCCCGGCGCTGTTCCGCTTCCGCTTGGGCCAATCCCGCGGACGCCTCTTCGGCGTCCGCCACCGCGCGTTCATAGTCCTGCCGAGGAATCGATTTGAGCGCAAGCAACCGTTCGGCGCGATCACGGGCGGAAGTCGCGTATGCCGCCTGAGCTCGGCGCGAAGTCACTTCGGCGGCGGCTTTTGCCCCCTCCGCCTGAGCCAGCCCGGCCTCTGGGCTCTGAAGTCGCACCAGGACCTGTCCCGACGAAACCTGGTCGCCGGAACGGACCGACACTGCGACGATGCGCCCCGACGCCGGCGCACCCAATCGAACGGCCCGATCTTCATCCGGAAGGATTTCGCCGGGAACCGTCGCCCTGGGAGCCACCTGTCCGACGGTAGCAGGAATCCACCTGACGCCTCCGTGATCCACCTGGTCCTTCGAAAATGTCACCGTGGTTGGAAGCCCGGGCTTGCCACCAGAATCGGCTCCCGTTGTGCCACCGGGCATGGGCATCCCCGGCATTCCGGCCATGGAACTGTCCTTCGGCGTCGGCGGTGCCTTGGTGCCGCAGCCGGTGAGTATCGCGAGTGCGACGAGTGCGTATCTCATGGACGTGTCACCCCGGCAGGAGCAGGAAGGTCGGAGAGGAGGTCGGCGCCTTGGGCAGCGAGGAGCATGACGACGCTCATGTGTTGTGCGTAGAGCGAGCGATAGTAACTGAACCGCGCGTCACCCCATGCACGCGCAGCGTCGATGGCCTGGAAGAGCGGGATGCCACCTTCGCGGTAGCTGCCGAGGGCGATGCGCCGCGACTCGTCGACGCGAGCGAGAAATCCGTTCGCGCCGCTCCCGGCGAGAGCTTGCATGCGTGTCGTCAGGATGCGGGCCGCCTCCGCGGCACCGAGCACCTCCGCACTGGCAACCCGCTCCATTGCAGTCAGCTCGAACGCGGCGATGTCGCGCTCCGCGGCCGCACGCTGCACCTGGCCACGATTGGCGTCAAAGATCGGGATTGGAAGCGAGAGCCCAGCAATCAGTGACGACATCCCGGCAGCCTGCTTCAATCCGAAGGTTGCGCCGACCTGGCGGAATGTCATTCGACCTTCGAGAGCAACGGCACTGGCGGCCGCCGACAATCGCTCGCTCGCCGCGAGAAGGTCGGGACGCCTCGAAGCCGCCGCGCCACTGAGGTCGGGGAGTGGCAGCGGTGTGCTATCGACCGCCACCGTGAGCCCCATCGTGCCGGTGCGAGGGTCTCCCAGATAGGCCAGGAGATCGGCGCGAGCACGTACGAGCTCCGCTTCCTGCACCGCCGCGTCAGCCGACGCGCGATCTCGCTCGATTTCAGACCGGATGAGGTCCGCCTCCGCCGCGATCCCCTCCCTGGTTCGCTCCCGATTGTAGGCGACGACAGTATCGAGCCAGCTGACCAGGTCCCGCATCGTTTCGAGCCCGATCTGGGCCGTTGCGACGCGATAGAAGGCGTTTGCGGCATCGGCCCCTATTCGAGTTCGCGATGCGGCTGCGTCCGCCCTGGCGCCGCGAACATCCGCGTCGGCCTGTCGCACCCGCGGCCCACGCTGATAGAGCGGCTCGAGGGGCAGTGTGAGCATGTACATCGTCTCGCGGTCGAATGCTGCGCTCGGCGAGCCTGGCAGTGGCAAGTTCTCGACCTGAACGCCGAGCATCGGATTCCCGAAGGTCCCGGCGGTTCGTCGCGAGCCTTGTGCCGCCCGGATGGCGGCGTCGGCCATTCGCACGCGAGGGTACTGCGTGGCTACCGAATCGAGCAGCGACCGCAGCGTCAGCACCCGGCCGACGACCTGCGCGTCGCCAGGGCGTGCGATCAGCAGGAGCGCGCAGAATGGGATGAGCCCACGGCGAAATCGAAGGAACATGCAATGCCTCGACACTGCGAACCGAAGTTCGCGAACAGAGACTTACGCCTGACGCGAATACGCCAGGCCGGTCACTATGAGTCGTGCGAGGTCAGGAGTTGGGGGGTGGAACGGGGGGTGCGATGGGATCAGTGGTGCGATTCGATACGAGGTACGTCGGAGCGGCAGCGGCGAGCGTGACTCGGCCCGTGGGGGCAACGATGATCGCCGGGACGACAACAGGCCCACTCATCGCGCAGAGCTGTGCGAGCGGGCAGGATGTCGACTGGGACCGCGGAGCGGAGCGCTGCTGACCATGGCCGTCCGAAACGGGGGCGGACCCCATCGGCATTTCACAGGGCTTCTCCACTGACGCAGCTTGATCCAGACACACCGCAGCAGCGGCAATGGGCCGAAGCTGGAGGAGGAGCATCAGGGTCGCGGCGAGGCGGAGCATGGGATGGAGGGTACCCACTGCCGAGGGTTGACGCAAATTCTCTCGGGCGACATGGGCAGCAGTCGACACGCCCGGCCCGCGACTTTCCTTCGGAGCGCTCCTCACCTGCGCTCAGGGTGACAATCCCGGGCCAGTGCCGTGTCCTGCGCGGCACACCTAGTTTTTCATGATGCCACCGCCTTCCCCCGAAGCACTCAGCCAGACCATCGAGACCCTCTACCGCACCGAATCGGGGCGGATTCTCGCGACGCTGGTGCGCCTCCTCGGCGACCTCGACCTCGCCGAAGAGTCGATGCACGTCGCGTTCGCCGCCGCGCTGCACTCCTGGGCACTGAGCGGCGTCCCCGATAAGCCCCGTCCGTGGCTCATCTCAACGGCGCGCTTCAAGGCGATCGACGTGGTACGCCGACGCGCGCGCTTCGATGGGGCACAGCACGAACTCGTTGCCGATATCGAATCGCGCTCCACCGAGATCCCCATCGAGCATGAAGCAACTGATGACGCGGAGATCGAAGACGATCGCCTTCGCCTCATTTTCACCTGCTGTCATCCCGCGTTGCCGCTCGAAGGACAGATCGCCCTCACACTGCGGATCATCTGCGGTCTCACCACCGAGGAGATTGCCAAGGCATTCCTCGTTTCGCCGACGACACTCGCCCAACGTGTTGTGCGCGCCAAGACAAAGATTCGCGAAGCGCGGATTCCCTACGAAGTGCCGACGCCGCAGGAGTTGCCGGAGCGGCTCGCCGCGGTGCTTCACGTGATCTATCTGGTATTCAACGAGGGCTACTCGGCGGCGGCCGGGGCAGAAGTGACACGCGCCGAGCTTACGGCCGAGGCCATTCGATTGGGGCGAGTACTGGTCGCACTGCAGCCAGAGCCGGAGGTGATCGGACTCCTCGCGCTGATGTTGCTGATGGATTCCCGTCGCGCCGCGCGTACCGGCCCGGATGGAGAACTGATCCTGCTCGACCATCAGGATCGGTCACTCTGGAACCGCGAACAGATTGCCGAAGGTGCAGCGTTAGTGGAGCAGGCGATGAGCATCCACACATTCGGTGCTTACACCATACAGGCGGCGATCGTCGCCGTTCATGCCCGGGCAGAATCGGCTGCGGCCACTGATTGGCGACAGATCGTTGCGCTGTACGATCAACTCTCGGGAATCCACCCCTCGCCCGTCGTCCAACTCAATCGCGCCGTGGCGGTCGCGATGTGCGATGGACCGGAGGCCGGTCTGGCCCAGATCGACGCGTTGCTGGAGCAGGGCGACCTGGCGGAGTACTACCTGGCGCATTCGGCCCGTGCCGATATGTACCGGCGGCTCGGCCGGACGGAGGAGGCGCGCGGCGCATACGAGCGGGCCTTGGCGCTGAGCCAGCAGGAGCCGGAGCGGCGTTTCCTGCTGGAACGGATTCGGCAGCTGGATTAGGGAAATCGTGAGTTGTCGATTTCCAGACTTCCGAGCGACTATAGGCAAGCCACAGGACACCCCTACAGAACACCCGGAGACGTCATGCCCCGCTATCTGGTCTCAAGCTACCTCCCCGACAATTTCGACCC
>JBDSMX010000149.1:0-10845 GCA_039915645.1 Gemmatimonadales bacterium | reverse complement strand
GCGGCTGCCGCTGGTGCGCACCAGCATCAGGCCATTCATCCCGCGCCGCACTGTATTTCCCTTGATCTCGCTCGCGGTTACGTCGGCGAGATAGATCGCCGCACCGTAGCGCAGCCATTCATCCTGTTCGTTGTGATGATAGGAGAGCCAGTCGACCAGCGACTCCTTCTCGATGCCGGAGTAGAGCCGCGGCCGCCAGTTGTCGGAGAGATCGTTGTCGAGCAGACTGAGGCGCGACACGCCGCGCGCGATGATGCCGACCTTGTAGCCGCGGATGCGGGCGCCGCGCACGGTGATGCGGGAGCCACTGGTAATCCGGATCGCCGTGCCACTGAACGAGTCGGGATTGTGACGATCAGTGCTCCCGAGGAGTTCAACGCCACGCAGGTCCACCGTGATGTTGTTGCCGCGCACCGTGATCGCGCCGGAATCACCGCTCGGAGCGAGGTAGCGGCCAGGCACGATGCGCACCGAGCGGGTGACCACCATCCCGTTGCGAAACGGCACCGCCGGGCGTTGAGCCACGAGCGGTGCCGCCAGTACGAACGCGATTGCAAGCAGGCGAAGAGTCGGCATACCGGAATCTACTTGCGGGAGCGAAGCGTGCCTCGCCCCCGCGCCGGATTCACCCCGCAAAGATGTAGTTGGCGCCAAACTCCTGCGCCCGTGCCGCCGCGAACACCCCCGATGGCACCACCATAATGCCGGGGAAGAGCCCCGCGATCCATTCCTTCTTCACCGCAGCAGGATCCATCTTCATCTTGGCCGCAGCCCCCGCGCTGTAGATCGTGAGCGCCACGTCGCAGGCGCCGATCAGCACGCCACCCTTGAGCAGCTCGGCGATGCCAAGTCCCGGGAGCGGAAGATTGGTGATGGTGCCCCAGGGATTCGCGGTCGCGGGTGCGTTGCCGTTCATCACCTTGAACGTCTCGCCAATCGAGTACTTGGCCCAGATCGCGTCAGTGAGCCCCATTGCGAGGCCGGCGTGGCGCAGGATCACCATCGCGACCGCGTGCTCACCCGGGTAGGTCGCATCGGTGGTGTTGAGGTAGACGCGCGGCCAGATCGCCGGCATCCCTCCGTTGGGCTCCGGCGCATCGAAAATCGTCTTGTGCTTGCCGGTGAGCTTGCCGAACCAGGCTTCGAGCTTCGGATCGACCGCGCCCGGTGCAAAGGCCGACGCGTGAGCCGATTCCGGCATCAGGCTCGCGGCGCCAAGCCCGACGGCCGCCGCGGCGACACTGCCCAGGAAACCACGACGCGCGGTCCCGGGGGTGGGCTCATCACTCATAAGATCCTCCTCTGATCAGCTGTAGTTGGGCGCACCAGATGGGTGCCGGGAAAAGGTACAGCAAAAGCCGGAGGAGGGAGGAGGGAGGAGGGAGGAGGGGGCAGGGGGCGCACGAGGAGATCAGTAGGGAGCGCGCCAGCCGCCGGCGCTTTGGCGCCGGGGGCCGACTCGTGAGGCATTTGCGATCGAGTCGGCGGCGCGCGGAATCTGATCAGACGAGGGCGCCCTCTGCTCCCTGCTCCCCGCTCGGGTCTAGCTGCCGGTTCTGACTACGATGGGCGAGGCATGCCTCGCCCCTACAACCGCCGCAGGCCCCCGCGGGGCCTGCGGCTATTCGTAATCCGACATCGGCGGGCAGGTGCAGACCAGGTTCCGGTCGCCCTAGGCGCTGTCGATCCGTCCGACGGTGGGCCAGACCTTCCGGTCGCGCAGTCCCGCCACCGGGAACGCCGCCTGCTCGCGCGGGTAGGGCCGATCCCAGCTGTCGGAGATCACCATCGATAGCGTGTGCGGCGCCCCCTTGAGGACGTTTCGCTCGCGATCGGCGCTGCCATCCTCGACCGCGCGGATCTCTTCGCGAATCGCCAGCATCGCATCGATGAAGCGATCGAGTTCGTGCTTCGATTCCGATTCGGTCGGCTCGACCATCAACGTCCCCGGCACCGGGAACGAGACTGTCGGCGGATGGAAGCCGAAGTCGATGATCCGCTTGGCGATGTCCTCGACTTCGATCCCGGCGCTCTGCTTGAAGCCACGGGTATCGAGGATGCACTCGTGCGCGATGAGGCCGTCGTGGCCCGAGTAGAGCAGGTCGTAGGCACCCGCGAGCCGGCGGGCGATGTAATTCGCCGAGAGGATCGCGATGCGCGTGGCATCGGTGAGCCCTTCGCCGCCCATCAGCAGATTGTAGATGAACGAGATCGGCAGGATCGACGCACTCCCCCACGGCGCCGCCGAAATCGTGCCCGATGATTGCTTGTGACCGAGCTCGATCACCGGGTGACTCGCGAGGAACGGCGCCAGGTGCTGGGCAACACCGATCGGGCCCATCCCCGGACCGCCGCCGCCGTGCGGAATGCAGAAGGTCTTGTGCAGGTTCAGGTGACAGACGTCGGCGCCGATATCGCCGGGACGGCAGAGGCCGACCTGCGCGTTCATGTTCGCGCCGTCCATATAGACCTGGCCGCCGTGCTGGTGCACCGTGGCGCAGATCTCCTTGATCGAATCCTCAAAGACACCGTGCGTCGACGGATACGTCACCATCAGCGCCGCGAGATTCGCCGCGTGTTCTTCGGCCTTCGCCGTGAGGTCGGCCACATCGATGTTGCCCTTGGCATCCGACGCCACCACGACCACGCGCATCCCGGCCATCACCGCACTCGCAGGGTTGGTACCATGCGCGCTCATCGGAATGAGGCAGACGTCTCGGTGCATGTCGCCGCGCGAATGGTGATAGCCACGAATCGCCATCAACCCGGCGAACTCACCCTGCGAACCGGCATTCGGCTGGAGCGACACGGCGGCGAAACCGGTGATCTCGCAAAGCTGCGCCTCGAGCCGATCGAACATCTCGGTGTAGCCAGCGGCCTGGTCGCGTGGCGCGAAGGGATGAATCGCGCCAAACTCGGGCCAGCTCACCGGCATCATCTCGGTAGTGGCGTTGAGCTTCATGGTGCAGGAGCCGAGCGGGATCATCGCGGCAGTGAGCGAGAGATCCTTCGCCTCGAGGGAGCGCATGTAGCGCAGCATCTCGGTTTCCGAGCGATAGCGATGGAAGACCGGATGGATCAGGAATTCGCTGGTGCGCGCGAGCGGCCCAAGCGACTCTGCCGCGGGCGCGCTCTCGAGCGTGTCGGCGCTGGCGCCGAAGCAGGCCAGCACATCGTTCACATCGGCCGCGGTGGTGGTCTCGTCGAGTGCGATCGAGAGCCGGGTCTGGCCGATGCGGCGGAAGTTGATCTTCCGGAAGCGGGCGGCCGACGTGACCGCAGCGCACTTGTCGGTGGCCATCGTCACCGTGACGGTATCGAAGAAGCGCTGATGATCCGCCGCGATGCCGGCCTTGGCGAGGCCGCGTGCGAGGCGCTGCGCCAGCGATTGCACCCGGGTCGCGATCTCGCGAATCCCCTCGGGGCCGTGCCACACCGCATACATCGATGACATCACCGCGAGCAGGACCTGGGCAGTGCAGACGTTGCTGGTGGCTTTGTCGCGACGAATGTGCTGTTCACGAGTCTGCAGCGCCATCCGCAACGCGGGGCGGCCATCAACGTCCTTGGAGACACCGATGATGCGACCCGGGAGATGGCGCTTGTAGGCGTCCTTGGTCGCGAAGAACGCTGCGTGTGGTCCACCATATCCCAGCGGGACACCAAAGCGCTGCGAGTTTCCGACGGCAATGTCGGCGCCCCATTCACCCGGCGGTGCCAGCAAGGCCAGCGCGAGCAGATCGGTTGCCACCGTCACCAGCGCATTGGCCGCGTGGGCCGCATCGCAGACACCGCGCCAGTCGGGCACCGCACCATCGGTCGCAGGATACTGGAGCAGGCACCCGACCACGTTCGTCCCGAAGACGAAGTCTGAGGGATCTCGTACCTCAACGCGAACCCCACGCGCTTCCGCGCGCGTCTTCACCACGGCAATCGTCTGCGGATGGCAGCCCGCATCAATCAGGAAAATCGGCGCCCCTTCGTGCTTCACCACCGCGATGGTCATCGCCATCGCCTCGGCGGCCGCAGTCCCTTCGTCGAGCAGGGAGGCGTTCGCGATGGGAAGCGCGGTCATATCGCTCACCATCGTCTGGAAGTTCAGCAGCGCTTCGAGGCGTCCCTGGGCAATCTCGGCCTGATACGGCGTGTAGGCCGTGTACCAGCCGGGATTCTCGAAGATGTTGCGCTGGACCACCGGCGGCGTGAAGGTGCCGCTGTAGCCCATGCCGATGTAGGAGCGGAAGACCTGATTCTTCGCCGCGAGCGCGCGCATCGTCGCGAGCACTTCGTGCTCACCCTGACCGGCGGGAAGCTTGAGCGGGTTGGCCATGCGGATCGACGCGGGAACGACGGCATCGATGAAGGCATTGAGGGTCGGGTATCCGAGAGTATCGAGCATCGCCTGCACATCTGCCGACGTGGGGCCGATGTGCCGCGGGACGAACGTATTCTCCATCTATCCTCCAAAGGCGACGAGGCCCAGCAGGCCCCGTCGCATCGTTCTCAACGCAACTCAGTGATTCGCGATCAGGTCCTTGTACCCGGCAGCATCTCGCAGCAGCGTCAGATCCGACGGCTTCGAGACCTCGATCTTGATCAGCCACCCGGCGCCGTAACAATCCGAGGCGACAGTCTCGGGCGTGTCGGTCAGCGCCTCATTCACGGCGATCACCTTGCCGCTTGCCGGCGCGAAGAGCTCGCTCACGGCCTTCACCGACTCGATCACGCCGAAGGCCTTGCCGGCCTCGACGGTGGAGCCGACTGCGGGGAGTTCGACGAAGACGATGTCGCCGATCTGCTCGACGGCAAAGGCGGTGACGCCGACGGTGCCATCAGTCGCCAGCCATTCGTGTTCGACGGAATACTTGAGGTTTTCGGGGACGTCCACGTCGTTCTCCTCGCTCAGGTCGCGCGCTTGTAAAACGGCAGGGCCACCACTTCAGCAGCCACTCGAGTGTTGCGGACTCCCACCTCGACGGCGGTTCCCACTGCGGCATGTTCCGGCGGCAGAAATGCCATCGCGATCGGGGCACCCACAGTCGGCGATGTGGTTCCGCTGGTGACGGTCCCACAGGCGTCCGGCGCGGCGGGAAGATAGACCGGATAGCCGGTCCGGGCGATGCCCCGACCGGTGAGTTTGAGCCCCACCAACTGCTTCCCCGGGCGCTCCTTCGAGGCCTCGAGTGCACTCCGTCCGACGAAGTCGCCCGGCTTGTCGAGCTTCACGACCCGGCCGAGTCCGGCTTCGAATGGCGTGGTCTCGCGGGTGAGCTCCTGACCGTAGAGCGGCATCCCCGCTTCGAGGCGCAGGGTGTCGCGGGCACCGAGTCCCACGGGCACCAACCCTCGATCCTTTCCGGCGGCGAGCAGCGTGTCCCATACTGCAACGCCATCCTCCCAGAGGACAAACAATTCGAAGCCGTCTTCGCCGGTGTATCCGGTGCGCGCAAGCAGGGCCGGAACGCCGCAGGCCGTGGTCTGCACCGAGGCGTAGTACTTGAGGGTCGACAGGTCGAACGGGGTGAACGGCTGGAGGATTTCCGCCGCCTTGGGGCCCTGGATCGCGACCAGCGAGGTCCGCATCGTGGCGTCGTCGAGCGAGGCATCGAAGCCGACGATCCGCTCGCGCAGGGCCGCGGAAACGGTGTCGACGTTGGAGGCGTTGGCAACCACGAGATAGGAGATGTCGCCGAGGCGGTAGACAATCAGGTCGTCCATGACCGAGCCGTCGGCGGCGCAGATCATCGAATAGTGGGCCCGCCCCACCGCCAACTTGCTCGGCGCCGTGACCAGCGCGGCATCGAGGGCGCGGTCGGCTTCGGCGCCCTTGATATAGAGCTCGCCCATGTGGGAGAGATCGAAGAGTCCGGCGGCGTTGCGGACGGCGTGGTGCTCCTCGACCAGGCCGGCGTACTGCACCGGCATTTCCCAACCGGCAAATGGAATCATCCGGGCGCCGAGGGCGCGGTGGCGGGCATCGAGGGCAGTCAGGTGCACGGGGTCGGTCCGGGTCTGGGTTCGGGCGAAAAGATATCACATGGGCGTATTTTCCCGGCTTCTCCTTCCAGCTCTGGAGTCTCCGTGCGCCTCCCCCTCGCCGCCGCCCTTCTTTCCGCGTTCGCTCCCGCCGCCACCGCCCAACGCCCGCTCGCCAAGCCTGTCATCGACAAAGTGGGAACTGCCACGCGGGTGATGAATCCGGGCCCGACCGCGTGGGCCGATACCAACGGCTGGAAGTTGGTGCTCGAGCGGACGATCCAGCCCGCTGCTGGGCAGCCGGGAGAATTGGAAGACCCGACCGAGGTCGTGCTCCTGCGAGACGGACGAGTGGTGACCGCCCAGCGCGACCCTGCCATGATCCGACTCTACGATGCGCAGGGGAAATTTGTCCGGGACATTGGGCGAAATGGTGACGGTCCGGCAGAGTACCAGCGGCCGGTTATTGCAATCGTGGGAGATACCGTAGTCGCGTACAACGGCGCGTCAGGGCGTGCGACGTTGCTCACACTTGATGGCAAGCGGGTGCGTGAATTCCTCACCAATGCGCATCACGACGGACCGCCAATCACTATCGACAACCGAGGGCGCATCAGGTTGACCGGGAGTCGAGTCACTGCCAACCAGTCCCTGGCGCAGTGGATCTATTTCGATCTCAAAGGGAAGCGAATCGACTCGATGGTCCCGCCGCGCGCCGTCGAGCCAAAGGTGTGGACCGTGAAATCGGGCGGAGGAATCGCATCATACTACCCGCCACTCACCACCCGAAGCGTGAACGCTTTTCGGAGCGACGGTGCGGTGCTTTACGGAGTGGACAACAAGTACGAACTGCTGTTGACTCGCACCGGGCGCGATACCCTGCTCATCTTCGGTAGAACCGGTGTCGCGGCAGCAGATGTTCCGGCCAGCATTCGAGATTCACTCTTCAACCTGTACGCCAGGCGACCGGAGCTCGCCGGCGTCGCATCAAAGAGCGACCTCTCAACGCACTACCCGCTCTGGAACGAGGCAACCTTCGACGGCAATGGGAACATCTGGATTTCCACCGGCCTCACGAATGCAGGGACGCGACACTTCGAGGTATTCAATCCGGCCGGTCACTACCTCGGCGCCGTCGCCGCTCCGTTCGGCAATTTCCGGCGGACGTCATGGACGGGCGATCGGGTCGCCGTAGTCGGCACCGACAAGGATGACCTCCCGATCATTCGTGTCTACCGCATCGACCGCCGCGGGAAATGATGCGCGCCAGATACGTGACGTGTGCGCTGCTGGTTGCAGCCTGCTCTGCGCCCGTCACCCCGCTCGCTACGGCAAGGATCGACACACTTCCTGGTGGCGTAATCCAGATCCACAACAGCGGCCCGACGCTGTGGGCGGACACATCCGGGTGGCGGCTGGTGCAGGAGCGTGTGATTGCTCCGACCGAGGGAACGCCGGGCGCGTTGACCAACATCGGCCCGATGGCGGTCGACTCTCGCGACAATCTCTATGTGATGCAGCGTGACCCTGCGACCATCAAAGTGTACGGCGTGGATGGCACCTGGCTGCGCGACATCGGCCGTCAGGGCAACGGCCCTGGAGAGTTTCGATTCAGCATGCTCGGCATTTACCACGACACGCTCTTCGTGCAGGACCAGGAGAACAACCGGCTCTCGCTCTTCACGACCGACGGCCAGCTGATTCGGTCGGTGCCGAGCCAGTGCTGCATCAACATGGGAAAGCTGTTCATCAACGACAGCGGACTCGCCGCAATTCCCGGGCTCTCGCCCGATCCGGCCAAATCCTCGATGGCGTGGTACCTCACTGACGCACACGGGGCCGTGCACGATACCGTGTTCGAGCTTGAGAACCATGGCGATCGGAGCGGCATCTGGGAGATTGAACTCAAGCGGGGCAAGCTCGGGATGAACATCGCGATTCCAATTCCCGCAGCCGCGGCGTTACACGACGCAGGAACTTCTGCGATCACCAGGATCTCGGGCAACACCAGCCGCTACTCCTTCGCGGTCCGGCAAATTCGCGGCGACACGCTTCGGCTCATCGAAGCGACCGCGCCAACACTCGTGATGGATGAGGCGGACGGCGACTCGATCTTCGCCGAATCGGTCACCAATGCCAGCCCGGTCTTTCGTGACGCGCTCGTCAAGGTTGCCAGGCGCGGCGACATCCCGAAAATGTGGCCCCTCTGGAGCGAAGTAGATATCGATGGAGCGGGGCGATTCTGGGTGCAGCGCCGCAATCCCTCGGGTCATGGCGACCTGTTCGACGTCTTCGCGGCCGATGGCATTTTGCTCGGCACCGCTCCCGCACCGGCGGTGCAGATCCTTCACGAAGGAGTCTGGACCGCGGACCGTGTCTTTGTGGCCACCGTCGACGCCGAGGGGTTGCCACGGATCATTGTCTTCCGCATCGATCATCGCGGGAAGTGAGCCCGACCGAAACCCACAACGGTCGCCCCATCGTACGCATCTATCATCTCGAGCGGCATGAACCGAAGCCTGCTCCAGCACTCGCTCCTTCGACTCCGCGCCTGCGGCGCTCCGCTCAGGATGACAACGATGAAACTCCGACTCCTGCCCTTGCTGCTCTCTCTCGCCGCCTGCAGCACTCCCGGCGAAGCCAAGGTCGCCCTCAACCTGCCGAAGATCGACACCCTCGCCGGCGGTGTGGTCCATCTGGTCAACACCGGCCCCACCGCCTGGCGCGACACCAGCGGCTGGCGCTGGGTCCCGACCGCGACCGTCAATCCCGCCGAGGGCTCCACTGGTGAGCTCGGCGAGATCTCGACCCTCGCGATCGCCGATGACGGGACCGTGTTTGCCCTCCAGAAGAAGCCCGCCACCATCAAGGTGTACGGACCCGATGGCGCCTTCCTCCGCGACATCGGCAAGGAAGGTGATGGCCCCGGCGAGATTCGCGATGGCTATCTCGGTATCCGCGGCGACACACTGCTGCTCCAGGACCCGGGCCATTCGCGCCTGACCCTCTTCCTCACCAACGGCACTTTCCTCAAGACCGTGCCGAGTCCCTGCTGCTATTTCTGGCCACGGCTGACGGTCGACTCGCTGGGACGGGCGTGGGTGCCTGGCTCCAGCCAGGGCGAGAAGGCATCGTGGTACCGCTACCGGATGGATGGCAGTTCGGTCGACACCGTGGAGATGCCACCGCAGCTCGACTACAAGAACTCCAAGAACTGGGAAGTGAGCATCAAGCGGGGCAGCAACTCGATGTCGATGATCATGTCGGCACCGATGCAGCCGGGAACCTCGTTCGAGCCCCGCATCGATGGCATGATCCTGAGCGGGAATTCCGACGCCTATCGCTTCGCCCTGATGAAGAATGGCAAGGACACGGTGCGGATATTCGAGGCGTCCGCGCCGATTCTCCCGATTTCTGCCGCGATGCGCGACACCCTCTTCAACAACGCGACAACGCATCCCGACGCCGACATCCAGAAGGCGCTCCGTGCCTCGGCCAAGAAAGAGTACATCCCTGACAACTGGTTGCCCTGGACGCACATGTCGCTCGATCGCGAGGGGCGGCTCTGGGTCGCGCTGCCGAGCGCGAATGCCGAGGTGGGCAAGCTCCAGGTCTTCGATCGCGACGGCAAGCTTCTCGGCGATGTGCCCGCCCCGAACCGGAAGATGTTCAAGAATTCGGCCTGGGGAGGCGACCGCCTCGCCGTGCTCGATGAAGACGCCGACGGGCGACCGCTGATCAAGAGCTTTCGCCTGCAGACCACGCTTCCCAAGTGACGCCGAGGTAACGCGTAACGATCGGGCGCCCCGGCGCATCTAACCTCTCTGGCACCTTCCCCACCTCGCTGGAGCGCCCCATCGTGCTGTCCCGCATTGCTGCTGCCTGTGTGTTGTTCCCCCTCGCGGCCTGCGGCGGCTCCGCCATCGCCGACTCCGGCAAGGTCAAGGTCGACACCCTCCCCGGTGGCATCGTCCGGACCATCACCAGCGCGCCGATCGACTCCGGCCGCTGGAGCCTCGAACTCGAGCGCACCATCCAGCCTGCCGAGGGTGCAGCGGGCGAACTCTCAGCACCAAACGATCTCGCACTGCGCGACGATGGCACCCTCTTCGTGGCCGAAGGCGATCTCCATCAGATCCGGGCCTACGACAGCACCGGCACGCTGATGCGCACCTTCGGCCGCGATGGCGAAGGACCGGGCGAACTTCGCAGCGCCTTCATCGCCGTCCACGGCGATACCCTCGTGGCCCAGGATCCACAGACAGCGCGCCTCACGAGTTACCGGGTGAGCGACGGCGCGGTGCTCAATATTCGCGGCTCAGTCTGTTGCAACTACGGCAGCATCGGCATCGATGGCAGCGGTCGCGCCGTGCTTCGCACCATTGTCCAGCCCGACACGACTCGTCCGGTGAGCGGCTTCGCGCGCGCATCGCTCGACGGCGCCACCATCGACACCGTGTCGGTCACCGATCATCCGCGCGAAACCGCCCCGAGCAAGCGCTGGCTGGTACACGAAGGGAAGTTGCTCAAGATGGAAATGCAGGTTCCGTTTCGGCCTGCCGACCTGCACTTCGCCGATCCGCATGGCGGCTTCCTCACCGCCTGGACCGGTGAATATCTGCTGCGGACCTCGCGCAATGGCAGCGACACCGTGGCAATGTTCGGCCGGCCGCGCACGATGGCCCCGGTGACCGCCGCAGAGAAGCAGGCGATCATCGACGAACGCGTTGCCAGCAACAAGCAGTACACACCAGAGGCCACACTGCGCGCCTCGTTCCTCGCCGACGCCATTCCCGATCAGCGCCCCGCCTTTGACTGGATCGCGAGCGATGGCAGCGGTCGTCGCTGGGTGCGGCGGTCGAGCGCCGA
>JBDSMX010000142.1:0-8456 GCA_039915645.1 Gemmatimonadales bacterium | reverse complement strand
GCGACCCACTTGCCGGCGATGAAATTCTTGAAAGTCTTGGCCATTTCTCGGTCAGGAACAGGTCCACGATTGCGCCACCGTGGTATAACCCACGCGCGGCAGGATCTCGGCGGCGGCAAGCCCGCAGCCGAGGAGGAACACCAGCAGCCCAACGATGTGCGCCCAGCCCCGACGATGGGTCCACGCCCCCCGCATCGCCCACACTCCGGCACTCACGACGGCAAGCACACCCAGCAGATAGAGATAGAGCGACGGTCCGCAACTCTTGCCGTAGGGCCAGTAGAGCAATGCCGCGCCGCCGAGGGCCCCGAGCAGGACCTTGAGCCAGACCCCGACGGCGTCGCGAGGACGACTCACCGTTCCCGAGGGTCGGGCAGCTGGCGCCACCGCCGGAGCGCCGCTGCTCTTCACCACCGCGCCGCCACTCGGCGCCGCGCTCGGCGGCTGCGGCTTGTCCGCGGCCAGCAGCCGATCGATGTCGGCCATCTCCTTGTCCCAGTCACGCGGTCCGGTCATAGCTGCTCCCGGTTGATCTCGTACTTCTCGATCTTGACGTAAAGGTTCGACCGCGGCATCCCGAGTGCACGCGCCGTCTCGGCCACATTCCAGCCATGTTCACGCAACCGCGCGATGATGAACGCCCGCTCGGCATCTCCCTTGAACTCCTGCAGGGTGCGATCGCCGGAGCGTGCCGCAAGGTCATCGG
Organism: Gemmatimonadales bacterium; assembly: GCA_039915645.1. Taxonomy (GTDB): domain Bacteria; phylum Gemmatimonadota; class Gemmatimonadetes; order Gemmatimonadales; family GWC2-71-9; genus Palsa-1233. The sequence continues at coordinate 7,750 of JBDSMX010000142.1, read as the reverse complement.
GCGCCACCAAAGTGCCGCTCTCGGGCGGCAGCACCAGGTCGACATCCTCTTCGGTGACCTCCGCGCCAGGCGCCAAAATCAGCAGGCGCTCCACGGCATTGCGCAGCTCGCGGACATTGCCTGCCCAGCGACGTCGCTGCAGGCGTCGCAACGCCGCGCCGCTGAACGGCTTCGGTGACATCCCCGGACCGCTCCCAAGCACCGCGACGAAATGCGACACCAGCGCCGGAATGTCCTCGAGACGATCACGCAACGGCGGCACGTGAATCGGCATCACGTTGAGCCGGAAATAGAGATCCTCGCGGAATCGACCCTGACTGATCTCGCCGGCGAGATCGCGATTGGTCGCGGCAATGACGCGGACGTCCACTGGAATCGCCCGGGAATCGCCGACCCGCACGATGACCCCTTCCTGCAGGGCACGGAGGATCTTCGCCTGTGCAGTCAACGCCAAATCGCCGATCTCGTCGAGGAAGAGGGTTCCACCGTCGGCCGCCTCGAACTTTCCGGCGGCATCGGAGGTCGCCCCGGTGAACGAGCCCTTGGTGTGCCCGAACAGCTCGCTCTCCACCAACTCGCTCGGAATGGCGGCACAGTTCACTTCGACAAACGGGCCGCGCGCACGAAGCGAACCTTCGTGGATCGCCCGGGCGACCAGTTCCTTGCCGCTGCCGTTGTCGCCGGTGATCAGGATCCGGGCATTGGTGGGGGCCACCCGGGCAACGAGATCGCGAATCCGGTCGAGCGCCTCGCTATCGCCAACCATCGCGAAGCGCGAGTCGGTGGCCTTGGCGAGACCCTCGCGCAGCCGGGCGTTCTCGCCGACCAGCTGCCGGTGCTCGAGGGCACGCTGCACGGTCACCAGGAGACGATCGCTGTCGAGCGGCTTCTCGAGGAAGTCGAAGGCCCCGTGCTTGACCGCGTGCACCGCATTCGCGATCGAGGCGTGGCCGGAGATCATCACGACGCGGGCATCGGGATCCTGCAGGCGAAGTTGCTCCAGCGTGTCGAGCCCATCGATCCCCTGCATCTTCACATCGAGGAGGATGAGATCGAATGGCCGGGTCCGGTGCATCGTGAGCGCTTCGCCGCCCGACGCCGCCGCCGCCACTTCATAGCCTTCGTAGCCGAGGACCTGGACCAGCACTTCCCGGATCGAGCGCTCATCGTCGACGACCAGAATCCGCCCCTTCATCGGCCCTTCCCGTTGCGATAGATCGCCACCCCTTCGGGCCGGACCCGGAAGCCGGTAATACCGCGCGGCATCCCGATCTCGAGTCGCCCATCGCTTTCCCGGCCGGTCACTTTGCCGATCACCCGCGCCACCAGATCACTGGGGACCGGAAGTCCGCGAACCAGAACTCGATCGAGTTTCCATTCCGCGACGCCTTCGCGAGCCGGAGTGAGCGTCCCCTCGGCAATCACTTCCTCGTAGCCGTGCGGGGTGATCGGCAGGAGATTCAGCACGCGCTCGGGGAGTCGACTGCTGTTCACCATCGTGCGCATCCGGATGGTGCGATCTCCGAGTTCCACCGAAATGGAATCAAGCGGGGCCTGCGGCACGAACGAGGCGCCACGTGCCACCAGTGAGGCCATCTCATCGGCGTTGAGCAGGATGGAGTCGGGGCTGTTCCGGATAAGGGAGTCGACCTTCCACGTCGCCGATGTCATTGCGACCGTGGACGGGTGCCCGACGCGCCGCGCGGCACTTATCGGATCGATGATTCCGCGACCCCAGCGCACCAGTTCGGTGCGATAGAGCCAGCCCACCGCGAGGAGCAGCAGCAGGAGAATGGCGAGGACGATCCGGCCGAGACAGCGCATCCGGGAAACGTAATCCGGGGCGCCCTCTATCGCCGTGCGCTGGCGGCGATTAGCGTGCGGGCATGGCCGATGCCGAACCGATTCGACTCAGCGCGCACCTGGCGATCCCCCGGGACGAGCTGTTCCTCAAGGCCACGCGAAGCGGCGGCCCCGGCGGCCAGCATGTCAACACGTCCAGCACGCGGATTGAAATGACCTGGGACGTGGCCGGATCCCCCTCGCTCGACGAGCCGACCCGCGCACACCTCCTCACCCGTCTTGCCTCCCGTCTCGACGGACAGGGGCGACTTCGGCTGGTGGCGCAGAGCGAGCGGAGTCAGTATCGGAATCGGGAAGAGGTCCTCGAGCGATTCGCCGAGATCCTGACCCGGGCGCTGATCGTGCCCAAGACCCGCAAGGCAACCAAACCCACCAAGGCCTCGCGGACCCGCCGACTCGATGCCAAGAAGCGGCGCGGCGCCATCAAGCGCGATCGCAAGCCACCGTCGGACGACTGACGATCAACGCGGCGGTAGCAGCCGTCGCAACACCGCGAGTCGACCGAGTACGAGGGGGGTCCCCGCGATGTCCTCGATCGCGGCATCGTGCCACCCCCACGCCTCGCGCGGCCGGTGCAATTCCGCGAGCAATTCCGCTCGCTCGACGCGGGCGAGCACCACAGTGTGATTCCAGGCCCAGCGTACCATCAAGGCCCGACGCGGTGCCGGCCAGCTCGACTCGAGCAGGCGCAGTGCCTCGGCAGGCTGTCCCCGGTGACGTGCCTGCAATGCGCGGAGAAAGCCGGCGGCATGGCGCGCGTAGGCCGCCGTATCAGTGGCCCCGATCCCGCCCGCATCGAGCGACTCCAGCGCCGCGACGACCGCCGCGCTGTCTCCGAGTCGTTCGCTGAGCGCGCCGAGATAGAATGCTTCACGCAAGGCGGAGTATGGCCTGAGATCGGCATCCGTCCGGCTCTCGAAACGGGCCGAGGGTGCCGACCGCAATGCATCGAGGGCACGACGCGTGCGCGCCGAGTCCGCGCGGTCGGCCACCGCAAGGACAGCCAGCGCGCGGGCCTGTGCGGCGCGCAGCGGATCGACCAGCGCCAGTTTCGCGAGCAATGAATCGCTCTGTGCCCAGCGATTGAGCCCCGCGGCGAGATGGGCGCCAATCTCCAGACCGGCACGCCGGGGGAATTCCGCAACACCGTCGCTGGTAAGCGGCAACGCATAGTCCAGCGCCGTGAGACGATCACCGGTGAAGGCGGCCATCCGATCCACCGCCATCGCCCGCACCGTCACGTCCACCGCGTCGAGGGCCTGGCGTCCGACTGCGACCCGCGCACTGTCGCGGCGGAGACCGACTTGGAGCAGCCGGACCTCGGCGAGCCGTGAGTGACCCGGTTCGGCAGCGCGCAGCTGATTCGCGAGCGAGTCGACCAGCAGCCGATTGCGCTGCAACGCCGCAAGCCGAGCCAGATGCACCATCGCGGTCGCATGACCAGGCACCAGCGCGAGGACGCGACGGAACGCGGGCTCACTCTCCACCATCGAACGCCCCATCCACGGCCCGGCATGGAAGAGCACTTCGCCGTACTCCAGCCATGCTTCCACCGAATGGGGACGCACCGCCACGAGTTGCTTGTAGGTGCGCTCGGCCTCTGCCGCATCGCCGAGCCAGAATTGCACTCGCGCTTCAACCAGCATCCGGTCCTTCGATTCCAGTCGACCGCGATAGGTGGATGCGCGAGCGATCGCGGCACGCGCCTCCGTCGGCTTGCCGAGCCAGTCGGCCGCGCTGCTCAAGCGATAGAAAGCCAGGGCGAAGGTGGTGTCGAGTCGCGTCGCAGATTGGAAATCATCGAAGGCGGTGGCGAAATCTCCGCCTCGCATCGCGTGTTCGCCATCGAGGTACGCCCGTAACGCTGGCAACGATCGTGTCGTCTGAGCAGCGAGCCGCTCCACCTCGGCCTCGGGGCGGTCGAGACGGCCGACCAGCAGGGCGCGGGCGAGATTGTCGACCAGCCCGAAGAGCGAGTCTCGCGGCGCCAGTCCGTCGGCGCGGGCGAGTTCACGCCCCGTGCTCGAATAGAGCCGCGCACTCACCTGAAGCTGGTCGCCTGATTCGACGACGGAACCGAGGACAAACGACGCTCCACCAAACTGTTCCGCCATTCGCTGGCCGAGCAGCAGGTCGGCGCCGGTATTGGCCTGGGCGCCCAGGCGCGCGTGCAAGGCCTGCGGGTCGATCGTCCGGAAGCCGGTAGCGCCGTCGAGTCGCGAGCCCAGCAGATCGACCATGCCGTCGCGCAGGTAGCCAAGGTCCGCCGCGCCGCGAACGTTGAATGGCAGCACCAGCAGATCATCAGAGGCACCTGGCAGCCGTGATCGGCCGCGCAGAATCGCGGCACCGGCGAGGAAGACCAGCAGGAGCGCCACCGGTACCCGCCAACGGGAACGCGGCCGCCGCACGATGATTGCGTGGCTGTCGGGATGAGTGGCCACGCTGGCGCGCTGGGGCATCGGCTGCGGCGACGGCATCGGCGGTGGCTCGGTGGCGCGAAGCGAGGAGAGCCACTGGTCCCAGTCGGCACCGGGCGCGCTGCCGAGATCGGCCCGATAGCGCGCCTCGAAGCGTTCCGCGTCACCGATAGCCCGCCCGCGCTCGCCCGCCAGCAACTGCAGTTCGGCGAGGCGGCGGGCACCGGCCACCTCGAACGGTTCCAGTTCCACAAGGCGACGCGCCCAGCCCAGCGCAGTCGTTACGTCACCGGCCTCCGTCGCGCGTTCGCGGAGGTCGCGGGCCGCATCGCTCGCACGACGGGCAAGCCAGGCACGTTCCTCGTCGAGCCATCGTTCGAACTCGGGCAAGTCGGCAACGTGGAACGCCGGCAACAGCTCCCCTCGGTAGATCGCCAGGGCCCGTTCGAAATCTCCTTCCTGCAACGCGAGATCGAACTGAAGCACGTCGACTTCGAAGAGGCCGAGATCGATCGCGAGTTCCTCGATACCGCGCGAATCAACGACCCCCTGCCCCAGCGCGCGCCGGAGGAAGTGCACCGAGGCGCGGAGCGCACCTCGGGCACGTTCCTGATCCAGTTCGGGCCAGAACATGGCGACCAGACGATCACGCCGATGATGCCCGCGGGGACGCGCGAGGGCGAGGTACGCCAGTAGCGCCAGCCGTTTGGGCTGCGCCAGGACTGCACGTATTTCACCATCATTGGTCGAGCGGAGGTCGAGGCCACCGAGGAGTTGCAGCGAAATCATCGGGCGGGAAATGCTCTCCAGTGCCGTTCTCAGGCGCGAAATGGTTCAGGTCACGGGCAGGAAACGCTCAGGGAACTGCGGGGGACTAGTCTGGGGCAAGATAGACCACTCCACCGACATTCAGGAGCACCCGTTGCATTCGTCCAACACTCCCCGGGCCCGTCTGGGCCAGTCCACCTTTGCTGTCGTCCTCCTCGCCGCGGCGATCACCAGTTGTGGCAAGAGTACTACCGGCAACGATCCTGATCCGGTCGTGCCGACGGTCGCGATCTCGCTCGTCAGCGCGAATCTCTCGGTTCCCCAGAGCGGGAACGGCAACGTGACCGTCAACGTGACCCGCGGCGGCGGCTTCACCGGGAACGTGACACTCGCCGTTGAAGGACTGCCGGCCGGCGTCACCGCCCCCAACGTCGTGGTGGCATCCGGAGCAACCAGTGCGCTGGTCACCTTCACCGCAACGGCCAACGCCACGACCGGCGCCACCTCGCCGATCATCCGGGCCACCGCGACGGGTGTGACGGCTACCACGGCCACGGTCGCACTCACCGTTACGCTGACGGCGGTCGACCAGCCGGGCTTCACCATGGCCCTCACACCGACCGCGGCGACAATCATTGCCGGACAGGCCGGTGCAACCACTGTGAACCTGACGCGCACCGGCGGGTTCGTCGGAGCGGTCGCCCTCACCAGCACGGTACCCGCCGGGATCACGGTCACTCCGACGCCCGCGTCGGTGACGACCAACACGGCGTCCCTCGCCATTGCAGTCGCGGGGGGAACCGCCGCCGGGAATTACAACGTCACGGTGCGCGGCAACGCGACCGGTCAGGCCGAGCGGACCGCGCTGCTCGCCGTCACCGTGACTGCCGCGCCCGCAGGTGGAGCAGGCAACACGACGTGGACCTTCTGCCCGACGTTTGGTGTGCCGCTCTGGGTCGCGGCCCAGGACGGCGCCGGCGCGTGGACCCGAGTCAATGGAACCGGCAACGCCTATTCGTTTGATATCACTGCGGCAAAGGGTGGCATCGCCTACCTGCTGACCGAAGCTCCGGGCACCGGACTCTACGTCTTCTACGGCACCAAGGCCGAACTGCAGGCGCGCGGTGGCCAGCTCTGCCCGGCCGGAACCGGCGCGACGCGGACCGTGAACGCCACGCTTGCGGGAATGCCTACGCTTTCGCAGGCGTTGCTTGGGCTCGGCAGCACGGTGGCGACGGTGAGTGCGCCGACAACGGCCGCGCAATGGCTCAACGTGCAGCCAGGTAACGTCGACCTCATCGCCGGCCTCTCGACACTGACGATCGGCGGTGCCGGCGTCACCTTCACTCCGAGCCGGATGCTGACGCGGCGCGGCATCAACCCCGCCGACAACGCGTCGCTCGGGTCTCTCGACTTCAACGGCGCTGAATCATTCGTGCCGGCCACCGCCACCCTGACACTCAACAACAGTGGCGGCGAATTCACGGCGATTCTCGAGTCGTATGCCACGGCCAACAATTCGTTCGCGACGTATTTCATTGACGCGGGCGTGGTTGGCACCAGCCGCACGATCTCCGGCGTACCGGGCGCGAAGCAGATCGCCGGCGACCTGCATTTCATCAATGTCTCGGCGGTTCCGTCACTTGACCCGAACAACACCGCCACGCGGAACGTAGGCCTGCTCTTCAACGTGATGGCCAACAAGTCGATGACGTTCGGGCCGGCGCTGACCATTCCGACGGTCAGCGTGCTCGCTGCTGCTCCCACGGCGCGACTGCAGGCGAGCTATCCCGTGCAGGCGGAGTACAACCGCTACTGGACCGCGGACTTCCAGCAGACGACCACCAATCGCCGCGCCCAGGTGCAGATGACCTCGGGGTGGCTTGCTGGTGCGGGCACGGCGGCGCTGGGAGCTCCGGATCTGAGCGCAGTCACCGGCTGGAACAATGCGTGGGGATTGGTGGCCGGAACGTCGGTGCACTGGACCGTTGCAGCGACGGGGTGGGTGCAGGCCGGCGGGATCATCTCGACGCCATTCGTCGAGGGAGCCATCTACACCTCGGCAACCAAGCAGGGCGATATCACCCCCTGAGGTAGCAGACGCAGGCTGGCGAGGGCACGCATTCTCGAGAGTGCGTGCCCTCGTCCGTTTTCCGTCGGCGCGATCCCGCTATTCTTGGGAGCGATGTCGCGACCCGAGGATCCGCCAGTGACCGCAACGTTCCCTGAGCTCGAAACCCCCGCCCTCCTGGTTGATCTCGACCGGATGCGCGCCAACCTCGACCGCACAGCATCCTACGCGGCCGCGCATGGACTGCATTACCGCCCGCACGTGAAGACGCACAAGTCTTCGTGGGTCGGTGGGCAGCAACTTGCCGTGGGCGCCTCCGGCCTCACCTGCGCCACGCCGCACGAGGCCGAGGTGATGCGTCGCGTCACCCCCGATCTGATGCTGGCCTATCCTGCAATCGGTGAGGCGAGAATTCGACGCGTTGCGGCAATCGCCGCAGCGAGCCGATTGCGCGTGATGGTGGACTCGGTCGATGCGATCACATCGCTGGAGCAGGCAGCGGCGCTCGCTGGCGCCGACATCGGCGTGCTGGTCGAGCTTGACGTCGGCATGCATCGCACCGGCGTGGCGACAGCGGCCGAGGCCGTCTTGCTGGCGCGACGCGTCGCCGACACGGTCGGTCTCACCT
>JBDSMX010000122.1:0-7598 GCA_039915645.1 Gemmatimonadales bacterium | reverse complement strand
AGTGAGTCGTCAGTCGTGCGGATGCACAGTGGGAATGGGCCCCACGACGACATGGATCGACGCGCGATCGCGTGCTTTGCCCAGGCGCTCGACGATATCGCGATCCCGGATCCGACCCTGCGGCGCGTGTTGCACGACTACTTCGTGTGGACCACGACGACCACCATGGCGGCGTACCCACATCGCGCGGATGCCGTGCCGACCGACCTTCATATCCCGCGTTGGTCGTGGGACGGGTTGCAAGGAGCGCGCGCGTGACCCCTCGCCGGCGCGGTAGTTATGGGATTGACGCCCCCTATGGGCCGGCCGTCATGGCCGTTGTGGCCGTGTTGGAACTCGCCCTCGCCATCAGCGATGGCAAGGTTCGGAATTGGCTGGCTGCCGTGTTCGTGCTGGCCATCCTTGCGATCTACCTCCACGGGACGCTGCGAGGCAAGTTCGTCGTCTGGGCCGAGTTGCTCGACAGGTTGAACCTTCGTGGCGATGAGCGCATCCTGGACATGGGATGTGGCCGGGGTGCGGTCCTGCACATGGCCGCTCAGCACTTGACCACGGGCCGGGCGGTGGGAGTCGATCTGTGGCGAAGCGGCGATCAGTCCGGCAATTCTCCCGATGCCACCCAGCGCAACGCCGTCGCCGAGGGGGTCGCGGATCGCGTCGAACTGCACACGGGGGACATGACGGCGCTGCCCTTTGAAGACAACAGTTTCGATCTGGTTGTCTCCAGTTTGGCGATCCACAACATTGGTGAACGTGCCGGCCGGGAGAAGGCGATCGACGAAGCGGTGCGGGTGCTGCGTCCTGGCGGCCGGCTGATGATCGCCGACATTCGGGCCACCGGTCAATACCAGGCACGGCTTGCCACAATCGGGATGCGAGACGTTGCCCGTCGTGGGTTGGGGTGGCGATTCTGGTGGAGCGGTCCCTGGGCCGTAACCGGTATCGTGACCGCCACCAAGCCGTAACGCGTATAACGAGTTCGGCGAGGCATATCTTTCTGCGGCCCGCCACGCAGGTGAACGTGGTCGTTGGGCCGATTAAAACCATGCACACACCAAGCGAGGCGTCCGTGCCCTCAACCACTCCTGAATGTCGTGACTGTCGCGTCGCTATGGACGCCGGCCTGCTGCTTGACCGCACCCACGGCGGATCGGAACAACCCGTGTGGATCCAGGGCGCCGCTGACAAGGGGTTCTTCGGCCTGATCAAGGAGCGCGATCGAGAGCAGCTCCCTGTGGTCACTTTTCGATGCCCCCAATGTGGACGTCTTGAGTCGTTCGCGCAGACGGACTGACAAGTTCCGCAGTGTTGATCTCAAGCGCCACCTTCGGCTCGCTTTGGTCGTCTTTCATGTGTGGCACCGGAGTACCAGCAAGGCATACCCATTCCCGCGCGCAGGCTGGGGCAATCGCTCCAGCCGTCGAGCTCCACAGTGAAGACATTCGGTCTCGCGGTGGCCCCACCTCCCATATGAGGCTGTCGGGCACCAGCTCGCCCCCGAGGAAGCGATCGATGCCCCGATGCAGGGTCATGTGAGAATCCTGTGAATCCCCCCCCTCGCCGGCGGTGCTCGGCGTTCTGACGCGACGTACTCTACCAAAATCCTGCCAATGCCACAGAGAAAACTCGTCGCGTGCACCCAGGGACAATCCGGTGGTGTACCTTCATGCGAGTCTCGCCATCTTGCTCAATCGCCTCACTAGAGGGTCTGGAATGCACTCGCCTGAACGCGCGCAGGTCGGCCCCGTTCAATCCAGCGCCAAGATCACCATTGGGCTGCTCGTTGCGGCGTTGCTGCTGACTGGCGCTCTGGGGTATCAGGCCTGGCACGCCGAGCGCGCCCATCGCCAGACCACTGACCGGGTGTTGCACGAATACGCCGAGTTGGCAGCGCTGAGATTCTTCCTCGAGGGAATGTCGGACTTCCTTTCGACCCCCCGCGCCTTCGGTCAACTCGCGGGGCTCCATGTCAAGCATGACGCGGAGTTGCCTCCGGTAGAGTCGATGATCCCCACGGCGGACACTGCGGCGACGTGCACGCCACCCGTCCTGGACGGGGAACGCTTTTACTTTCGGCTCGATCTTCGCGACGGACGCATGATGACCAGTGGCATGCGGCCGCCCGATGACGTGCTGGCGCTGGTGGCCGACAGCGTGCGACAGCGGATCGCACCAGCCTTTGCCGACCGCGAAACCTGGTACCTCGCCCCGAGGTTCCGCTCGACCGCTTCCGGCCCGCGGGCCTTGATCTACATCGCGGTGCGCGACCTCGAGGATGCGCCGATCGCAGCGTACGGATTCGAGACCTGCAACGCGGCAATCTGGGAATCCAATTTCCGCCGGATCATGCGCACCCCGCTGCTCCCGGCGACCCTCGTGGGCAAGCTCCCCAATGACTCGCTCCTCACGGTCGACGTCACTGCCTGGGGGCAATTCAGCGGACATTACCAATCTCCCACGAACTACCCTCCCACCTACGCGGCCGAGGTCAATGATACGGCAGGGCGCCGCGGCGGCATCCGGCTCCGAGTCATGCTCCGCCCCGACATTGCAGAACAACTCGTTCTGGGCGGCCTCCCCGAATCGCGATTGCCCCTGCTGCTCGGCCTGCTGGGGCTCACCGGCGGCGTCCTGATCGTCGCCGTCATGCAGATTCGACGCGAACAGGAGTTGATGCGGCTACGTGCCGACTTCACGACCAGTGTCTCGCATGAACTCCGCACCCCGCTTGCGGAGGTGCTGCTCTACGCCGAATCGCTCGAACTTGATCGCTTTCCCCACGAGGCCGAGCGACGGAATGCGGTACGCATCATCGCCCAGGAGGCGAATCACCTGACGCAGATCGTGGAAAACGTGCTGCAACTCTCCCGCGCTGAGCGTCGCACCCTGCGGATCGTCACGCACCGACTCGGACTCGCTCAGGAGATCCGCGAGGCGGTCGACAAGCTCTCGGTAGCACTGGAGGCCAGGCTGATGCAGGTGACTCTCGCGCTCGACGACCGCACGACGGTCCGGGCGAATGCAGACGCCTTGCGACAGATCGTCATCAACGTTCTGGATAATGCGATCAAGTACGGCCGGGTGGGCCAGACGATCACGATCGGCACACAGCTCGAGGGCGTGATGGTGCGGCTGGACTTCGAGGATCAGGGCAACGGCATCCCGAGTCAGGACCGGGAGCGCGTCTGGGATCCCTTCACTCGACTGCATCGCCCGGACGACAGTGTCCCCGGCAGCGGCATCGGGCTCGCCGTCACGCGTGCACTCGTGCTTGCGCAGCAGGGACGCTGCTGGATAGAGTCTGGATCCGCCGGCGGTGCCCGCGTGGTAGTCTTGCTTCCGGCCGACACCTCACGGTCGACTCCACAAGATGCGAGGGCCGAGTGACGGTTTCCAGGGATATCCTGATCATCGAGGACAATCGCAACCTCGCGAACGGGCTCCGTGCCAACCTCGTGGCCGAAGGGTACGAGGCGGTCGTGGCGCATGAGGGCTCGACCGGATTGATGCTCGCGCGAACCGGCCGCTTTCACCTGATCATCCTCGACCTGATGCTGCCCGGGACCGACGGTTTCCGGGTGCTCGATGGGGTGCGTGCCGCCGATGCGCAGACGCCGATCATCGTGCTCACAGCGCGGGGTGACGAGACGGACAAGGTCCGCGCGCTTACCCTGGGCGCCGACGACTACGTCACCAAGCCGTTCGGCATTCGGGAGTTGTTGGCGCGAGTGGCCAGCCAATTGCGGCGGGCCACCCATCAGGCGGCGCCAGAGGCCCCGGCCCAGCTCCCGCGCGGCTTCGGCGATATCGAGGTCGATGCCGACCGGCACCGGGTATCCCGTGCGGGTCGACTGGTCGAGCTCCGGCCCAAGGAGTTCGAGCTCCTGGTGGCGCTGATGCGCCATCGAGACCACGTCGTCAGCCGCCAAGACTTGATGCAGGAGGTCTGGGGCTATGACGAGAGCGTCGAGAGTCGCACTCTCGATACCCACATCGCGGGACTGCGACGCAAGCTCGAGCCCGACCCGAAGTGCCCCGTCTGGATTCTTACCATTCGCAAGACCGGCTACCGACTGAACGTAGACAACTAGTCACCCCCGCCGAACGTTCACACGACGGTAACATCGATGCGAATCCATTCCACACCGTGGTCTCCTAGCTTGCAGCATGCTTCTCCCCATCGCACTCCTGGCGCAGGTTGCGGTAACCACACCGCCCTTGGTCTTCTCCGGTATTGACCGCAGGCTCACGGTCACGATCCCGCGGCTGGACCGGCCGGCCACCGTCGATGGACAACTCGATGAACCGGCGTGGGCCCACGCTGCACTCCTCACCGGCTTCACGCAATTTTCGCCCACCGATGGGATCCCTGCGGCAGATTCGACCCAGATTCTGGTCTGGTACTCCGCGACGGCGATTCATTTCGGCATTCGTGCGTTCGAATCACACGGCACGCCACACGCCACGATAGCCGACCGCGACCACATCTTCGCCGACGACAATGTTCAGCTCCTGATCGGCACCTTCCCCGGCGGCCAGCAGGCAACGCTCTTCGCGGTCAATGCCCTCGGCCAACAGGGCGATGGCGTCACCGTCGAGAGCGGTAACCCCGGCGGCGGTGCAACAGGGAGCTCCCGTGAGGCCCCCGACCTGAGCCCCGATTTTGACTTCCAGTCCAAGGGCGAGCTGACACCATGGGGTTATCAGGTCGAGGTGCGGATTCCGTTTCGGAGCCTGCGCTACCAGTCGAGCCAAGTCCAGAGCTGGAACCTCAACATCGTCCGCGAAGTGAAACACTCCGCCGTCAACGACTCCTGGGCACCCGTGCGTCGCGCGAGCAGCTCGTTCCTCGGCCAATCAGGCACGCTGGTCGACCTGCGGGATATTCATCGCGGGTTGGTGATGGAGTTCAATCCCGAGTTCACCCAGACGGTAGCGGGCACTTCCACACCCACGGGGTACGGTTATCGAACCGAGACTCCCCGTCTTGGCGGCAACTTTCGCTGGGGGATCTCCAACAATGTTGCGCTCAACGCCACCGTGCGCCCCGACTTTTCTCAGGTCGAATCCGATGCAGGGCAATTGACCTTCGATCCACGCCAGGCCCTCTTCTTTCCCGAGAAGCGCCCCTTCTTCCTCGATGGCATCGAGCTGTTCCAGCTGCCATTGCCGCTTGTCTACACCCGCCGGATAGCCGACCCCGTCGCGGCACTCAAGATTACCGCGAGCCGTGCCGGGGCCACCATCGGCGTGCTGGGCGCCATCGCGAACGAGAACGGCACAGACGACAAATCCCACTTTGGCATCCTGCGAGCTCAACAAGACCTCGGCGGGCAATCACGCCTCGGCGTGACCTACACCGGCCATACCCAGAGCGGTGATGTGAATCATCTCGCCGGTGTCGATGGGCGTCTGCTCCTGGGCAGTCAATACAGCCTGCAGTTCCAGGTCGCCGGGAGTGAGACTCGCTCGAACGGCATCCGCCGCAACGGCGCACTCTGGTATGGCCAGCTCAACGCCAATGGTCGCCACATCGGCCTCGCCGCCTCGATCACCGGGATCGGTGACGACCTCGTGGCCGACGCCGGTTTCATCCGCCGACCCGGCGTGGTCACCTCGTTGATCGATACTCGCATCACCGGATACGGACGCGCCGGGAACCGGCTACAGAGCATCACCGCCAACATCGGGCTGCAGGGAAACTGGCAGTACGGCAGCTTCATTCAGGGCCGCGGCATTCAGGACAAGAAACTGCACCTGAACACCACCGCCCTCTTCCGCGGGGGAGGGAGTGCCTTCGTGGGAGTCTTCATTGAGTTGTTCGGCTACGACCCGTCGCTCTACCGCGACTATGCCCTCGAGAAGCGCAGCGCCGGCGGTGGACTCGACACCATCCCGTTCACAGGGCAGCCGACCATTCCCAATGCCGAAGTATTCGTGCAGTTCTTGACTCCGGAGTGGCGGAACTTGACCGCAAATCTCGGCTACCTGGGCGGGCACGATGAAGACTTCTACGAATGGGCTTCAGGTACCCTCAACTACATGCATGCCGAACTGAACTGGCGGCCCACCGGGCGCGGGCGACTGGCGTTCTCCTACGACTGGCAACAGGTCAATCGCCGCACCGACGGAACCCTCGTGCACGTCGCAAGAATTCCCCGCCTGAAGCTGGAGTACCAGTTGACGCGTACCGCGTTCCTCCGCCTGGTCGGGGAATACAACCAGGACAAGATCGATTCGCTCCGCGATGTTTCCCGCACTGAGGCCCCGATTCTGATCCGCGGTCCCGAGGGCTATGCTCGCACCGCGGCCAAGACTACGAACGCATTCCATGGCGATGCCCTGTTCAGCTACCAACCCAGGCCAGGGACCCTGTTCTTTGCCGGGTATGGCAGTGCCTGGAACGAATCCGCGACGACTCGACCCAACCACCTCAGCCGGCAGAGCGACCGCTTCTTTCTCAAGGCCACCTACCTCTTCCGCTTCTGACGGTCACGGTCGCGGGGACCCCGAATCGAAGACGTAGTTCCACGAGCCGTCGGGATTCTGACGCCAGACCGTGAGGAACTTCCCCGCACCGTAACGCCCCTTGCTCCCTTCGGCGGGACGGTTGACGGAGTAGCCCGTGGTATACCCGAGCCCGCCGGCCGCGAAGCCGAGACTGCGCGACGGACCCCACCAGAGGACTCGCCCCGGTGAAAATCCCGTGAACGCGGCCAGCACATGTTCCGGCCCCCGCGGCATGTCGGGAACGGTCCACAGGATTCCGTCCGCCGCGACGAAGCGCGCGAACGCGGGCCCAGGTCCCGCGACTTCGGCGCCCGTGGCGGCAAAGGCCGTCTCGGCGGAGAGCATCTGCGCGCGTTGGTCGCGCCCGAGCGAAACGGTCGCCGAGTGAGGCGCCATCGCCAGCATCGCGCTATCGGCAAGTTCCGGCTCCGTGGCCGGACTGTCGTTGCGCTGGTGCGCCACGATCTGCCACTCGCCAGTCCGTGCGCGCCGCCAGCAGGTGACGTAGACCCCGCGGCGCGCCATTCGAACCGTGTCAGCCCGGTTGTCGAAGTGCGAGCGACCCACGGTGCAGCCAAAGGTCCCGTCGATCCCCACTACCACATGATCCACTTGCCAGGTGTAGTGCGACGGCAGGTCGTAGCGCGCCAGGTAGCTGGCGCGTGCTTCGGCGGGGCCGCGCAGGATATTCTGACCCGTGAAGAGCACCGCGGCATCGGGTGCCAGCGCATCGAGGAAGGCCTGTGCACCCCGATGCTCGACCGCTGCAGCGAGAGCGTGTTCGGCCCCCAGCAGGGCGGCCTTGGTGGTGGTGGTATCCCGCAGGGCCGCACGTGGCACCTCTGCCCGAGCGCAGGCCGGTGCCGAGTTCACGGCGACGAGGACAGCGAACAACACACAACTGGATCGGATGATGGTAGTCATGGATCAATCATATATGACGCGCCGCACCTCCGAATCACTGGGTAGGTGAACGTTGTGTGAGAGCCCCGCTCCAACTTGATAGCCTGTCATCCATCATCCATCGACCATCATCCATCTTCATGCGTCCGTCATCCGTCGCCCCACAACGTACAAGCCGACTGCGC
>JBDSMX010000077.1:0-47883 GCA_039915645.1 Gemmatimonadales bacterium | reverse complement strand
AGCTCGACCCGAAGCAGTATTTCCTGTTGTCGAACACTGCCGGTTGCTACTCAGCCGATGAGGCGATTCGCTACGCACGTCTTGCCCGCGAGGCCGGCTTCAACGACTTCGTGAAGCTCGAAGTGATCGGTGACAAGGAAACGCTGCTGCCCGACACGGCCGGACTGCTGGTCGCGACCAAGGTATTGGCCGACGAGGGCTTCAAGGTCCTGGCCTACACCAATGACGACCTGGTCACGGCGTTGCGTCTCGAAGAGGCCGGCGCCGTTGCGGTGATGCCACTCGCATCACCAATAGGCTCGGGACTTGGCTTGCTGAATCCCTATTTCATCCGGACCATCAAGTCCCGGTTGCATGTGCCGGTGATCGTCGATGCCGGGGTTGGGACTGCGTCGGATGCCTGCCTCGTGATGGAGCAGGGCGTCGACGGGATATTGATGAACACCGCGCTGGCCGAGGCGACCGATCCGGTGCTGATGGCCGAAGCGATGCGACTCGGCGTCGATGCGGGACGTGCCTCGTATCTGGCTGGGCGGATGCCGCGTCGCGAAGTCGCGGTGCCCTCGAGCCCCACCAGCGGGATGCTGCGCTGAGCGACACCGGGCTTCCTCCTCGACGCGCTGCGCTCGGCATGATGGCCGCAGTGCGTCGCGGCGTGCCGTTCGATGTGGCGCTCGACCGCGGACTCGCGGCACTGCCTGAGCGCGACAAGCGACTCGCCCACGAACTCGCCGCCGGGATCCTGCGGCAGTCCGGCGCGCTCGATCAGGTGATCGCGCCCTTCGTGCCGCGCGGAATTTCCTCCGTGGCGCCCGAACTCCTCGACGTGCTGCGACTGGGCGCGTACCAGCTGCGACATCTCGAGCGAGTGCCGCCTCACGCGGCCGTGGCAACCAGCGTCGCCCTCGCGCGGGAACTCCTCGGTGAACGCGCCACGGGCTTCGCGAATGCGGTGCTTCGGCGAGTCTCGGAGCTCGGCCCCGATGCGCCCGTCGACGAGGCGATCGACCTCATCTCCCAGCTCGCCGCCACCTGGTCGCATCCTGCGTGGCTGGTGGCGCGCTGGCTCGGACGGTTCGGTGCGGCCGACACCGAAGCATTGCTCGAATGGAACAACACTCACCCCGCCCTGGTGGTCCAGCCGGCGCGCGGTGGCTCTGGTGATCTCGAGCGACTCTTCCGTGACGAAGAGGTCCGATCCTTCGCAGCACCCTATGGCGCCGGGATCGTGGTCGATGCGACCCGCCCCGAACGGCTACCGGGCTTCGACCGCGGGATGTTTTACGTGCAGGACCCGGCCCAGGCGATGGTGCTCCGCTTTGCCGACTTCGCTCCCGGCGTGCTGGTGTACGATGCCTGCGCCGCCCCAGGCGGCAAGACGCTTGGGCTCGCCCGGAACGCCACGGCCGTGGTAGCGGCCGATGCCTCACGCCGACGGCTGCTGCGCCTGCGCGAGAACATCGAGCGCGCCGGCCATGGGCGCGAATTCGCGGTGGTCGCCGATGCACTGCATCCGCCGGTGGGGCAGGTCGCGGCCTACCTCCTCGATGCACCCTGTCTTGGTACCGGAACCTTCGCACGGCACCCCGATGCCCGACTTCGGGTCACCCCCGAAGCGCTCACGCGCCTCGCCGTCGAACAGGCGGCTCTGCTTGATGCGGCGGCGGATCGAGTGGCCCCCGGCGGGGTGCTATGTTACGCCACCTGTTCGCTGGAACCGGAAGAAGATGCCAGCCAGGTGGAGGCTTTTCTGGCGCGTCGACCCGATTTCCGCCGCGAACCGACCAGCGCCGTGCCGAGTGAATTGCTCTCGCGGGATGGCGATCTTCAGGTCCTGCCGCAGCGCCACGGAATGGACGGTGCGTTTGCGGCGCGACTGGTTCGTGCCTCGTGACGGGTCCGGCATGGCGTGCGAGTTCACGCCGGCCGCTGGTCATCGGAATTGGCGTGGTGCTTGGGGCGGCATTGGCAGGATATCTCGCGACCTGCGCGCTCTACCCTTCGCAGCTCCTGGCCGACAGCGTCGTAGTGCCTGCGCTCCGCGGACTCGATAGCACGGCGGCGATTGCCAAGCTCGCCGAGCTCGGGTTGCGTGGCCGGATTGCGGATGACATCACCGATCCACTGGTGGCGCCGGGTCAGGTATCGTGGCAATCACCGGCGCCCGAAACAGTGCTTCCGGCCGATGCAGTGGTGCGACTCGGCGTCTCCTCGGGACGTCCGCCGATTGTGATCCCCGATGTGGTCGACCTGCCAATCGACCTGGCGCGAACCGTGGTCGCGGCGGCGGGCCTCGTGGTCGGATCGGTCGATACGGTCACCGAAGCGACGGAATTCGGCACCGTGGTCCGACAAGCGCCCTCGGCGGGCTTGCCCGGGACGCCGCAGCGCCCGATTGATCTCACGGTGAGCCGCGGGTCCATCTCGGTGCGGGTGCCGGAGCTGACGGGGCTCACGTTGATCGCGGCGCGCGATCGGTTGGCGGCGCAGGGACTTCGCGTCGGGACCATCGAGCAACGGCTTGAGGGAAAGCCCGGGAGTGTACTGGCGCAGTCGCCTGCCCCCGGTGAACTGGTGACGAAGGAGAGTGCTGTGAACCTGACCATCAGCGGGGCGACGCCGTGAGCATCCGTATCGCCCCGAGCGTACTGAGTACCGATCTCGGTCGCCTGCGCGAGCAGATCGCCGAGGCCGAGGCAGGTGGCGCCGACTGGCTGCATGTTGATGTGATGGATGGCAGCTTCGTCCCGAACATCTCGTTTGGTGCGCCGATGATCAAGGCGCTCAAGAAGTACAGCACGCTGCCGCTCGATGTGCACCTGATGGTCGAGCGCCCGGAGCAGTACATCGCCGAATATGCCGATCTTGGTGCCTCGTACTTCTCATTCCACCCAGAAGCCACGCTCCACGTGCAGCGGCAACTCGCCACCGTGCGCGAGCACGGAATGAAGGCGGGCCTGGTCCTGAATCCCGGCACGCCGCTTGGCATTCTCGAAGAAGTGGTGGACGACGTCGATCTCGTCTTGCTGATGACGGTGAATCCGGGCTTCGGCGGCCAGAGCTACCTGCCGAGTTCGACGCGCAAGCTGCGTCGCATCGCGGCGCTACTGACCCACTACGAGCGCACGCCGATCCTTGAAGTCGATGGCGGAATCACCGCCAAGACCGTTGCCACGCCGTATGGTGCGGGCGCAGACACGTTTGTGGCGGGAACTGCCGTCTTCGGCCAGCCCGATATCGCCGAAGCGGTGCGCGAACTACGGCGCGCCGCGCTTCCGCGGAGCTGAGCATGCGACGGCAATGGCTTCTCGTGGCGCTCATCCTCGCTGTACTCGGCGTCGGCACCTGGGCGCTGGTGCGCTTCGGCGGACAGACCGCCATTGGCGTGGGTCAGGTCGCGCCGGGCTTCACGGCCAAGAACCTCGCGTCGGGCAAGCCGGTGTCGTTCGACAGCAGCTACCGCGGCAAGGTGACGCTGGTGAACGTCTGGGCCACCTGGTGCGAACCCTGCAAGGAAGAGATTCCGGCGATGGATTCGCTCTACCAGACGATGGGCCCCAAGGGATTCAAGATCGCGGCCGTGAGCATTGATCGTGGCGGAGAGGCCGTGGTGAAGCAGTTCGCGAAGGACTATCACATTTCCTTCGACGTGCTGCACGACCCGAGTGGCGACATCGAACGGATCTACCAGACCACTGGCGTGCCCGAGAGTTTTCTGGTGGGGCGCGATGGTCGGATCGTGCGGATCATGCTGCGCGGCTATACCTGGAACTCGGCGGCGAGTCGTCGCGTGGTCGAAGAACTGCTGGCTACACCCGCCAGCTGACGCAGGAGACCCGAGAACGTGAATCGGCAATGGCTCGGAGTAGGGGCGATCGTACTGGGGCTCGGCGTCGGCGCCTGGGCGCTCACCAAGTACGCCTCACCTCCCGATGGCGCTCAGCTCGGGAATCGCGCGCCCGATTTCAAGGTGCTCAATCCGGTGACGCACGATAGCGTTTCGCTGCGGGCGAACTACGGCGGCCACGTCACACTCATCAACGTCTGGGCGACCTGGTGCGGCCCCTGCCGCAAGGAGATGCCCTCGATGGAACGACTCTACCAGCAATACAAGGATCGCGGTTTCCGGATCGCGGCTGTCAGCGTCGACGAGGGTGACGACGCCGCGGTGCTCGCCTTCGGCAAGCAGCTCGAGCTCAGCTTCGACCTGCTCCACGACCAGAGTGGCCTGATCCAGCAGACCTACCAGACGATGGGTGTGCCGCAGAGCTGGCTCGTCGATGCCGACGGCCGGATTGTATACGTCGGCATCGGCGGCGAAATGTGGGACAGCGCCGAACAGAAGGCCCGCGTCGAAGCCCTGCTCGGCAGCCGCTGACCGTGCGCGTACTCGCCCTCGAGACCTCCTGCGACGAAACCTCGGCGGCGGTCGTGCGCCGGGAGGGTCAGCGAGTCCATCTCGAAGGGCTCTCGATTCTCTCGCAGGACATCCACCGGATCTTCGGTGGCGTCGTTCCTGAACTCGCCTCACGTGCGCACCTCGGCACCGTCGGACCGGTGGTCGACCTCGCGCTTGCCGAGGCCGGCGTATCACTCGAGCAGATCGATGCGATTGCGGTGACCCGTGGCCCCGGTCTGCTTGGCGCGCTGCTCGTGGGCGTGACCTGGGCCAAGGCGCTTGCCTGGCGCGAGCGGTTGCCGCTCATCGGCGTGCACCATCTCGAAGGGCATCTCTTCGCGCCGACGCTCGAGCAGGACGATGTCGAGCCGCCGTTCACGGCACTGCTGGTGAGTGGTGGCCACACGATGCTGCTCGATGTGCCGGCGTGGGGCGAGTACCATCTCCTCGGCCAGACGCGCGACGATGCCGTGGGTGAGGCGTTCGACAAGGTCGGTACCCTGCTCGGGCTCGATTACCCTGCTGGCGCCGCGATGGAGCGACTCGCCGCCACAGGCGATCCGAAACGCTTCACCTTCCCGCGTCCCCTGCTCAAGGGCGTCGCCGAGCACGATCAGTTCGCCTTCTCGTTCAGCGGCCTCAAGACCGCGGTGCTCCGCGCGGTGCAGCAGAGCAGCGATCTCGACGCCGATCGGGCGAGTCTGGCGCGCGGCTTCCAGGATGCTGCCATCGAAGTGCTCGTGCGGAAGACGATCCACGCGGCCGAGCGATTCGATCGGCCGTTGGTGGTCCTGGGCGGTGGCGTTGCCAGCAGCGTGGCTCTCGCTAATGCCATGCGCAGCGCGGCCGGCCAGCGCACCCGGATTGCCGTGGCGTCACCGCGCCTCAACACCGACAACGCGGCGATGATCGGCGCGGCCGGCAGCTGGCGACTCGCCCGGGGCGAGCATCACGGCGTCGACCTCGATGCCCGCGACCATTTTCCGCTCCCCGGCCTCGAGCCCGCACCCGGAGTCGCCTCGTGATCATTGCGCATCCACTCAACTTCCACACGCCAGCCATCTTCGGGTTGCGATCGATCGAGATCACCGGCTACGGCGTGATGATGATGTGCTGCTTCCTCGTCGGCGGCTGGCTCATCGATCGGGAGTGCCGCCGCAATCGCTTCGCGTCCGACTATGCCGGCGACATGATCCTCGCGGCGCTGGTTGGCGGCATTGTCGGCGCCAAGCTCTGGTATGTCGCGCTGCACGGGCCGAGTGCGCTGCTCACGCGTGGCGGATTGGTGTATTACGGCGGCTTTGTTGGCGGGACGCTTGCGGTGATCCTCAACGGCTGGCGGCGTGACGTGCCGCTGCGCTGGACGGCACAGCTCTCTGCACCGGCGCTTGCGGCCGCATACGCCGTGGGCCGCGTCGGCTGCTACCTCGTGGGCGACGACTACGGCCGGCCCACCACGCTGCCGTGGGCGGTCGCCTTCCCTGAGGGATTGCCGCACACCACCGCTGGTGCGATGCAGGCCGAATTCGGATTGCCGATTCCGTCGGGTGCAACGGCCGATACACTGCTCGCGGTGCATCCGACGCAGCTCTACGAGATCGCAATCATGCTGGTGGTATTTGCGGTGCTCTGGCGCTGGCGCACGCGTGTTCGCGGCACGGGCTGGCTCTTCGGCGCGTATCTCATCTTCGCGGGACTCGAGCGATTCAGCGTGGAATTCTTTCGCGCCAAGGATGATCGATTCTTTGCGGGACTCACGCTGGCGCAATTGTTCTCCATCGTGCTCGTCTCAATCGGGGCGGCGCTGATGGCGCGCTGGGCGCCTGCCCCGAGCCCGGCTCCGGGGGCCTGGCTGACCAAGGGAAAAGGGACCCTTGACAGCGACCCTAGGAGGCCCTAGGTTTTTCCCTAGTCGGTGGCCACAACGGCACCACGCGAGAAAGTCCCAGGACGAAGAAGGGTGAAGCGAACACACCTGTTCGTCTTCGTATACTCAGGGGGCGTTCTGGGACCTCCCAAACAAAGCGGCCCGCCAGTGATGGCGGGCTGTTTTGTTTTCAACCGAGGGCCGGGCATGCGCGGCCCCACCAGGCTGGTCCGGTCCAGGTGACATCAACGGGTTGGTCGGGGTTATGCTTTTGGACACCTCCAACCCCCGGAGCCCTGAGTGTACTGCCCCCCCCCCTCGTACCGCTGGTATCGCTTCGAAGTTGATGTCGGCTGCCGCAGCGCTGCTCGTACTCCCCGCCTGTGACTCCCCGACGTCAACCTCACCCACATTCCCTGACAGGGTCGCTTTGCCCGCATCCCTGATGGCGGGGACGTGCGCGATGCAGAGCACATCAAATGAGGCGATCGACTTCAAGCCCTACTGGGACTGCAACGAACTGATCACCTTTTCCTCGAGCGAATCCGACGTCCGGACCGATATCAATCTCGCCGCTGCAGCATGGCAACCTCGACTGACGCCTTTCGCTAATGATGGGATTCCACAGTTCGGGCTCTCGGCCTCTTCGGGAGGCGGGGACGTCGAAGTCGTCGTCGCGAACTCGACAGGAATAAAGTGGTGTGGGTCGACGGACCCCATTAGCGGAGGGCGAAAGCGCATTACCCTCACCACCATCAACTGCAACGGCAACACCGACAATCGCGTCAACATCCTCAGACACGAAATGGCGCACGTGCTGGGGTGGACATCCGGGGCCCATAAGCCGACCGGCGCAGCAGGTCACTCTGACGCATGCATGATCGTGCTACCAACAGACATCAGTCACGTCAATTCGTCGGTCTGTGACCACGAGATCGAAGGGCTGCTGTACCGCTACTCCCTTCGCTCGGACATCGATGAAACCCACTTCTGGGATCGCGATTTCGTCACTGGGACGACCACCAACAGAGACGACCGGTCCATCACGACCAACTCATCGCTCCAACTCACCGCAGGTTCGTTCGTTTGGCCGGGCGGGGGCGGCAGCTGGCCGACGTCCGCCCAGAGCTGGACCTCGAATAACAATTCGATCGCTACCGTCGCCCATCCCGGACTGGTTTCGCCAATCACAAATGGAACGACGTATATCCGGGTCTCTCCGACAGACACCCCGTCCGGGTTTTACCTGCCGTACCTTCTCCTCAGTCGTGGCGATTCAATCAAGGTGACGGTCGCCATTCCAGTGGACACCTTTCTCCGCGTCAACGACATCACGTTTCCACGGTCGCTACCCATCATCGTTGCAGATTCCTTCAACCTGACCGCGCTCGTCGCGGGAGACAGCGGCACTGGGGCCTCCGTGTCATGGGTGATCTTGTACAGCACCGGGATCCTCCCCAACGACTCGACGGCCTTCGGTGGCAGCACGACCTATTTCCTCAGAGTGCCGGTGGGCAGTTACCGGATCACGGCAAAGGCATATCCGCGAAAGGGAACCAAGACCGGTTCTCGTGCCGAAGTTGATCTTACGGTGTGCCCGGCGCCAGGTGGCGGCCAACTCATCAAGCTGCAGGCACCTGGGGAGGGAACCGATGCTGTCCAAGGTTGCGCCTGAAATGCTGTATCGATCGCCTCGGGTGCAACTCGCCGCGCCCCTTTGCGCCCTTATGCTAGCGGGGTGCTCAGGCGGTCCGGTGCTCCCCGACAGCACCCTGCCAACTGGTACGCTGCTGATCACCGGTACCGTCCCTCAAGTCGTCAATGGGCTCTCGACCTACTCCCTCACCTCGGGCACCTTATCCCCGATTGCTTCTCGAGTGAGTGCGCTGCGCAACCGGCTGGCCCCGGATGGGAAAACAGTGTTCAGCTTCTCGAGGGAAAGCACCGAGGAGGTCTACCGCTTGGTTTCAGTTCGGGATCCCAACTCGATCATCCCGCTGCTCGAGTTCCCATCTCCACAGGGGACCATTGCAACAGTTGGGTTGGCAGTCACGAGTCGACAGGGAGAAATCCAAGTCGGTTTCCTCGAGGGGTCTTCTTCGACGGTCCCTGCGCAATCAACATTCCGGCTGCACCATGTTGGCACAGCGGGCTGGACCAACACCGTGTCGTTTGCTGGTGGGTTGGCAGGGCTCTCGTGGAATCCTGATGGCCAGCGATTGGTGACAACGGCATATGAGCGAAATTTCGGCGGGGCCGGACGACTCGCAATTGTTGACATCGCCTCTCAAACTGTCACCACCTTTGGACTTCGAGATAGCGCCCCAATCGGCGACGCCGAGTTTTCGCCCGACGGCCGCGCAATTGTCTACAGCCGTTTGAGCGAGGATGGGAGCATGACCGAGCTCGTTTCCATAGGATTCGAAGGAGGGAATCCCGTGGCACTCCCTCCGCATTTGGAAGGCGAGCTGCCGACGTTTTCACCCGATGGTCGCTATCTCGCGTTCTGCAGAAACGTTCTCTTTGGCAATGACCATCGGCAGGGCCGTTTCATCCTGCGGATCTCCGATGGCCACGTTGAGCAGATCCTTCCCCCGGAGCAGTACCCCAGCTTGGGCTGCATTCACGACTGGGTGAAATGACGCGTCCTGGGACCTCCCAAACAAAGCGGCCCGCCAGTGATGGCGGGCCGTTTTGTTTTCATGCTGGGGGGCGGGTCATGCCGTGGGGGCGGGGCATGCCCCGCCCCTGCTAGTCGCGCCCGTTGACGACATCTTCGGCTGAAGCCTCGACCACCGCTTCCTTGAGGCGCTCCACTTCGGCGTGCAGCGCGGCGAGATCCCCTTCCATCCGCTCCAGGGAGCGCAGCATCGCGACTTCGCGCCCCGGCCCATCCATGATCGCCGAGAGGACGACCGGAGCCGCCAGCGGGGCGCTGGGGGCCGCAGCGCGCTTGCGCGCCTCGGCCGGGCGCTGCACCAGGAAGAGGTAGCCGACGGCCACAATCGCCAGCGTCGCCAGGATGCCCTGCGCCAGCAATGATTCGAGCGTGGGATAGATCCCGAGTGCCGGCCAGCGCGGCCAGCCAAGCAGGATCGTGGTCGGCACTGCACCACCGGCCTGCAGCTCGGCGATCGCCTTCCCCGCAAAGACGAACGCGGTGTAGTAGAGGAAGCCGCTGGTGATCGCGAAGAACGGCTTCAGGGGCAGCTTCACGCCCCACTTGTTGATCGCGACATACACCACCGCAAGCGCCACACTGCCCACGAGAATGCCGAGCGTCACCGGCCAGAAGGTCCCGCCGACTTCACCGCCTGACACGTACAGCGCCTTGTAGAAGAGCACCGTCTCGAACCCCTCGCGATACACAGCAAGGAATGCGGCCGATGCGAGCGCGAACGCCGAGCCACCGGTGACGGCGACCTGCACCCGCTCCTTCACGAAGGCGGTCCACTTGGCGACTTCCATCTTCGAGAGCAGCCAGTAGCTCACATAGAAGAGCACGCCCACTGCGGCGACCATCGTGAAGCCTTCCATGCTCTCGCGATGCGCCGGCGAGAGCACGAAAACCGTCTCGAGCAGCACGGCGGTGAGCAGCGACAGCAACACGGCCGCACCAACACCGATATGGATGTCGCGCTTGCGGTGCCCGGCGCCAGTCTTCACCAGGAAGGCCATCAGCGCGCCGATGATCAGGATCGCCTCGAGCCCTTCACGGAGCATGATCACCAGCGATTGCAGGAAGAGATTGGTTGGCGAGAGGGTGTCGCCCACCACCCGTTCGGCCTGTTCCAGTGATGCCGCCAGTTCACGCTGAATGCCGTCGAGTTCCGCTGGTGCCGCACCACCTGCCACGCGCGTCCGCAGGGTCGCGAAGGCGGCCTCGAGCGTCGTGGCGAGTTCCGGGCGCTTGGCGCGCACGGTGCGTTCGACCTTCTCGAATGCGAGATAGGCGTCGAACGCTGCCGATACGGCTTCCTGATGTTTCCCTGCGGTGGCGAGCTCGCCTGCCTCGGCCACCTTGGCACGCACGGCGGTGAAGACCTGCGCCGTGACCGCTGCATCATCGGTGGTGGGCTGGAATGCGCGCACGGCCGCAAGTCGCTCGGGCGAAGCCGACGTACCCAGTTCCGCCAGGATCTGATCGTCGCTGAGCTTCGCGACCGTCGGGAACGAACGGAGAGCGGCGGGCACCTCGCCGGCCGGCCTGGCCTGGCGGAGGGTCGCGGCGTAGAGGGCGAGCGCCCAGCGATCCTCGGCCGAGAGACGGGTCTCGAACGATGGCATCGCGGTGCCGGCGACGCCGATGGTCACCCGCTGGTAGAACGCGAGCGGCGCGACATCACGGAGCGCGGCGTAGTTGGCGAGGTTGGTCGGGGCCGGAATCAGTGCGCGGGCTGCTGGACCATCGCCCTGGCCGGCATCACCGTGGCAGGCGCGACATTCGCGCGCATACAGCTCGGCGCCGCGCGCCAGCGACGGGGTATGGTCAGGAATCTCGATCAGGGTGACGCGGAGTCCGGCCGCGAGGGCATCGGTCATCCGCTTGATACCGGCGTCGACCGAATCCGGTGCGCCAATTTTTCCCACCAGCAGCAGTACCCGGTCGAGATCGGCCTCGGTGGCGGCAGCCACTGACATCGGCAACAGCTTCGCGGTGCGCTTGGCCTCGGTCAGGAAGAGCTTCGCCTCATCGACCTCGGCCGGCGCCACGACCCGTCCACCCGCCACCCCGATCCGGTATTCCTGTGCCGCGAGCTGCGCCGATGCCGCGATGCGCCGCGCGACCGCCGCGGAATCGGTGGTCGGCATGGCACCCGAGAGGGCCAGCAGAACGGCTGTCGCCTGAATGAGAATCATTATCAAACGCTTTTTTGAAGTCGGGAAATACTAGAGGGCACCCGTCGGGATTGCTACCCCTCGAGAATCGCGACCGCTGCCGCGACGTCGCGGCTATGGGAGAGGGAGAGGTGGATCGTGACCCGGTGAGGAAGCAGCAGTTCGGCGGCGCGACCGGTGAGTTCCACTTCGGGCCGGCCGTCGGGGAGGCGGCGCACCCCGATTTCACGCCAGCCGACGGCCCGGGCGCCAGGCAGAACCTGCAGTGCCTTGTAGACCGCTTCCTTGGCCGCCAGGCGCGCTGCAAACGCGGGAGCAGGGTCGCCCAGGGACTCGACGTACTCGCGCTCGAAATCGGTGAGGGTCCGATCGAGAATGCGCCCGCCGTGGCGCGCCAGCAGCGCCCGGGCGCGTGGCAACTCGACCACGTCGAGACCGACGGCGACTATGGCCACGGCAACGACCAGAACGCCCTGCTGACCGGTGCAAACCACGCGGGGGCCGGCAACTGCCCGCCGAGCCACCCTGCGACCACGAGACCGGCCGCCAGGAGCACGGCCGCGGCAATCCAGAATGGCCGGGTCGGCCGTCGCCACTCGGCGATCTCGTCGGCGAGGGCACGCCACCGCGCGGCATCGACCGAAGCGACTCGCTCGGCGCCTTCCCACCCCGCCGTGACGGCGAGAGCCCGTGCCCGGCGTGACGCCGGATCATCCGGCATTCCCTCGAGCCGCTCGAGCGCCATCCCTTCCGCCAGCAGCCGTTGCAGCAGCGCATCCGCCACCTCGGCGTCGGGAAGCAGTGCGCTGAGCCGCTTGGACGGAAAGCGTGAGTGCGCGGCGGCGCTTCGCATCACGGCTTCGGCATCGCCCAGTACGCGCATCCGCAATGAACGGACGGCGCCGTCGAATGCCTCCTGCCAGACGCCCTGTTCGAGATGACCGGCGCCCTTGGCCGACACAAGTGCATCGAGCAGCGCTTGTCGCACGTCATCGTACGGCGTGGCGCGGGCAGGGTCGGCGAGCCGACCGAGGTCAGGAGCGAGCGGAGCGGTCATCGGGGCCAATGCGCCGGATGTTCGTCGGGAGTAAGCAGGGCGAGTCGTGCAGGTCGGCCGAGTCTCGCCTGGTAGCGCGCCGCAAAAGCCGCCAGCGGCTCGGCTGTGAATTCGTTCCGGGCAATTCCCGTTGCGGCAATCGCGGCCTCGATGGCAACGCCATCACCTTCGACTTCCATCAGGGTATCGCACTCCGGATACCACTCGAGCCGCACCATCGCATCCGCGACGCGATAGACCTCGACGTGACGATCGATGGCGTGCACGACCTCGAAATGCAGCCGTGCCAGCAAGGCCGCCGCCGGCGCGCCACCGGCGAGCGAGCTCTCGAGTTCAGGTCGTGCCTTGTACCCGTCAGCATTCACCGTGGTCGCTCCCTTCCAGCCGAGCACCTCGCTGGTCCAGCCATCGGTGCCGTGATAGCTGCGCACTCGTACCACTTCGTCGGCGCCGGCAAACTCGCCGCTGCGATCGAAGCGACGATCAAGCATCCGCCCGGCGAACTCAGGCTGGAATCCCGCCGCGTGCAGGCGCTGACGCACCGCCTCCGGATCCGCAACCAATGCCTTCAATTCGAGTTCGAGCAGAGGAGTGCCTCCATCACGGCCGCCGTGTCGGCAAAGTTCTCGAACGAACGATAGGCGCCGGCGGCATCGAGTTCCGCAACCGAGAAGGCACCGGTTGCCACTGCCACTGCGCGCGCACCAATCGATGCACCACAGGTCACATCGGCCGGGGTATCGCCCAGAATCACCACATCGTGCCCTGACGGAACGTGGCCCAGAAATGCTTCAGCGCGGGCGGCGGCAATCGGTGGCAGGTCCGGCCGGTGGCCACTGTCGGAGCCGTAGGCCCCCAGGGCAAAGCGATCGAAGGCGAGTCCGGCCGCGGCGAGCTTGAGACGAGCGCCGGGGACGATGTTTCCCGTGAGCAGCCCGACGAGGACGTCATCGCGCGCCTCAAGGGCATCGAGCAATTCGGTGATTCCGGGAAGCGTGTGCACCAGATGGCCGCGGTCTTCGAGCACGCGCTCGAGATGGTTCAGGTATCGACCGAGCAGCAGTTCGGTCTGCTCCGGCGTGGCGCGATCGGGTGCACCGGCCGCGTGATAGAGCTCGCGCACGATCTGGGGATCGGTCTTGCCGTCGAAGCGCACCGACTCGAAGAACGAGGTGTCGGCGAATTCCTCGGCGAAGGCGGCCTCGATGGCTCGCCGGCCGGCGGAGGCGCTCAGGAGCAGCGTGCCGTCGATGTCGAAGAGTACCAGCCGTCGCATCAGGCGAGTCGGCGAATGCCGACGAGTCGTGCGCGCAGCGGAGCGGCACGACTCCCGATGCCCCAGGGCTCGAGCGTCACCTGCCCGGTCTCGACCGTGCTGTGCACGATGTGTTCATCGGGCGCGAGGATCGCGACGTGGGTGATCGCACTGCTGTCGGCGCCGCGGAAGAATGCCAGGTCGCCGCGACGACGCTCGATGAAGTCGACCTCGGTGCCGAACTCGACCTGGTCACGCGCGTCACGTGAAATGGGAACGCCGCGGGCGAGGAAGGTGGTCTGCACCAGGCCCGAGCAGTCGATCCCGGAGGCGGTGATGCCGCCCCAGAGGTACGGCGACCCCGCGAACTCGCGCCAGGCCCAGGCGTCGGGGAAGTCGTTCTGCGCGTCGGAGACGACGTTGTAGTACGGGCGCACCCGCCCGGCAAGCACCGTTGCCGCCGATCCATCGGGGAGTCGCACTCGCTCCGGGCCTTCGATCACGAGGCGCGAACGATGCGGCGCACGGAGCGCGACACCGACACTGTCCTCAAGCAGGGCACCCTCGGACCATCCCGAGATACCAAGCCACTGTTCCGCCTCGCTGAAATCCACGTGTCGCACGTAGCCCTCGTGAATCCACCCTTCGTAGTCGTCGACTACGGTGCGGACGCGCAGCATCCGGCCTTCGTGCCCGAGGACTTCGGCGCCCTCACCGAGCACCATCTGGGAGACTTGTTCGGTAGCGAGCGTGGGTCCTGCGAGGAGGGGAGCGACTGCCTTGGTGACCAGAATTGCTTTCACGCCGATTGATCCTTTGCGGCACAGGTCCGGCAGCGCGTGACGCCGCGAATGGTGCAGACGAGACAGAGAAAGGTGCCACACACTTCGCACGGGTACCCCTCGGACGCGCGATCTTCGCGACCGCACGCGCGACAGATCATCGCGTCGCGTTCCGTGATGGGTGGGCGCTGGTGCGTGGTCGCCATCAGTGCGGGATCGCGTAACGCTTGATCTTGGCGATCAAGGTCGCTCGGGAGATGCCCAGTTCCTGCGCTGCGCGGGTCCGGTTTCCGCCGTGATGCTTGAGCGTCCGGTCGATATGCATCCGCTCCACCTCCTCCATCGTCAGCGGCGTATGCCGCCGATCGAACGGCCCCGAGCGTGCCCGGAATTCTCCCGGCAGATGCTCGGCCCCGATCTGTGGCTGACCGCGCGCCAGCAGCAGCGCACGCTCGAGCACGTTGCGCATCTCGCGCACATTCCCCGGCCAGCCGTGATGCAGCAACCGGTCGAAGGCATCATCCGAGATCTTGGTTGGCGCGCCGGGCATCGACGGCGCCAGCTCCCGGAGGAAGCGACGGATCAGGGTAAGAATATCATCCTGACCCCGGTCGCGGAGCGGCGGCACTTCCAGCGGCATCACGTTGAGCCGGTAGTAGAGATCCTCGCGGAATCGCCCGGACTCCACCATCGTCGCCAGCGATCGCGACGTCGCCGCCACCACCCGGATATCCACTGGAATTTCCCGCGTCCCGCCGGCGCGGCGAAACGCCCGCTGCTCAAGCACACTGTCGATCTTGGCCTGCAACTCCAGGGGCAGATCCGCCACTTCGTCGAGGAAGAGCGTGCCGCCGTCGGCCACCTCAAGCAACCCCTGTCGACGCGACACTCCTTCAGGAGTGTCGACCGACTGCTCCCGGCCGAAGAGCTCGAGGTCGAGCCAGCTGGCGTCACCGGTCCCGCAGGCAACCTCGATGAACGGGGCGCTCGAACGCGGTGAGAGATCGTGGAGCAGTCGCGCCGCCCAGCGCTTGCCACTCCCGCTTTCGCCGTGAATGAGCACCGCCGTGCGATCGTTGCGCGCGAGGACCGAGAGCTGGTGGGCAAACTCGCGCATCACCACCGAGGCGCCGAGCGAGTCGAGGCCGTCAGTCGTGGCGCTCTGGCCGATGAGGGTCCGGTTCACCCGACGAAGCTTGACCTTTTCGGCCGCACGCGTGACGGCAGCACCAAGGTGCTCGAGATCCACCGGCTTGACGAGAAAGTTTTCGGCGCCCGCCTGCATCGCCTGGACGGCGGTCGCGATGGCGGCATCGCCGGTCATCATGATCACGGCGGTATCGCGAGTGCGGAATTGTTCGAGGACCTCGAGGCCATCCATGCCGGGAAGGCCGAGGTCAAGCAGGACGACGTCGGGGCGGGCTCGGTCGAAGGTGACCAGCCCGGCCTCGCCACTCAGTTCCGTGAAGACGTCCCAGCCGCGACGTTCGAAATACGCGCCGATATTCTTGAGCAACGTCACGTCGTCGTCGATCAGCAGCAGCGAATCGGTCATGGGGTCGGCACGTCGTTCGGGGTGGGGGGAAGCTAAGCCGGACGTCCAAGAAGTTACCACCTCCCTTGGGGGAGGAAACGGGTCAGCCGGGGTGACCCACCCGGATCGCCCCGGGGACCACGGTGGCGACGAACGGGGTCTCCCCCCCCGCCTCCCCGTCCAACTGCACTGGCTGCGGGCCATCCAGCGTCTTGACCGAGATTTCCTTCCCCCTGGCGTAGCCCACGAAGACGTCCTTGCCGTAGGTCCCGGAGGCGTCCGTGAGCAGGTCCCAGACCGCCCTGACGCTGCCGCCAACCGAATTGGATTGAAACACCACCAGATCGAGGAGGCCGTCCTCGGGAGAGATCCCCTGGCCGAGGCGGATGATCGGCGGGATGATGTCGCCACAATTGGCCACCAGCAGCATGGCGGCATCGAGCTGGGTCACCGACCCGTCGACGGTCACTTCATAGGGAACGCTGCGAACCTGCGGCAGCACCCGGAGAGTGGTGGCGAAGTAGGCCATCATCCCCCATTTGTGCTTCTGGCGCGAGGGAGTCTCGGCCATCACCCGCGCATCGGCACCGGCGCCACACGCCACGGCGAAGTAATGGGTGCCGTCGTCCCGCTCCATCTGGCCCAAGTCGAGTGCCCGCACGCTCCCTCGCAGGATGGCGTCGATCGCCTTCACCGGATTGTTGGGCAGTTTGAGATTGCCGGCGAGGAGGTTGCCGGTGCCACCCGGGATCACCCCGAGCGTGACATCGGTGCCGACGAGCGCTGCCGCGGCCTGCATCGTGGTGCCGTCGCCACCAAAGACCGCGACCATATCGACACCGCTGCTGACGCCGTACTCCGACAGCTTCCGGGCATCCCCGGGGCCACCTGTGGCCAGTGTTTCGAGTGTCCACCCTGCCGTACGAAAGACCTGCTCAATGCCCTTGACCGCTGCCGCTGCCGTACGCGCCGCATTGGGATTTGCGATCAACAATGCCTTGGCCAATTAATAGTCCTTCTGCCAGAGCAGACCCGCACCAAGCTGGTAGCGGCTTTGGATATTGAAGACATCACTCGTGCGGCACGATTGCAGGGGTTCCGCTGTCGCTTGGGCGCGCCAGGTCTTCGAGAAGCGGTACTCGAGGGTCGCGCCAAAATTCCTGCCCGAAAAACTCTGCTTCGCGTTGCCCAGGCAGCCGCCGGCAGTCGCCGTCACGAACCACTTCGCTCCGAGCTGTCGGCCGATGGCGAGCTGCGTCAGGTTCGACCCGCCAGTATAGCCACCATTGAGGAATCCGGGGCGAATCTCGAACAGGTCGAGTCCGAACTCGTTGGCGAGTGATCGCTGGAATTCGTTCGACAGGGCCGTCCCCAGCAACGCCACCCCCGTCTGCACCGCCTGCGACACGCCGTTGGACTGTCCGCCGGAGACCTGGAACTCACTCCGCCCGAAGATCAGGTATGACACCAGGTCGCGTTCGGCGATGCTCCGGCCCGGGCTCGTGAGCGAGAGGCTCGGCACCAAAATGGAGCCGCCGATCTTGGCGACAATGGGGATCTCCTCGCCGTCCACGGTGCGGACAACGTGCCGTGCCTGCAGGTCGAGCAGCGCGTTCAGGTCGGGCGTGCCGAGGTAGCGCACGGTACCGCGTTCGATGGTGAAGTCGCGACTCACCGGCCCGATCTTGAGGGTGTAGGTACCACGCGGGGCGTTGAACTCGCCGTCGAGACGGTACTGCTTGCGCAGCTTGTTGACCGTCACCTGCCCTTCGAGTTGCACGTTCGCTTCGGAGCTGCGCAACCAGACTTCACTGCCGACCTGGAAGGTCAGGTTGCGGATCTCGAGCGAGTCGAGGAAGCGGCTCTGGAACGCCGCACCCAGGCTCTGCTTCCGGAACGCGGTGGTATCGACGAGGTCGAGGTTCTCGGGATCTTCGAGGTCGACGATCCGCTTGGTCACCAGATCGGCGAAGTAGAGCACGCTTCCCGACAGCGTTCCGTCGCCGGTGAGCACCGGGCGCTGGATCGGCCCGCGCAGCAGGAAGGTCCCGGTGGGACGCAACCGCAGATAATCGGGGACGTCCATCACCAGGAAGCCCTGCGAGTTGAAACGCAGATCAAGATTCGGCTGGGTCAGGCCGACGAAGCGGATGCCGCCTTTCACATCGATGTCGCCCTGGCCGCTGCTCATCAGCAGGGTGTCGACCACCAAGGAATCACCGCTGAAGCGCGCCGTGCCTTCGATCGGTCCGTAGCGGACACCGAGGCCGGGAATCGTCATCCGCCCCTCGTGGATCGCGAACGACCCGTCGAGCCGCGGCGCCGCCCAGGTCCCTGTCGCCTTCATATCGAGGGCGATGGTGCCACGCGTGTCCTTGATCGACGGCGTGAACGCCTCGAGCACCAGCAGGTCGACCGAGTCGGCGCTCGCCGTGATCTCGAGTGGTCCGGGCAGTTTCCGCTCGGCGCGCTTCGCGAGCGCCAGATCCAGTGGCAGTGCCACATCGACTTCGAGGATCGGATCGCCGGTGCGCCAGAAGGAGAGTCGCGACCGGAGCTTCTGTCCCTCGTAGTCGAAGACGGCTCGCATCATCGGCGCCCGGACATCGCCGATCACCGGTCCGGCCACGCCCATGCTGCCGCGCATCAATGGCAGGTCACGCGTGCCGGTGAGGTGCAGATCGAGCGATGCCAGGCCGGAGATGGTGCTCTGCTCGGCATTCAGCAGGTTGAACACATCGCTCAACTGCAGGCCGACCACACTCGCCGTGAGATCTCCGGCCGCGCCACCGGGCACGACGCCGAGGAGGGTCAGGGCACCGCTGCCATCCACGGTGTGCATCGCGATGGTATCGGCGAGGGTGACGCCTCGATCGGTGATGGTCA
Organism: Gemmatimonadales bacterium; assembly: GCA_039915645.1. Lineage (GTDB taxonomy): Bacteria > Gemmatimonadota > Gemmatimonadetes > Gemmatimonadales > GWC2-71-9 > Palsa-1233. The sequence continues at coordinate 29,264 of JBDSMX010000077.1, read as the reverse complement.
TCCGCGCCGGGCGCACCAGCTGCCACTGCTGCACCGGCAGACCGAGGGTCAGCGAATCGAGCTGCAGGGTGGCGACATCGCCGCGCGCGAGCCAGGCCCCGCCGCCGCCGATATGCGCCCGATGCATCCGGGCATTTCCTGCCAGAGAGAGTGAGTCGGGGCGTCCCGACACTCGCACGTGGACGGAATCCACGACCCGCGCTCCCATCGACACCGTGTCGATCGTCGCATTGAGCGTGATCCCCTTGGCACCGAGAGAATCGGCCGTAAACGTCCCCGACATCGCCGAGACCCGCCAACTGTCGAGCAGCAGCTCCTCCGCCTCGAAGGTTCCACTCACCGTGGCGTTGTCGAGCGCGCCGCGTACCGTGAGCGCCGCTCGAGCGAGGCCATCAAAGGTGTGCGGATGCAGGGTATCGGCGGCAACACCCAGCGTCGCCCGCGCCAGTGAATCGAAGGCCGCCAGCGAGGATGCCGCTCCCGTGATGCGCAGTGTTCCGGAATCAGGAGCAGCATATCCGATGGTACCCGCGGCATCCACACGACCGTCGGGCCAGAGCACCGTCGCGGTGTCAACAGTGATCAGGCCATCGGCGGCACGGAATCCCGCCATGACGGCGTCGAAGGTGACGCCGCCCACACGCGACTGATCGAGATTCAGTGTCAGCCGGCCTCGCGGCGGGATCAGCGAGTCGATGGTCCCGCTCACCACGACACGTCCGTTGAGCGCGCTCGATGTGCCCTTCCCCGTCATTGCCGCGATGTCGGCGCGCTGGAGATCCACCACGAGGGAGTCGGCGCCGAAGCGAGGCGACATCAAGGTCACCCGGCCGCGCGCTACGATGTGTCCGACCTCGCCCGAGAGATCGGCGTTGAGGTCGAGCGACTCGAGTGAGCCCTTCGCCACCACATGGCCGGTGAGGCCGCCGAGCGCGGCGAGCTGCGGATAGCCACTGCGCAGCGCATTGAAGGAGAGCTGATCGAAATCGGCGTCGAGGTCGAGGCCGAGTACCGTGTTGCGAGTATCAAAGCGAACGGTGCCGATCATCCGTGACAGCCCGGCATTGGGGGCGCGATGTTCCACGGTGCCCTGGAAGCGCGCGTTCTGCCACGAGCCATCGAGATGACCGACGAGATGCAGGTCGCCGGGAATGATCACCGACGGCACCAGACGATTTACGGTGCCGAGCGCGATCACCGACTCGTCGAGCCGGAATCCCTCGAAGACCGCGCCCTCGGCGCCGCCGAAGTGAATCAATCCGTTGATCACGAAGTGCGAGCGCGGCGTCCCCGAGACCAGCGCGTCGGCAAACCAGAGATCGCCGCCGAGGGTGAGGCCATCGAGGAAACCGTTGGCGAGCAGACGCCCGTTGAGTGTGCCGGCCACCGGCAAGGTATCGAGGTACGGCCGCATCACGCTCACCGGCACATTCTGTAGCGCCAGATCGAGATCGCGCATACCCAGGCCGCGGGAGTTGTCGACGATGGCGACCAGCCTGCCCGTGGCCGACACGTCGCCGGCGCCCAGCGTCAGATGCGTGAGCGTGTAGTCGGTCCGCGATCCGCTGCTCGACTTGGCCACGACCCGGCCGCTCCCCTTCCAATCGGGGAAGTCGGGCGAGATCCAGTGCAGGTCCGCGAGATCCACGCGCGGCGCGTCGAACGCGAAATCGAAGAGGATCGTGTCGCGGGGCCAGCGCACGGCACCGCCACCGTGGAGCGTGGTCCCGGGCAACTCGGCGTGCTCGAGGGTGAAACGCAACGAGTCGTGGGCCGTGAGGATCTCGCCCTTGAGATCCTTGAGCGTGAGCTTCGGATCGCCCAGCTCGGCCGCGAGCGAGTTGATCTGCGCCAGGATCGGATCGTGCGCCGGGTTGGAGAGCCGGAGGTACGGAATCGACGCCGTGAAGTGCGTCGCCGTGTAGACGCGCACGAGGCCATCGCTGCCGGGCAGGATCGTGGGCTGATTCGGTGGCGCGGCATTGCGCGAGGCCGGAAGTTTCGGCGGCCGTGGCCCTGTGGGCGCGTCGACCCGGATGTCGCCATCATGGATGGCGACATTGCGAAACTCCACCAGCGGTGGAGCGCTGTTGCTCGGCTTCCCCGAGGCGACGCGGAACACTTCCTCGTAGTTCCAGCGCCCGCGCTGCAAACGCACCAGATGGATCATTGGCCGCTCGAGACGCAGGTCGCTCATCACGATCCTGCCAGCCATCAGCTCCGGCAGCAGGTAGCGCGCCTCGATTTCCGGCGCCTGCAGCACCACGCCGCCAAGCGAATCGTGGATCGTCACATCACGGAGCACGATGTGATTGAGAATATTGCCACCGAGCGAGCCGATATGAATCCGCCCCGCCACGCTGTTGCTGAGCCACGATGTGGCGAGTCGGGCCGAGAGCGCGCGCCCCGGTGTCGTCCACAGCAGCGACACAGCCGTGCCGGCGATGGTCGCCAGGACGACGGCGGGCGGCAGCAGCACCCCGGCGGTGATTCGGCGGACCCAGCGGTGCATCTAGAAGGCCTGCCCCACCGAGAAGTGGAGCGTGTAGTTGCGGCCGCGGTCCTTGACGTAATCGGGCCGCACCTGGATCAGTTCGCCGGTGATGCTGTTGGCGGAGTAGAGCGTGCCCGCCTGCAGCTTGTACGGGTTGTAGCCGACGTCGAAGCGGATCGGTCCCAGGGGGGAGGCGAAACGAAGTCCGACGCCGGGGGTCAATCGTACCACCGCGTTGTTGCCGCCTTCCCAGAGGGCGCCAGCATCGACGAAGGCGGCAAAGCGAAGCCGCTGCGACAACACCGGTGACGGGAGCCGCAGTTCGAGGTTGGCCACCACGATGCGGTCACCGCCGGTCGCGGCGACACGCACCAGCGCCACGTCGGGCACGCCGTCCTCATTGAACGACGAGTCCCGCGCCACGTAAACCACCGGGCCAAGCTCATTGCGATCGAAGCCGCGCACATCGTTCGGGCCGCCGGCATAGAAGCGTTGATCGGGCGGGACGAAGTTGGCCGTGGTCCCGCTGGCAAGATTGATCTTGGGGGCGTAGACCGCGCCCCCCCGCAGGTGACTCGCGAGGACAACCGTGCGCGTCAACGGCAGGTAGAACGACGCATCGCCAACGACCCGCCAGAACTGCTGGCGATCGGAACTGCCGATGAAGCGCGACGAGACCGTGGCCTCGACCGACATCAGCGAGCCGCGCGAAGGGTCGAGCAGATTGTTGACCCGCTGCCGGACCGCGCTGAGCGTCAACGTCGCGAGCACCCGGCGCTCGCGCAGCTGGGCGATGTCCTGGGCGACGCAGGCATTGAAGAAGGCGCAGAAGCTCACTGCGTTGGCCGACGTGGTCCCGTAGGCGAAGCGATAGGTGAGCGAGACCGGAATCCGGGCATAGGTCTCACGCGTGATCGCCGCCGAGGCGCCGATTTCATCGCGCAGGTAGACCTTGTACTCGCTGCGACGCTCGGTGAATGCCGAGAGGACGAGCGCGTTATCCGGCGAAAGGAAACCGTTACGGCGGAGCGAGAGGGTGAGGCCGTAGTTCGCCAATCGGGAACCCACTGAATCCTCCCGCAGCGAGGAGCAGATGTTCCGTTCAGCGCCGAAGCCCAGAGGCGAGCCGACGCCGATCTTCGAGACGTGGCCCGACAGATCAATGATCTTGCCGCCGCCCAGTGCGTTGCGCGCGGTCCAGCCGGCCCCGGCCCGGAAGCAGTCGGTCGTGGCGTACCCCAGCGACGCCTGGGCGCGGTGCATGAATCCTTCCTGCACCGTTACCAGGAGGGGAACCTTCGTGCTCGAGTCGTTGAACCGGGTGCTATCAATGGCGACGGTCGCGAACTTGAAGAGCTCCGAGCCGTAGAGGGCGCGCTGTGACCGGTAGATCTCCTCCTGCCGGAACGGCTGACCGGTGTGCGCGGTCAGCAGTGAGGCGATGTACCCGGAATCGACCTGCTGATAGCCCACCACGTGGACGTCGCTGAACACCGCCGCAGTTCCGGGGCGCGACTCGAGGATCACCTGCGCCGTCCGCAGCGTGTCGTTGACGAGGAAACGGCCAGCGACCAGCGCGTTGGGGAAGCCGGTGTTGCGCAGCCGCGTGACCAGGGTATCCCGGGAAGCCTCCAGCACATACCGCGAGAAGACGTCGCCCTTCGCCAGCGGCAGGTCGAGGGTGAGTTCCTTCTGATCGGTTCCGCTGAGCGAGTCGAGGCCGACAAACTTGAGCGTCTCGACGCGCACCGGCTGACCTTCGGTGATCTTGAAGGTGATGTAGATGTCCTGGGCGGTACGGCGAACCACGGTATCGACCTTGACGTCGAGATAGCCACTGCGGCGATACACCAGCTGCAGGCGGAGGATGTCGCGCAGGAAGTCCTGCTGGTTGAAGAGCCGCTTCTGACCGAGGCCGAGCCAGCGGAACGCACGCCAGCGGACGAACGCCGACGAGTTCGTCGTGGCGATCGCCGCTGCCAGAGTCGTCCCGTCGATGGCGTGGTTGCCGCTGAACCCGAGCCCCCGGATGACCAGCTGCGACGATTGCGCCGCAACCGGGACCGGGACGCTCGCCCCCAGGGCGACCGCCACAAGACCCCCCAGAAGCAGCCGTTGTGCACCGCTGCTCCACCTGCCGGACCCGCCGATTGACCGCATTGTCTAAATCTGGTTTCTTGAAGGGGTTACGCCAACCTTCCCGCTGTCTCGATGTTCCGCCGGAGCCCGATGTCCCGTCCGCTCGTCGCGCTGCTGGGGCTGGTCGTCGCCGCCTGCGGCAGTGGCATCCCCAAGGGTCTGACCTATTACTGGTCCGGCGACCCGCGCTCGCTCGACCCGGCACTCTCTACGGACGTCCCGACGGGCGAGGCGGTCACACTCCTCTTTGACAACCTGACCCAGTTCGACCCGGAAGGTCGCGTCGTGCCCGGCCTTGCCACGCGTTGGTGGCCCTCGCCCGACGGGAAGACGTGGACCTTCCGGCTGCGACCCAGCCTGGTCTTCAGCGATGGACGTCCCCTCGGCGTTGCGGCGATCGAGGCCTCATTCCTCCGGGCGCTCAGGATGCGGAAGGAGGGCGGCCGGATCTGGCCCCTGCTGCCGATCGACGGTTCGACCGCTGTCGCCGATTCCGGTGCCCAACGCCTCCGCGGCCTCGCCGTGATCGACGACTCCACCATCGCGTTCACCCTCACCGAACCACTCAACATCTTCCCCAAGCTCATCGCAATGCCGGTCGCAGCGATTGTCCCGACACCGACGTCCGAGGAGTTCGGCGAGCATCCGGTCGGCAGCGGGCCTTGGCAATTCGTCTCGTGGTCGCACGACGACCTGGTGGTCTTCGCGCGCAATCCTCGTTGGTGGGGCGCGCCGATCGCGGCGGACACCCTCCGCGTCCGGATCATCCCCGAGACCTTTACCCAGGCGGCCGAGTACGAGTCGGGTCGGCTGTCGGTGGTGGAGATTCCGGCGGGCGAGAGTCAGCGCTGGGACGAGACTCACGGCCCCGAGTTGCAGCGACGGCCAGCCATTCGTGCCGTGTACGTGGCACTCAACACCACGCGGGGCGCTCTGGCCGATGTGCGGGTCCGGCGGGCCATCAATCACGCGGTCAACGTGCCGGCGATCCTCGATCGGGTGATTCACAACCGCGGCGTGCTCGCCGCCGGGACGATTCCCCCGGGACTCGACGGCTACGACTCGACCCGCAGCCGCTACCAGTACGATCCGGCTCTCGCGCGCCGACTCCTCGCCGAGGCGGGTCATGCGACCGGCCTCAAGCTGCAGCTCTGGCGATCGCAGCGCGCCGATTTCGCACGCATCGCCCAGGCGATCCAGGCCGACCTCGAACGCGTGGGTGTGACCCTCGAGATCGTGGAGCGCGATGCGTCGACGGCGCGCAGCACGGCACGGAAGGGGGATGCGGATCTCTTCCTGGCCGACTGGTGGGCCGACTATCCCGACGGCGAGAACTTCACCTACCCGCTCTTTCATTCGAGCAACGCAGGCACAGGTGGCAACTACGCCTTCGTGAAGAATCCCCAGCTCGATTCGTTGTTGGTGCGTGCCCGCTCCACCCCGGATTCGCTCGAGAAGGCGCGTCTGCTCACCGAAATCGACGCCCGGGTCTTCGACCTCGCTCCCTGGCTCTTCTGCTGGTTCCCCACCGATGTCTGGGCGATGCGCCCCGAGGTGCACGGCTGGAAATATCCCGCCGTCTTCACCGGACAGCGCTGGACGACCGTGACGCTCGACCGATGATCCGCTACATCGCGATCCGTCTGCTCCTGCTCATCCCGACCCTGCTCGGCGTGCTCGCGATCACCTTCGCGCTGCTCTACCTCGCGCCGGGTGATCCGGTGGCGGCCATCGTCGGCGAGCGTGCCGACAGCGCAACCGTGGCCCGGGTGCGTCAGGAACTCCGGCTCGACGATCCCACGCCGCTGCGCTTCGTGCGCTATGTGGGTGACGTCGCGCGCGGCGACCTCGGGCGGAGCTATATCACCAGGCGCCCGATCGTGCGCGAGCTGGCGCAGCGCTTTCCCGCCACGCTCCGTCTCGCTGGTGCGGCGATGTTGATCGCGATCTGTTTCGGATTGACCATCGGCATCCTCGGTGCGCTGCGACCTGGCTCCTGGGCCGATCGGATCGCCACTCTCGGCGCCTACCTCGGAATCTCCTTCCCGGTCTACTGGGTCGGGCTGCTGCTGATCCTCGGCTTCGCGGTGACACTCCGCTGGTTCCCACCCTCGGGGTACGGTGGCCTGCTCTTCCTGGTGCTCCCCGCCATCACACTCGGAATGCGATCGGTGGCGTTTTTGGCGCGAATGACCCGCTCGACCATGCGCGAAGTCCTCGGCAGCGACCTGGTGCGTACGGCACGGGCAAAGGGACTCAGCGAGCGCCGCGTCGTCCTCCGCCATGCCCTCGGCAATGCGCTGCTTCCGATCATCACGGTGGTCGGTCTCGATTTCGGTTCCTATCTGACCGGCTCGATCCTCACCGAGACGATCTTCTCCTGGCCTGGTGTAGGCCGCTACGTCCTGACCGCGATCGACAAGCGCGACCTGCCAGCGATCCAGGGAAGCATCCTCTTCCTCTCGCTGGTTTTCGTCCTCGCCAACTTGATCACCGACCTCTGCTACGCCGCCGCCGACCCACGAGTCGCCTATGACTAAGCGCATCCTGCTGCTGCTGACCGCCGCCTGCTCCCTCACGGCCTCGTTGTCGGCCCAATCACTCACCAAGCGCCTCGATGCCCGGCTCGACGCCCCGGGACTCGATCGCCTGCTCTGGGGCGTGGCGGTCACCGACACCAACGGCAAGCTGCTCTATGGTCGCAATGCCGATCGGCTCTTCATCCCCGCGAGCAATACCAAGCTGCTGGTGAGTTCCGTGGCCACGGCGCTGCTGGGCCCGGACTTCACGGTGCAGACTTCGCTCTACGGCACCGGTCCCATCAGCAATGGCGTGCTCCAGGGTGACCTGGTGCTGTATGGTCGGGGCGATCCGACCTTTTCGCGCCGTTGCTACCGCGGCGACACGACTACGGCCAATGCCTGCGACACCGATGCCTTCGCCCGTCTCCGCGACCTCGCGGTGCAGCTGCGCGCCCGTGGCGTCACCGCCGTGGCGGGCGACCTGATCGGCGATGGGTCGTACTTCGATGAAGAGCTGATTCATCCGTCGTGGGAGATCGGCGACCTCGCCTGGTGGTATGCCGCACCGGTGAGTGGGCTGGGCTTCAATGACAACTCGTATGATGTGCACGAGGCGCCCGGTGATTCCGCTGGCGCGCCGGCACGGATCACCTTCTTCCCGGATTTCGGCGCAGCCACAATCGACAGCCGCGCCGAAACGGGGGCCCGTGGCGCCCGCCGCAGCTTTGATGTCTCCCGCTCTCTCGACGGAAACAGCTACCTCGCAGCCGGTGTGATTCCCGCCGGCGCCAATGCGCGAACCGAATACGCTGCGGTCGTCGATCCCAATCGCTTCGCCGCGCTCGCGCTGCGCCGCGAACTCCTGGCCCAGGGGATCGCGATTCGCGGTGGGACGCGATCCACCGTGGATTCACTCGCCTTTGCGCACGCGCGGGCCACCACGGCGCTTGCCGCCGTCACCTCGCGGCCATTCCGCGAATGGGTCTATCCGATTCTCAACAGTTCCCAGAATTGGTACGCCGAGATGACGCTGAAGCAGCTCGGCAAGCGCTACGCAGGCATCGGTTCGTGGCGCGATGGTCTGCGGGTCGAGCGACGCTTCCTGATTGACTCGATGCAAATCGATTCGACCCAGTTCCAGGTCGAAGATGGTTCGGGGCTCGCCGCCAACAACCTGGTGACGCCACTCGCGTTCACGAAGCTGTTGCGCTTCATGCGCGCGCACCCCAACTTCGCGGCATTCGAAGCCGGGCTGCCCGTGGCCGGCAAGAGTGGCACCATCAAGTTCCGTTTTGTCGGCACCCCGATGGACGGGCACGTGCGTGCCAAGACCGGCAGCATCTCGCGGGTGAATTCGCTGAGTGGTTTCGTCGATCGCCCCGACGGCTCGTTGCTGATCTTCTCGATCCAGGCCAACCACCAGACGCTTGGCGGCAGCCGGATGCTTGCCGCGATCGACTCGGTCGTGGTGGAAATGGGAAAGACCAAGGGAAAGAAGCCGTGACCATCGCTCCATCTGCGCTGCGCGTCGCCATCGTCGGCTCCGGCCCGTCCGGCTTCTATGCCGCCGAGGCGCTGCAGAAGGCGGGCGCCGGTGTGCAGATCGATCTCTTCGATCGGCTGCCGACGCCGTACGGGCTGGTCCGCGGAGGGGTTGCGCCGGACCATCCCAAGATCAAGTCGGTCACCCGGGTCTTCGATCGCATCGCCTCGCAGCCAGGCTTCCGCTATCTCGGGCACGTGGTCATCGGCGAGGACCTCTCGGTCGACGAACTGCGCGACTACTACGATGCCGTGATTCTCGCCTACGGTGCGCAGACCGATCGGCACCTCGGCATTCCCGGCGAACGACTCGCGGGAAGCCACGCCGCCACCGAACTCGTGGGCTGGTACAACGGACACCCCGACTACGTCGAGCGGCAATTCGATTTCACGCAGCGTGCCGCCGCCGTGATTGGCCTGGGCAACGTCGCAATGGACGTGACCCGAATCCTGGCGAAGTCGCCCGATGTCCTGGCCACCACCGACCTCGCTGCGGACGCCCTCGCGGAACTCCGCAACGCCCGGCTCGACACGTTGCACATCATCGGCCGGCGCGGACCGGTCCAGGCCGCGTGCACCACGCCGGAACTCCGCGAACTTGGCGAGCTCGACGGCGTCGATGTGATCGTCGACAAGCGCGACCTCGAGCTCGATCCGATCAGTGCGGCCCAGCTCGCCGCTGGCGATGATCGCACCGCCGAAAAGAATCTGGAGATCCTCCGGGCCTGGGCCGAACGCGGCAGTACCGGTGCGCCGCGGCGGATTCACTTCCACTTCAACGCGTCGCCCGTTGAAATCAGCGGCGCGCATCACGTCACCGGAATGCGCTTGGTGCGCAACCGGCTCGAGCCCGATGGTCGGGGAGATGTGCGGGCCGTTGCCACCGATGAATTCCGCGACCTGCCGGTCGGCCTCGTGTTTCGATCGGTCGGCTATCGCGGCGTCGCGATCGCAGGAGTGCCCTTCGATGAGAAGCGGGGCGTGATTCCGAATCTCAGCGGCCGTGTGGTCGAATCGCCCGACAGCGCGACCACGGTGCATGGTCTCTACGTGTGTGGCTGGATCAAGCGCGGCCCCCAGGGGGTCATCGGGACCAACAAGTCCGATGCGGCCGAGACCGTGGACCACCTGATCGCCGACGCGGCCACCGGCCGGCTCCAGGCCGGGCGCACCGTCGCTGCCATCGACGAGTTGCTCGCCGAACGCGGTGTACGGGTCACTGACTGGAATGACTGGCAACAGCTCGACCGTGAAGAACAGGCACGGGGGGCCCCGGCCGGGCGACCGCGCGAGAAGGTGACCGGCGTCGCGGAGATGCTCAGCATCCTCGGCAAGTAGCCCGCACCAGCCACTATCTTCCGGAATGTCCTTCAAGATCTACACTCGCACCGGCGACGCAGGAGAAACCGGACTCTTCGGCGGTGGCCGTGTGTCCAAGGACCACCCCCGGGTGGCCGCCTACGGCGACATCGACGAGCTGAACTCGGTCCTTGGCATGGTGCGCGCCACCGCCCCAACCGACCTCTACGACTCGCTGCTCGAAACCATCCAGCGTGATCTCTTCGCCATCGGCGGCCATCTCGCCACGCCCGATCCCGAGCGCGTCCGCAAGGCGCTCGAGAAGGCCGAGCTTTCGCCCGACCGCGTTGCCGAGTTCGAGCGAACCATGGATGAGGCCGACAGCGAGCTGACACCACTCAAGGCGTTCATCCTGCCCGGTGGCTCCCCCAAGGCGGCCGTGCTTCATCTCGCGCGCACCGTCTGCCGGCGTGCCGAGCGAAGCATCGTCCACCTGGCCACCAGCAGCGAAGTCCCCGAACTCTTCATCGTCTATGTCAATCGCCTCTCCGATCTGCTCTTCACTCTGGCACGGCTCGCAAACCACCGCGCCGGCCTCGAGGACGTGACCTGGTAGGCTCGGTGACGGTGCGGCATCGGGCCGGGAGCTATCCGGTCGTCGTGCACCACGGCGCAGTATCAGAGCTTGCCGGGGTACTGGCCCGTCACCATTCCGGCCGGCGTGCAGTCGTCATCAGCGACAGCAACGTTGCCGACATCCTGCCAACGCCGTTGCCCGGGGTGATATCCCTCACCTTTCCCGAGGGCGAGCGCCACAAGACGCGGGAGAGCTGGAGCACCCTCACCGATCAGCTGCTGGCACACGATTGTGGTCGCGACACCGTGTTGATCGCCTTCGGTGGCGGTGTCACCACCGACCTCGTCGGTTTCGTTGCGGCCACCTATCTGCGCGGTGTGCCGTGGATCGCGATTCCCACGACGACACTCGCGATGGTCGATGCGGCCGTGGGCGGCAAGACCGGAGTGGATACCGCGCGAGGCAAGAATCTCGTCGGCGCCATCCACCATCCCGAAGCGGTCCTGGTCGACCCCGCCCTGCTGGCGACGCTGCCGGAGCGCATTTTTCGCGAAGGGCTTGCCGAAGCCGCCAAGCACGCCGCGATCCTCGATGCGGCGCATGGTGCGTGGCTCAGCGGTAACGCCGCCGCAATCGATCGGCGCAATCTCGACACGCTCACCGCGCTCGTCCGTCGCAGCATCGAGTTGAAGGCGGGGATCGTCTCCGAGGACGAGTTCGAGTCGGGACCCCGTGCCGTCCTCAATGCCGGACACACCGTCGCGCACGCGCTCGAACAGGTCACCGGATACGGCATCCCGCATGGTGAAGCCGTGGCGATCGGCCTGGTGCTCGAGACGCGTTGCGCCGAGCGGATGGGCATATGCACAGCTGGCACTGCGGAGCAACTCGTCGAATTGCTGACCGCGTTGCACCTTCCGGTCGCCTGCCCTGCTGACACTGATGCGAGTGCGTTGATTGCCGCGATGGGCAGTGACAAGAAGAATCGCGCTGGTGTGGTGCGCGCAGCGTTGCTCAAGGAGTTCGGCGAAGTCGCGCGTGATGGCGACGCGTGGACGCTCCCGCTCGACCTCGAGTTGCTTCGCGCGCTGGTGTAGCATGCGCGTCGTGGACAGGCGAGGGTGCGGGTGCTGGACCGTGGATGCCTCTACGCGTCTGCCCCAGCTGCCCACCCTCGCTCGCGACGCCGGCGTTTGCGTGGGACAGCTGTCGAGGCCGCTTCGAGGCACCCACGACCCAGCACCCGCACTCCCCTCACGACTTACCAACAACTACCCGCCTGCCCCCACACCCCCCACTCCTCTTATCCAGCAATGAGTTACACCGTTTGCACACATCGACGTGCAAAAGTGGTCTGTGGAGAGTGTGCAGGAACTCGCTAACTCAAAGCGCCGTAAGTCATTGCAATGTTTATGTTTAGGGCCTCTTGACAGCGCCACCGGACCCGCCATCTTGGTGGTGCTGTCCGAGAATCATCCCATACCAAAACCCAATTGCCGAATGGGCCACTCATGCCCCGTCGCACCCGTCGTCTCCCGGAACGGGCCCGTGTGCCCTTGGCCGCGGCCGAGTCGTTCGAACAGTATTTGCGCGACATCAAGGACCTCCCGATGATCACCAACATCGAAGAGGAGCGGGCGCTGGCGCGACAGGCGCGCGAAGGGTGCCCCGATGCCGCCGAACGACTCGTCACCGCCAATCTCCGGTTCGTGATCGCCTTCGTGAAGCGCTATCAGGGACATGGACTCGATCTCGGCGATCTGGTCGCCATCGGCAACGAAGGATTGTTGCGGGCGGTGCGGAAATTCGATCCGGACCGTGGCGTCAAGTTCATCTCCTACGCGGTCTGGTGGGTGCGACAGGCCGTCCTCAAGGCGCTCGCGGAACAGACCCGGTCGGTCCGCTTCCCGCTGAACCAGAACACGGCGGTGGTACGGTTCGCCAAGGCGCAGGGCCTGCTCGCCCAGGAGATCGGGCGCACGCCGACCGACGAAGAGCTCGCGACCGCGCTCAATATGCCGCTCGAGGATGTCCGCGACGCCAAGCGGCTCTTCGTGACCGAGGTCTCGCTCGATGCGCCGGTCGATACCGGCGACAACCGCTCCGCCTCGCTCGGTGAGCGAATCCCGCTCGGCGAAGGCGGCGAGATCGAGTCGAACACCGACGAAATCCTCCGGCGAGATTTCATTGATCGCCTCTTCCGCCGCTACCTCACTCCCCGCGAGCGCCGCATTCTCTCCCTCTACTATGGGCTTGACCCCAAGGAAGAGGCTCGCACGCTCGAGGAAATCGGCGAGGCGCTGGGCGTGACCCGTGAGCGCATCCGGCAGCTGCGGGAGCGGGCATTCGCCAAGCTCCGCGCCTGCCCCGAGGTCCAGCATCTGGGAGAGTTCCGGGCCGCCTAGATTGCAGGGATGAGCAACACCATTGCCGCCTCGATTGCCGCCGCCATTGGCCCGGATGCTGTCCGGACCGACGTCGGCGGTCGGATTATCAGCACCCCGCCATCGATTGAGGCGCTCGCCCGTCTCCTCGGCCTCGCCTATGACGGCGGCTGGTCCGTCGCCCTCACCGGTGCAGGCACCTGGCAGACCAATGACGCGCCGGCGACGGTTACCATCTCGACCCGTGCGCTCGATGAGGTCATCCGGAGCGTTCGACCGAAGTGGACCGTCGCCGTGCAGGCGGGCGCGTCGCTCGATGCCATCGCCAGATTCCTCGGCAGTCAGGGCGCGGGCCTCCACATCGATCCACCCGGTCGCGCCGATCGCAGCATCGGCTCGGTCCTCGCTACCGGCACCCTCGGCCCGATCTCATTTCCGCTGATCAACCAGATCGAGGCGCTCGCGGTCGTCACCGGCGACGGGCGGATCATTCGCATCGACAGGGGCCACCACAACGCGCTTTCACTCGAGGAACAGCTGCGACCGCACATCGGAGGGTTCGGGGCGTTCGGCGTGATTGCCGAAGTCGAGATCTCCGCGAGGGAAGCCGGTCACCCGGACCAGACCTTCGTGACTGTTGGCGATCGCGATCGCCTCACGGCAGCGGCGCGCGATTTCGAGGAGGTCTTCCTCGGGGTGTGTGCTGCGGAGGTTCTCTCGCCGGCACTGGCGGCGCAGCCTGAATGGATGCTGGCGGTCCGCCATCGGCATAACGGCGACTCCTGGCACGCCGTCGCGCGCGAGGCTGCGATGGCACGGTCCCCAGGACTGGCCTGGCGGGAACTCGCGCCGGCCGAGGCGAGCCAGCTCTGGAACAGCTCGGCGCGGGCGATGTCGTCCGCTCCGGTGACCTTTCGCCTGGCCGCGACCTCGCCGGGATTCGATGAGACCCTCGATCTGGTGATTGCCAGGATGGGAGAAGGTGTGATCTCCGCTACACCCTACAGGGGCGCGGTACGCTGGTGCGGCGAGGCGACTCCGGAGCAACTGCGACTGCTGCGCATCGAGCTGGCCGCGCGTGAGATTCCGCTCACGATCGAGCGGGCCCCCTGGGCCATCCGAAGTGCCCTCGGCCATCTCGGCATGTTCCATGAGGGCGTGGGTGGGGTGGTGGACCGGCTGCGTGAATCGTTCGACCCCGGTGGCATCCTCAGCCCGGCGTTGCTGCCCGCCGAGCCGGGGTCGTGATGCGCGGTGTCTGCTTCGACTTCAACGGCGTCATTGTGGACGATGAACGCCATCACTGCCTCGCCGTCATTTCGACTCTGGCCGAGCATGGCATCGTCCTCGACCGGGCCGGTTACTACCGGGACTACCTCGGATTCGACGACGAAGGCTGCTTCCGGTACGCCTGGCAGGGTGCCCGGCTGCAACTCGACCAACGCCTGCTCGAGGAGCTGGTGGCGCAGAAGGGCCAGCGCTACCGGGCACTGCTCGACGCCGACCTCACCCTGGTCCCCGGGATCCAGGGCTTCGTGGGCACGTTGCTCGAAGCCGGGAGCAGGCTGGTTGTGGTGTCCGCCGCACGCCGATGGGAGATCGACCACGTCCTCGCCATCGCCGGTTTGAGCGACGCCTTCGTCGGCATCGTGTCAGCAGAGGATGTCGGGCGGACCAAGCCCGACCCCGAGGGCTACCTCCGCGGGCTCACGCTGTTGCAGCTCCCGGCAACCAGTTGTGTGGTGATCGAGGATTCGCTTCCGGGCCTCGCCGCCGGACGAAGCGCAGGCATGCGAGTGGCGATGCTGACCACCTCGCATTCGCGCGATACGCTGGGGCGTGAAGCGCCCGATGTGATCTGGGCTGACTATTCCGGCCGAACCGCTGAGGAGTTGCCGTGGAATCCATCGTCGTCCTGACCGCGGCAGAGCTTCGGGCACTGACCACCGAACGTGCCGTGATTCCGGTCGGAGATGCCGTGTTCCATCTCACGGGAAGTGGCGTCGCCGATTGCCTGCAGGGCGTGCTCACCAATGATGTGATCAAGGGTGGCGAACAGGCGCTCATCTGGGGCGCGGTGCTCACACCCAAAGGGATGATCATCAGCGATGTCTGGGTGCGGCGACGCGGCGCCGAGGCGTGGGTGATCGTACCAGCCGCCGCGCGGGAGACGTTGCAGCTGCTCTTCACGCGATCGTTCCCGCCGCGCCTTGCCAAGGCGCGCGACGTGACTGGTACGCTTGCCGTCCGCTGGCTCACGGGCGGCGCGCCCGAAGCGCTCGCCGACGCTGACCTGGTGCGTCCCCGCGATGCCGCGCCGTTCGCGGCGTTGCTGCTCACCGAAGATCCCGTTCGCGACGAAGCGCGACTCGCCGAGGCGGGATGGCACTCGCGGCCTGCCGGGTGGGCGGATGCGCTGCGCCTGCTCGAGGGGTGGCCAACACTTGGGCGCGAGATTGACGAGAAGACGCTGCCGCAGGAAGTGCGCTTCGACGAGTTGCAGGGCGTCCGGTATGACAAGGGCTGCTACACCGGGCAAGAGACGGTCGCACGGCTCCATTTTCGGGGGCACGCGAACCGGGGGCTCGTCGGCTTGCGCTGGACGGAAGGACTCAAGCCGGCAGATGCGGTGGTACGCCTCGGCGAGCGGGAAGTCGGTTCAGTGCGAACGCTGGGGCAGTTGGGTGGCGAGTGGGTCGGGCTGGGGATCGTGCGTCGGGAGGTCGCTGCCGGAACGGAAGTGACCGCAGGTGATGCGAAGGCATTGGTGGTGGAGTTGCCGTTTGATGATGCCGAGGATGCGCTGGCGTAAATGCACGACGCCCCGGACAGTGCTGTCCGGGGCGTCGGGGTGCGACAGTTACCGAACGACGATCTTACGGCTTCGGAGCCGGGGCCATCGAGTCCTTCTTCGCGACCATGCTGTCGTGCTTCGCGACCATCGTGTCGTGCTTGGCCATCATCGTGTCGGCCGTCGCGGCAGGAGCCGGAGCTGCCATCATCGTGCTGCTATCCGTGGTCTCTGCCTTCTTCTCGCCGCACGCTGCAACGGCCACAACAGCCGCCACCATCAAGAACTTCCGCATCGCCTCTCCCCTGGTTGTGAAGACTGTGGTCACCTTGTGGTCACCGAAGCCGTTACCGTGTATCGGCCACTGTCGCCCAGTGCACCGGCCACCAAGTTAGGGGCCTGACGCGCCGTGTCAAGAAGCTAACCCTATTCGGCGTCAGAACTTCCGGGCCGAATGACCAGCTCGAAGCGGGTTTTGGGGGCCAGAAACCCGAAGCTGGGGGGACCTGCGTATCATCCCATACTACCTGATCACCCCCTACCCGGAGTTCGCCATGTCTACGCATCCCAGCACCCTTGGCGACCTCCGGCAGAGCCGATGGGGGGAGCCTCCCCTCCGCGGTCGTTCGGTTCGCGACGAGATCCGGACCAATCTGCTGGCCCGAATGCGCTCAGGGGGGCCGCTCTTCCCGGGGATCGTCGGGTACGAGGAGACCATCGAGCCGCAGCTGGTGAACGCCCTTCTGGCCCGGCACGACTTCATCCTGCTGGGAACCCGCGGCCAGGCCAAATCCCGGCTCCTCCGCGGCCTTGTGGGCTACCTCGATGAGGTGATCCCGATCGTCGCCGGAAGCGAGATTAACGATGACCCCTTCGAGCCGATCTCCAAGTTCGCACGCGACCTGATCGCCGCCTACGGCGACGCCACCCCGATCGACTGGCTTCCCCGGGAGCAGCGCTTCGTGGAAAAACTGGCCACGCCGGATGTGACCATCGCGGATATCATCGGCGACCTCGACCCGATCAAGGCAGCACGTGGTGGGCACATTCTGGGCAGCGAACTGACGATGCATTTCGGGCTGCTGCCCCGTGCCAACCGCGGCATCTTCGCACTCAACGAGCTGCCGGACCTTTCCGGCAAGATCCAGGTGGGACTCTTCAACATCATGCAGGAAGGCGACGTCCAGATCAAAGGGTATCCGGTCCGGCTTCCGCTCGATCTGCTGCTCGCGTTCACGGCGAACCCGGAGGACTACACCGCGCGCGGCAAAATCATCACCCCACTCAAGGACCGGATCGGATCCGAGATTCGCACCCACTATCCCGAGAGCGTCGAGCAGGGAATGGCGATCACGGCGCAGGAGGCATGGGTCGAGCGCGCGGGTGGTTCGGTCGAGATTCCGAACCTGGTGGCAGAACTCGTCGAGCGGGTGGCGTTCGAAGCGCGCAATGACAAGCGCGTCGACAAGCGATCCGGCGTGAGTCAGCGCCTGCCGATCTCACTCCTCGAAGTGGTCGCCAGCAACGCCGAACGACGTGCCCTTGCAACGCATGACGGCCGCATCGTGGCGCGCGTGAGCGACGTCTACGCCGGATTGCCCGCGATCACTGGCAAACTCGAACTCGAGTATGAGGGCGAGCTGCAGGGCGGCGATTCGGTGGCTCGTGAGCTGATTCGCCGCGCCGCTGGCGCCGTCTTCGAGGAACGGGCGGGCGACGCCGAGGTGGATGGCATCGTCGCCTGGTTCGATCAGGGCGGTGCCCTCAAGGTCGGCGCCGACGAGAAGACCGAGACCTGCTGGCTTGGCTTTCAGCTGATTCCCGGTCTCTTCGAACTGGTCCATATCTGGGAACTGGCACCGATCGGCGATCACGAACTCACTGTCGTCGCCTGCGAGCTGGTCCTCGAAGCGCTCGCGGCGCGGCAGCGGATCACCCGCAGTGATGAGAGCGGATGGCAACGGGTGAGATCGTCGCGGCGGCGGGAGCAGTCGTGAAGAGAGAAGCGAGAAGCGAGATGAGAGAGGAGCGAAGGGGGAAAGCGAGCGGCCCTCTCGTCTCTCGTCTCTCTTCTCGCATCTCTCCTCTCTCGGCAGTTCTATCGCACTGCCGCCACCACAATCTCCGCCGACCTCGGCAAGCCCAGCCACTCGGTGTTCAGCGTCAGGTGGTAGCTGCGCGGGTCGGTCCAGTCGCGGTTGTAGTACTGGCGGTGGTAGCGCGCCCGGTGCGCATCAGTGTCGCGCACCCGCTTCTCCGCCTCCTCATACGTGATGCCGTCGCGGGTGGCGATCACGTTGACACGGTAGCCGAGTGACGCGACCATCTTGACGTGGAACGCGTCGTCGCGCTTGCCGACCACCGCCGATGCGGCACGTCCCACCAGGACCGCGTGATCGACCGCCGCTTCGGCCACCACCTGCTCGGTGATCCGCACCAGCCGTGCCTCCTCGGCCTCGGGCAGTTCGATGGCGGTCGGCGTCAGCAGTTCCGGCGTGGCAACGGTGAGCGCCCGGGCCACCCGCTCGGCAAAGGTCGGCCCGCGTTCCTCTTTCTGGCGCACCTCGGCGGGGGTCATTCCGGCGCGCGCGGCGACCTCTTCAACCAGTTGATTGTCGACGACCCGCCAGCCGAGTCGGTCGGAGACGAGCCGGGCGAGGCTCGAACCCCCTGCCCCGAACTCGCGCGAAATGGTGATCAGCATTCAGACCTCCCGGGCTACCCAGAGCTGCTTGCGCAACAGGAACGTGCCGATAAAGCCGATCAGTGCATTGAGCAGGAAGCTCCAGGCGACGCCGAAATGTTCGGCGACGAAGCCCGACTGGAAGGCACCCAGCGGCGCGAGGCCGAGCACCACAAACGAATAGACCGCCATCACCCGGCCACGCAGTTCCGACGGAGCGGCGAGCTGCAACTCGGTGGCGGTTGCGATGCCCTGCCCGGCCATTGCCGCGCCGGCGAGGGCGAGCGCCGCCAGCGCGGGCCACGGCGACCGGATCACCGCAAGCAGCATCGTTGCCGTTGCGAGCGTGAATGACGCAATGACCGAGGTGCGGAGACGCGAGATCCGGTTGCCGAGCGCTCCCATCGCGATGGCGCCAATCGCGGCCCCAACGCCGACCGCCGCCGTGAGCGCGCCGTAGCCGCGGGAGCCGACGTGCAGCGCGTTGCGCGCATACACCGAGAGCATCGGCACGAACGAACCGGCAAAGACGGTGAGCAACATCATCTGCCACGACAGTGCCGCAAGCGTCGGCCGGGACTTGATGAAGCGCAAGCCGGTAAAGACCGACGGCCGATCAATGGCGGGGCGTGGCACGTGCGGCGTGGTGATCCTCGAAAGACCGATCAAGACCGCGACGTAGCTGAGCGCATTGACGGCGAAGGCGGCTCCGGCACCGGCCGTTGCGACGACCACGCCGGCGATCGCAGGGCCGATGACCCGGGCGAGGTTGTACGTGGTGCTGTTGATGGCCGCCGCCGAGATCAGATCCTCGGGCGGGACCAGCTCTACCAGAAAGGCCTGCCGGGCCGGTACTTCGAAGGCGGTCGCCAGTCCGAAGAGAATGGCGAGTCCCCAGATCCACTGCACCGTGATGTGTCCGGTGAGGGTGAGGACCGCAAGCGCCGCCGCCTCGCACAGCATCACCGTCTGCAGCATCATCACGAAGCGACGCTTGTCGACCCGATCGGCCACGACGCCGCCATACAACGTCAGGAAGAGAATCGGCAGCGTGGCAAGCGTGGTGGTCACCCCGACCGCAAACGCGGAGTGGGTGAGTTCGAGCACCAGCCAGCCTTGGGCGATCGACTGCATCCAGGTGCCGATCAGGGAGATCCCCTGGCCGGTCAGGAAGCGCCGGAAATCGATGTGGCGCAACGCGCGCGCCGGGCCGTGATAGACGCCGCGGCTGATTTCGCGCAGCGGCTCAAGCGCGCGGTCAAGCAGGGAAGCGGCCGGGGAGGGCATTGTTCCAAGCTAACCCCACCCACAGAAGCTGCGGGAAGCGTATTGAACCTCCCGGGTCGGTGGGGTACCATCCATGATGCGCTACACCACCTACTCCAGATACCTCGCCGGGATGGCCGATCAGGTCAACCTGCAGTCCCTGCTCGACCAGCTGGGGGATTTCCTGCTGCAGTCGGGGTTCGACGGCACCCCGTGGTGGGGCGATCCGTCGGAGGAGCACGGCGAGCGCAACAGCGACGACCTGCGGCAGGCCATCCTCAACATCCTGATCGAGTCGGGGCAGCTCACGCCGGAGATGCTCCGGGCGCTCCGGGGAGAGTCAAGCGGAGATGAGGCGAAGGACCTTCAGCTGCAGCAGGACCTCTCCGAGATGCTCGACCGGATCCTCCAGCGACTCGTCGACGAGGGATACCTCAGGCTCGAGAACAACCAGGAGCAGATGCCGACGAATGCGCTCCCGGGCGGCGAGGCACGCGCCGCCGCGCGCACGGTGCGCTTTGACGTGACGGAAAAGGGGGCCGACTTTCTCGGTTACAAGACCCTCAAGGAACTCCTTGGTGCATTGGGAAAGTCGGCCATCGGCGCGCACGAGACGACGCACCTCGCCACCAGCAATGAAGCCGAGGCAGCGAGCCGTCCCTACGAATTCGGCGACGTGCTCAACCTCGACGTCCCGGCGACGCTCGCATCCGCGATTGCGCGACACGGCCTCGGCGTGCCGATTCCGCTCGACTACCGCGACCTGATGGTGGTGCAATCGGAGTATCGCTCCTCGGCTGCCACCGTCCTGATGCTCGACTGTTCCCACTCCATGATCCTCTATGGCGAGGACCGCTTCACGCCCGCCAAGCGCGTGGCCCTCGCACTCACCCATCTGATTCGCACCCAGTATCCCGGCGACTCGATCCGGGTGGTGCTCTTCCACGATGGGGCCGAAGAAATTCCGGTGTCGGCGCTTGCGAATGTGAAGGTGGGGCCGTGGCACACCAACACTGCCGGCGGACTGGCCCTGGCCCGGCGCATCCTTGCCGGACAGAAGCAGGAGATGAAGCAGATCGTGATGATCACCGATGGCAAACCGTCGGCGATTACCTTGCCGGACGGTCGGATCTACATCAACTCGATGGGGCTCGACCCGAGCATCCTCAAGGCGACCTTCGCCGAGGTGGCCGCGTGCCGACGCAGCGGGATCCTGATCAACACCTTTATGTTGGCGCGTGATCGGGCACTGGTGGATTTTGTGATGCAGGTGTCGCAGATCTGTCGCGGGAAGGCCTACTTTGCCAATCCGATGACGCTGGGACAATTCCTCTTGATGGATTTCCTCAAGGGAAAGAGTCGGCGCGTCGCCTGACCTGCCGCTACGACAGGAATCGTTCGCCCCACTCCTGTACCGTCAGCAATCGCCAGAGGTCCTTCATCGGCTGGCCGTGACGAAAGGCATCGAACTGCCGCCGGACCACCGCCGCATTGAGCAGACCGAGATCGTCGACACTGCGGGAATTGAGCGTGTCGCCAATCGCTTCGGCCTGTGCGCCGCGAAACCACTGGCCCACCGGCGTTGCGTAGCCCTTCTTGTCGGTCCGATCGACCACTGACGCCGGCAATGCATCCCGGACCGCCTCGCGCAGGATTCGCTTGGTGACGCCCCCAGACAACTTGGCCGAGGCCGGCAGACTCCGCGCGTAGGACACCAGCGACATCGTGATGTAGGGCACCCGGCTCTCGATACCGAACGCCATCGAGAAGCGATCCTCGGCCTGGAGCAGCATCGGCAGTCGCGTGATGTGAAAATCGCTGCGCAGGTGACTCTCGAGATTCCAGAAACCGCGTCGCACCACGGCTCCATCCACGTCGCGCGCGGAGTCGCGCAACAGCGGGCCAAGCGATGCACTGTTCCAGCTGCGCGCCTTGCCGAACAGTCGGGCTCCGCGCCGCGCCCATCCGGGCCAGAGCGGCCCGAGCAGACCACGCACCATGCGCGATGGCGTGAGCGACTGATGGGTGGCCTCGGCCCGGAGTTCGGTCATGCCGCGCTGCCATTGGCCGGTCCGGAAGAGTTGTCGCAGGTAGGAGGGGTAGTAATAGGGGTAGCCACCCAGCAGTTCATCGGCGCCCTGGCCATTGATCACCACCTTGATTCCGTGCGCGGCGACCAGCTTCATCACGTGCCACCAGCTATAGACCGCCTCCCCCCAGACCGGCTCCTCGAAGTGCCATACCGTATCGCGCAGAACTTCGAGTGCATCGCTGCCATCCGGTTCATGTTCGTGGTGAATCACCGAGGGATAGCGCTGCAATACATCGTGGACGAACCGACGTTCGTCGAGTTCGGTCCCCGGGTAGACCACAGAGAAGGTGTGGAGCGAGTATGGCAGCTTCGGGGCGGCGAGTGCCACGAGTGCACTCGAATCGATGCCGCCACTGAGGCAGGCGCCGACCGGGACGTCACTGCGCAGGTGAAGGTCGACGCTCGCATCGAGCAAACGGCGCAGCGTTGCGGGCGACGCGTCCCTGGGCGCAGCCGCCATCTCGGCCGCATCGTCAAGCCACTGGGTCTCGCTGAGACCTTCCGCCCGCACGGTGAGTCGACAGCCGGGCGGCAACTGCCTGACCTCGCGCAGCGTGGTCGCGTGCAGGTCGGTGCGCATCTGGTAGATGGCGAGCGAGGCGAGGGTCGATACGTCCGGGGTGCGCTGCGGCAGCAGTGGCAACAGCGCCTTCAGTTCGGAACCGAATCCGAACGTCGTCCCGGTGGTTGCATGGTAGAGCGGTTTGATCCCGTAGCGGTCACGCACGAGTTCAAGCTGCTGTCGCCTGGCGTCCCAGAGTGCGAACGCCCACATCCCCCGGAAGCGATGAATCGCGTCGGCGCCCCAGGCGTGCCAGGCATGGAGAATGACCTCGGTGTCGCTCTTGCTGCGGAAGACGTAGCCGCGGCCTTCGAGTTCCCGGCCGAGCTCGAGGTAATTGTAGATCTCGCCATTGAAGACGATTCGCAACGATCCATCGGCGTTGGCCATCGGTTGATGGCCGGCGGAGGAGAGATCGATGATGCTGAGACGCAGATGGCCAAGGGCGAGACCGCCCTCGACCCACTGGCCGGCATCATCGGGCCCGCGATGCCGGATCGCATGACACATTCGCTCAAGCAGGGCCGGGTCGGCAGCGCGACCATCCCGTTGCCAGAACCCCGCAATGCCACACACTACCGGTAGACGACCGTCTTCACGCGTTTGGCAGCCGGCAGCGTCGCGCCATCGGGAACGCCATTGATGATCGCAAGTGTCTGCGCCGTCACGGCGCCGTTGCTCTGTTGCGCCAGCGTCGCCACCGATGTCGCGCGTGCGAGCGTCACGATCTTGAGATACTTGCGCTGCTGGAACTGCTGTCCGGCGGCAGTGGGTCCGAACGACCGCAACACCTGGGTGATCGCCCCGCCTTGCTGTCCCCAGCTCGCGGCTAGCGAGAGGCCCAGGAACTGGAAGACCTGACCGTTGTGCTGCAGGAAGAGCACGGTACCGCGGAGTTGCTGACCATCCTGGGTCGCCGCGGTGAAATCGGCCGTGATCGCCGGCGTCCCGTTGACCGTGGTGCGCTGCGACCCTGGCGACGTCACACCCTGCTGCGCCAGGAATGCCTGCGCTGCCGCATCCACCGTGCTCTGCTGCCCCGACGACAAGGAGACCTGCGCCGCCCCATTGGGTTCGGCAATGGTCACCTGGGAGAGCGTGTTGGAGGTCTGCCAGCCCTGCGGGACCATGAACTGGAATCGCAGTGACGGATGCAGGAAGCGACCGTTCTCGAAATACCCCTGTTCCGGATCGGCGCCGAAGAGCAGGCCGTCGATGCGGGTGAGGAAACGGTCACGATCGGAATGCAGCCGCGACGGATTGCTCACTGTGTCGGCCCATGCCTGGGTCTTCTGGACCCGCGACCCCGGATCGGGGTGCGTCGAGAGAAAGTTCGGCATGCCGTTGCCCCCACTCACCGCGCTCAGCCGCTCAAGGGTGCGGAAGGTGTTCGGCATTTCGCGCACATCGTAGAGCTGCTTGAGCGAGTAGCGGTGGCCGAGTTGGTCGGCCTGGCTCTCGTCGTTGCGCGAAAACTTGAGGAAGTAGAGTGAGGCCGCGGTGCCGGCGAGTTGCCCAGCCACACCGCCGGCGACCTTGGGCGCGGCGATGGCGCCCGCCATCAGCCCGACCTGGGCGAGCTGCTGCTGCGAGAGCATCGCCACGGTGTGCTTGGCGGTGACGTGGCCGATCTCATGACCCACGACCGCCGCGAGCTCGGCCTCGGAGTTGAGGTAGGTCAGGATCCCGCGGGTAATGAAGATGAAGCCGCCTGGCGCCGCGAAGGCATTGACCATCGGGTCATCGATGACGTGGAACTCCCATGGCAGGCCGGGTCGCTCGGAGGCGGCGGCCATCTGCTTGCCAATGGTGGCGACATACTGCTCCAGCGTCGCATCGGCAATGAATCCGCTCTCCTGGCGAGCGCGGGTCACCTCGCCGCGTCCCATCTCGATCTCCTGAGCCTCGGAGACCAATGAGAGCTGACTTTTGCCAGTGACCGGGTTGGTTGCGCACGCGGCGAGCACGAGGATGGAACCCACGAAGAAGTTTCGCATTGGCCTGTGGGTGAGAGATGAGCGTATGATAGTGTTCCAGATGACGAACTCGCCAGATCAAACGACACGCAGCGCCTGGACCGGATGGACCCCGGCCGGCGGCCTCCCGCTCCCGGGGAGCCCGCCGCCGGCCGATCACCGCATCGCCTTCGTGCTGCGGCTCGGCCATTCCCTCCATACCGCCGGCTATGCCGCCCACCGGCTCGAGGAGGCGCTGGAGCTCGCGAGCGACCAGCTCGGCCTGCGGGGCCAGTTCTTCTCGACCCCGACCTCGATCATGGCGTCGTTCGGCCCCCAGGACGATCAGCGGACCTTCCTGATCCGGGTCGAGCCGGGTGAGTCGAACCTGGGCCAGCTCGCCCAGGCGGACCAGGTCACCCGCGAAGTCCTCAACGGGGTGCTCACGCCGCTGGAGGGGGCGACTCGGCTCGAACTGCTCGAGACCGTGCCGCCGCGGTATCCCACTTGGCTCAGCACCACTGCATTTGCGGTCGTATCCGGAAGCTCCGCTCGCTTTCTCGGTGGTGGCTGGCACGAGATGGTCGGCGGACTCGCCCTCGGACTGGTCATCGGCCTGCTCGCGATTCTTGCAGGCCGGGTCAGCAGCCTCGGCCGCGTCTTTGAACCGATCGCGGCACTGGCGGCCTCGTTCCTCGCGGCCTCACTCGCCGCCGCGGGCTTCCCGATGTCGGTCTTTCTCGCGACACTCGCCGGTGTGATCGTGCTCATCCCGGGCCTGATGCTCACGACCGCGATGACCGAACTGTCGACGCGACACCTGGCCTCGGGGACGGCGCGCTTCATGGGCGCGCTGGTGCTGCTGATGGGGATCGCTTTTGGTATCGCACTCGGCACCCGGGTCGCGACGCTGACCTTCGGCACGATTCCCTCGACCGCCGTGATCCCGTTGCCCGACTGGACCCTCTACCTCTCGCTGCTGGTGTCGCCGCTCGCCTTCGTGGTGCTGCTGAAGGCCGAGCTGCGTGATGCCGGCTGGATCGTGCTGGCGGGGGTGCTGTCGTTCACCGGAGCGTACTACGGGCAGCGCACCCTCGGCCCCGAGCTCGGCGCCTTCGGTGGTGCATTGGTCGCGGGCTTCTTCAGCAACTGGTATGCACGGGTCACCGATCGCCCGGCGCAGATCACCATGGTGCCGGGGCTGCTGCTGCTGGTGCCCGGAAGCGTCGGCCTCCGGGCGCTCACCTCGTTCGTCGACAGCAAGACCACCTCAGGTGTTGAGGGTGCCTTCCGCATGGTGCTGATCGCGGTCTCGCTCGTGGCCGGCACGCTGATCGCCAACATCGTGTCGCCGCGCCGCAAACTGCTGACGTGACCGAGGCCCCGCCGCACCAGCCGGCAGGGCCTCGACCAACCAGGCAACTATTACGGGCGCGCTGAGTCGATTCGCACCCGGAAGATCGCGCGACGATTCGGAACCTGACCCGCCATGCCCGGTGCCGTGGTTTCCAGTTGTGCCTCGCCCTTGGACTCGATCGTGATCCGGCTGGCGTCAATCCCGCGTGACACGATGTACGCCTTGGCCGCCTCGGCGCGGCGCATTCCGAGCGCCAGATTGTAGGCATCGGTACCGAGATTGCCGGTGTGCCCCACAATGGCAATGTTCAGCGCCGGGTTGTTGCGAAACACGACGACCTTCTCGTCGAGGACCGCCTTGGCGGAGTCGGTCAGCTCCGACTTGTCGAACGCGAATTGGATGCGGGCGTCCATCGTGGCCATCTCGGCGGTCGAGGGCGTCCGTGCCGCGTTCTGCAGTGAGTCCCGCAGCGCCCGCAGCGCGGCATCACGCTCGCGCAGCCGGCGGGTCTCCGCCGCGCTCACCGAGTCCTCGTGCATCATCATCGCCGGCGCGCTGGCTGGCGCCATCACCGTATCGACTCGGGTGATCCGGGCCGGATGGCGATAGAAGCTGAGCCCGGCGTGCAAGCTCCGATATGATTTCCAATCCTCGTTGGCGAGCCAGTCATAGATCCCGTCGATTCGCAGCGCGGCGTTGTCGCCGATCGCGAGTTTGAGGCCCACGAGGGCGTCCGCGCCGTAGGTGTGCAGGAAGTTGGTCTCGGTCGATATCCCGGCGCCGGCGCCAAGCAGGACCGAAAGCGCCCCCATCTTGATCGGCACGGCGACCAGGCGGCCCGACCAGATCCCCATGTTGACCGACTTCAATCCGTTCGGACGGCTCACCTTCATCAGCGTCCCTTCGAATTCCACCGAGAGGCGAGGTGCGAGGAACATTCCGATGCGCCCGCCGCCGCCGTATCCCGTCTTGAGACTGAGCTCCTCGTCAAACGATGAGGCCGCACCAAAGGCACCCAGCTCCATCGTTCCGCGCACCTGCGCTGCGGCCGGGATGGCCGCAACGAGTGCGAGGACACCAACAGCAAAGGCTCTGACTGACATGGACCACTCCTGTATGACTGCATGACCTGGTTGCCGTCGTAGCGACCGAGGGATCTCGCTCTGTACCACTAGGGCAGCGTGATCGAATTGTTGGTGCCGAGGGTCACGGCGCCGTTGCGCGCCAGGGCCCGGCCAAAGAGCGTCGCATTGTCAACCAGCGTGATGCTGGTGAGCGCGAGGATGTTGCCCTGCCACTGCGAGGCGGTGCCAATGGTGGCAGAACTTCCAACTTGCCAGAACACGTTCCTGGCCTGCGCACCGTTGATCAGCACGATGTTGCCCGCAGTCGTCAGGGAGCTGCCGGCCTGGAAGACGAAGGTGGCGTTCGGATCTCCGCCACCATCCAGCGTCAGCGTTCCGCTCACGCTGATGCCGCTGGCGGTGCAATACACCCCTGCCGCCTTCGTGGTCCCGCCGAGGTTGGCCACGATCGCATTCCCGGGAGGACAGGGCAGCCCCGCCAGCGTGTTGTAGGCCGTCGTGAGATCGATTTGACCCTGCTGGGCGACGGCGTCGTTGAGGTGTCGCACGCCGGTGATGACGCACGGACCGAAGCCGGTGATGGTGTTACCCGGACTGATGCTCACGTCGGCGGCGATGGTGCCACCCGTGATGCAGGTGACGGCGGTGCCGGCCATGATGCCATTGGGAGCGGCGGTGCCGAGGTTCACGACCGACGTTGGTGCGGCGAAGGTGACCGTCACGGTTGCTGCGCCCGAGATGGCACCACTGGTCGCCGTCGCCGTGTTGACGAAGGTCCCTGCCGCATTGCCTGCGGTGAAGAGTCCGCTCGCCGAGTTGATGGTGCCACCGCCGTTCACGATCGACCACACCGGTGTGATCGCGATCACATTGCCACCGGCATCCTTGCCGACGGCAGTGAACTGCTGCCCTGTGGCCACCTGGACCGAGACCGGGTTCGGCGTCACCGTGATCGTGGCCAGTACAGGCGCTGACGCCGTAACCGTCACGGTGGCGTTGCCGGAGAGGGCGCCAACGGTGGCGCGCACCGTATTGGCAAACGCTCCTGCCACGGCACCAGCCGTGAAGAGTCCGGTGCCCGCATTGATGGTGCCGCCGCCGTTGACCACGGACCAGACCGGCGTGATCGCCACCACGTTGCCGCCAGCATCGCGGCCGATTGCGGTGAACTGCTGTGCGGCATTGACCTGCATTGAGACCGGCGTCGGCGTGACCGTCACCGAGGCGAGGCTGCCGCCGGTCACGGTGACTGTAGCCAGACCGACAATGCCCCCGACGTTGGCACGAATCGAATTGGTGTACGTCCCTGCCGCACTACCTGCGGTGAAGAGGCCCGTGTTGAGGTTGATGCTGCCACCGCCAGCCACGACTGACCAAGTGGGGGTCACGGCAACCGTATTGCCCCCCGCGTCACGACCAACAACGACGAACTGCTGCGTCCCGTTGATCGCGGTCGTGGCCGGATTCGGTGTGACCACGAGCGTCGCGAGCGCTCCTGCCGTGGTCGTGACGCTCGCTGTAGCCGAGATCCCGCCGCTGCTCACCATCACCGTATTGGCAAAGACACCGGTGACCTGGCCAGCGGTGAAGAGACCACTTGCGCCGATCGTCCCGCCGCCAGCCACAACTGACCACGTGGGCGAGAACGCCACCACATTGCCCGCGGCGTCCTTGCCCACCGGCACGAACTGTTGTGTTGCCCCGACCGGGAGCGAGAGCGGTGACGGCGTGAGGGTAATCGAGGCCAGCGGTCCGATAGTCACCGTGACAGTCGCGGTGGCGGAGATGCTCCCGCTGGTCGCTTTCACGGTGTTTGCGAAGGTGCCGGGAGTCGCCCCGGCCGTGAAGAGGCCGCCGCTGGTGATGGTACCGCCACCACTGACCACCGTCCACGTTGCGGTCGTGGTCACCGTGACGCCATCGAAATCGTGGCCGACCGCCGTGAATTGCTGGGTTCCACCGGCCACCACGGTCACCGGATTCGGAGCGATAACCATTGTGGTCAACGATCCGGGATCGGTGACGCCGTGGACGTCGCACGCGCCGAGCAGCAAGCCGGAGAGCGCCACGGCGCCGAAGAGGCGCGCGAACGGAGCGCGCCGGTGGAGGGCACTGACACGGCGGCACCTGATGGGGCTGATCATCGAACTGCTCCTGGCCTGATGTATGGGCTCGCGAGTCACGCAGAGGCGCGCTCGTTTCCGACAAGATTCACGGCGGCACGTGAGTGCAGCGTGGCAACCAGCGGGACGGATTGGTGGGGGTACAGCACACAGACGAATGCCATCAGATCGAGGCATTCAGCAAGGATGGACGCCGACTCGCGGGATCTTCTGCCGCGCACGCGACGAAGAGCTAGTCCCTTCGCCGCCAGAGCGCCGGGTCCGGAATTTCGTTGCTGCTGTCGACATTGCGGCGATGGCGGGTCGATGCGACCGACTCGACCGGCACAAAACCAGAGCGCGGTGGCTCACCCCTAAGGATGAGTCACCGCGCCAGACGATCCGGGTTCTGTT
>JBDSMX010000063.1:0-23529 GCA_039915645.1 Gemmatimonadales bacterium | reverse complement strand
TCCTGATCGAGAGCGCGGGAGAGGCGCTGCTCTTTCCGGCCGATGTGGTGCCCACGGCACATCATCTCCCCTTGCCGTGGATCATGGGCTACGACGTGGAGCCGTTGCGGACGATGGAGAGCAAGCGAGCGCTCTTCTACCGCGGCATGGCCGAAGGGTGGCAGATCGTCTTCACGCACGACGCCGAGACGGTGGGCGGGCGGCTGGTGGCGAGCGAGCGGGGCACTGCATTGGCGGAGGTGGTACCTACTCCCGTGGCTGGCTGACCCAGTCCTGGTCTTGTTTCACAGTGGAACCGCCGCCCCTTGACCCACCGGTAGCGCTCCGCTAGTTTGCTCCCCGTTCAAGCGAGTGGGAAACCACTCCACCCCGAGCCGGCAGGAGATGGCGAATGGGTCCGAAGAGTCATAAGCATCCACGCCTCCGGGCGTGCGGTGCGCCTCTACGGACACCCCGCCACCGGTGGGGTGTCCTTTTTATACTGGTCTCCAACGAGGGAATGGCCCACTGTCCAGCTTCGAGCGTGAGCGTCGGGTTCGAGTGAATCGGCAGATCCGGATTTCGCCGGTTCGCGTGGTGACTGCGGAAGGGGAACAGCTCGGCGTGCTCTCGATTGAAGAGGCGCTGGCGGCGGCGCTGGAGCGCGGTCTCGACCTGGTCGAGGTCGCCCCGATGGCCCGCCCCCCCGTGGTCAAGATCATGGACTACGGAAAGTTCAAGTTCGAAGAGGCCAAGGCGGCACGGGCGGCCAAGAAGAAGCAGCACGTGATTCACCTGAAGGAAGTGAAGTACCGGCCGGGCATCGACGACCACGACTTCGACTTCAAGACCCGCCACGCCCGCGAATTCCTGGGCGAAGGGAACAAGGTGAAGGTGACGATGATGTTCCGCGGTCGGCAGATCGCGCACACGGAGCTGGGGAAGGCGGTCCTTGACCGCGTTGCCGCAGCCCTCGCCGACATCGGCAAGGTCGAGCAGGATGCCAAGCTCGACGGACGTAACATGATCATGGTGCTCGCGCCGAAATAGCGCGGGGCCGCACGGGAACGGAGACGAGCATGCCAAAGCAGAAGACCAAGCGCGCGGCGATGAAGCGCTTCAAGTTGACCGGCAGCGGGAAGATCAAGCGCGGCCGCGCCAACAAGCGTCACATCCTGACGAAGAAGACGACCAAGCGGAAGAATCAGCTCGGCAAGTCCGCGCTGGTGAGTTCGGCCGACTATCGTCGCACCATCAAGCTGCTTCAGGCCTGAGGAGAGTAGACCATGCCACGCGTAACCAACGGGCCAGCGCACCACGCCCGCAAGAAGAAGATCATGGAGGCCGCAAAGGGCGGCTTCGGCGCCCGGAGCAAGCTCTACAAGGCCGCCAAGGAAAACGTCGAACGGGGTATGGCGTACGCCTATCGCGATCGTCGCAAGAAGAAGGGTGACTTCCGCACGCTCTGGATCACGCGCATCGGCGCCGCTGCCCGCATGCACGAGATGTCCTACTCGCGCCTGATGTTCGGGCTCAAGCAGGCTGGCGTCGAGATCAACCGCAAGGTGCTCGCCGACCTCGCCGTGAATGATGCCGATGCTTTCGCGAAGCTGGCCGAGGTCGCGAAGTCGCACCAGGGGTGATTCACCCGCTTTGACGTGACTCTCGTGGGGCCGGCCGTCGCTGTACGGGCGGCCCCACGCCGGTTTTTCGCAGTTCCTGTCCGGAGCCCGCGTGCCCGTGTCCGATCACCCGACGCTGCAGCCATTGCGTGACCGCCTCTCGGCGGTTGCCACCCTCGATGCCGCCGCACTCGAGGCCGAGGAGATTGCCATCCTCGGCCGGAAGCAGGGCGCCCTCACGCATCAGCTGAAGGCGCTTGCCGCGCTCCCGATCGAGGAGAAGCGGGCGCTTGGTGGCGCACTCAACCAGCTCAAGGGCGAGTTCGAATCCGCCTTCGCGGCGCGCCGTGCGTCGCTTGCGGATGCCGGGAGCGCACACGACCCGGCCGCGATCGATCTCACGATGCCTGGCCGCGGCACCTGGGCGGGCACGCGTCATCCGGTAACGCTCGTGGTCGAGGAGATCGTCGCGATCTTCGCCGGTCTCGGATTCACCGTGGCGCTGGGTCCCGAAGTCGAGAGTGAAGCGCTCAACTTCGGGGCGCTCAACTTCCCGCCCGACCATCCTGCGATGGACATGCACGACACGCTCTACCTCGACCCCGCTGGCGTCGATCGAGGCGTGGGCGACCGGTTGCTGCTGCGCACGCATACCTCGCCGGTGCAGGTGCGAGTGATGCAGGCGGGACCGCCACCATATCGCGTGGTGATTCCTGGCATCGTCTATCGCAACGACCCGTTTGATGCATCGCACGCGCCGGCGTTCTCGCAGATCGAGGGACTCGCCGTCGACGAGGGGATCACCTTCGTCGATCTCAAGGCGACGCTGGCGCATTTCGCGCGCAAGTTCCTCGGCAGCGATACCAAGGTGCGTTTCCGCCCCTCGTTCTTCCCGTTCACGGAGCCCTCTGCCGAGATGGATGTCGGCTGTGCGATCTGTGGCGGCACCGGCTGCAGCGCCTGCAAGGGCACCGGCTGGATGGAAATTCTCGGCTGCGGCATGGTGCACGAGAATGTCCTGCGCAACTGCAATGTGGACCCGGAGCGGTACACTGGCTTCGCCTTCGGGATGGGGCCGCAGCGCATCGCGATGCAGCGGTTCGCCCTCCCCGATATCCGGCTCCTCTACGGTGGCGACATGCGCTTCCTGACG
Source organism: Gemmatimonadales bacterium (assembly GCA_039915645.1). GTDB lineage: Bacteria > Gemmatimonadota > Gemmatimonadetes > Gemmatimonadales > GWC2-71-9 > Palsa-1233. Next base: position 20,775 of record JBDSMX010000063.1, on the reverse strand, counting down.
CAGTTCGGAGGGCTCGGCCGATGAAGGTCTCCCGCCGCTGGCTCGAAGCGTTCCTGCGCCGTCCGCTCGACTCGCGTGATGTTGCGGCCCGGCTGGCGATGCTGGGTGCGCCTGTCGATGCCATCGCCCCGGTTGGCGCCGACCTTGGCGCGTTCGTGGTCGGCCTCGTGACGAGCGTCCAGCCGCATCCCGATGCCGACAAACTGCGCGTCACCACCGTTGATGAAGGTAGCGGCACGCTCTTCACGGTGGTGTGCGGAGCGCCCAATGTCGCCGCCGGCGCGAAGTATCCGTTCGCGCGCCTCGGAACGACGATGCCCGGTGGTCTGGTGATCGAGAAGCGGAAGTTGCGCGGTGTCGCATCGGAAGGGATGCTCTGTTCGGCGCGCGAGCTGGGTCTGGGGCAGGATCACGATGGCCTGCTGACACTCGAGACCGATGCCGCACCGGGAACACCCCTGGTGAATGTGCTCGACGTCGGCGATGAACAGCTCGAAATCGACGTCACACCCAATCGCCCCGACCTCCTCGGACACAAGGGAGTCGCGCGCGAACTGGCGACTTCATATGGCATTCCGTATCGCCTGCCCGACGTTCCTGGGCTCGCCGATGTCGATCTGCCCACACCCGTGCGATATACCGATGAGGCCACGGTCGGTGGTGTTCGGTTGGCTGTTTCCGACACAGGGTGCGGTCGGTTCCTGGGCGCAGTGATTCGTGGTGTGAAGATCGGACCTTCGCCGGAGTGGCTGCGTCGGCGTCTCGAGAGCGTTGGCTCGCGTTCGATCAACAATGTGGTCGACGTCAGCAATTACATCCTGCTCGAACTCAACCAGCCCACGCACGCCTATGATGCCGCGACCCTGCGTGGGCCCGCGATCATTGCGCGCGCGGCACACGCGGGTGAGTCGGTGACCACGCTTGATGGTGTCGCGCGGCCCATTGCCGAGGGGACGCTGGTGATCGCCGACGCCGAGCGCATCATCGGTATCGCCGGCGTCATGGGCGGTCGCGACACCGAAGTGACCGATGGCACCACGGATGTCTTCCTGGAGTGTGCCTGGTTCGACCCGTCGCGCGTGCGGAAGGCGCGCCGGTCTGTGGGTCTCTCGACCGACGCGTCACAACGCTTCGAGCGCGGCACCGACCGGTGGGGCGCCGTCGACGCGTTCCGTCGCTGCATCCGGATGATCATCACGGTGGCGGGTGGCCACCTCGACGGTGACACCGTGGATTGCACGCCGGTACCGGCCTTTCCGCCGCGGATCTTCCTCCGTCCGGCACGAGTGGCACAGGTCCTGGGTGTCACGATGCCGTGGATCGAGATCGAGAAGCACCTCGTCGCCATTGGCGCCACGGTCGTGAGCAAGCCTGATGATCAGCGGATTGCAGTCGACGTCCCTGGCTGGCGGCCCGATATCACCTCGGAGATCGATCTGGTCGAGGAAATTGCGCGGCTCCACGGTTACGAAAATATCCCGGTCGACTTGCGGCCGTTCCGCCCGGCTCAACGCAGTGATGACACCGGCTGGGGAGCCGCTGCCCGCGTTCGTGTCGGGCTCGCCGCGCTGGGGCTGTCGGAAGTCATGACCTTGCCGATGGTGAGCGATGAGAGCGCGGTCGCGCCGCGGTTGCTCAACCCGCTCTCCGCCGAACACGGCATGTTGCGATCAACGCTGGTGCCTTCGCTGGTGCGCCACGTCGAGAGCAACTGGGCGAATCATGTCGGGGATGTGCGGCTCTTCGAGGTCGGCACCACCTTCAGGCATACGGCGGCGGGTTCGCCGCCGGCCGAGTCGCTGCGGGCGGCATTTGCGGTCACTGGCGCACGCCAGCCGGCGCACTGGTCGGCGGCAGGCAAATCGGCACCCTGGGATGCGTGGGATGCCCGGGCGCTGTTCGAGGGGCTTGTCGCTCTGGCGCAACCTGACGCGACGGTCCAAGTTGACGGGGGAACGTGGGTCGCCATCGATCGCTCCGGGAGTGTGGTGGGCCGCTGTGCGCCTGTCGCCGCCGATGCACCGCCCTGGGCCACCGCCGTCTACGCTGGCGAGATTACGGTTGCCGAGCAGGGCAGGCCGGAGGCGGACTTCCGTGGCACACCCGCGTTCCCGTCGAGCACCCGTGATCTGGCACTCCTGGTTCCGGTGACTCGTCCTGTGGTGGAGATCACGACGCTGCTCGAATCGCGAGGCAAGCGTCAGGGACTCGAATCGGTCACCGTGGTGGATGAGTACCGCGGCGCGTCGCTTCCACCAGGTACTCGTAGCGTGGCCGTACGACTGGTATTCCGTGCCACCGACCGCACCTTGACCGACACCGAAGTGGAGCAGGCAGTGGGTCGTCTGCGTACTTCGCTGGAGCGTGAGCTTGACGTCACCCTACGTTCGACCTGACCTCGCTGCCGTCGCCGATCTCGAGCGGGTGCTTCGGCATCTGACCGACGAGCTCGCGGCCTGGCGACGTCGCTGCCTCAAGGCAGAGGGAGAACTATCGGGCCTCAAGGCCACCGATGGGATGGTGCCGGGTGACGATGTGGTCCGGATGCGCGTCCATCTGCTCGATCTCGAGCGCGAAAACCTTGACCTGCATGCGCGCGTCGATCGTGCTCGCGAGGCCCTGCTCCGGATGCAGCAGCGACTTTCCTTTGTCGAGGGCGAGTTCGAGCCCGAGGTGCCGGTATGAGCGACGCTCCACGGCACTCGGTGCGGGTACAGGTCGGGGGAGAGGAGCTGGTGGTCCGCTCCGAGTTGCCGCCCGAGTATACCCGGGAAGTGGCGGCCTACTTCGATGACGCGCTCCGGCGCATCCGGACCATGCTCCCGACGATCGAAGCACACAAGGCCGCGATTCTCGCCGGCCTCGCCGTGACCGATGAGCTCTTCCGCGCGCGGCGCGCGGACCTCGACATGGCATCGCGGGTCACCACGTTGACGGATGATCTGGCCCGCCTCCTGCCGCCTGCGAAGCGCGGGCAGCGCGTCGGAAACGACTGACTGCAAGGCGACGCCGTTGGCGTCGCATGGAGCATAGATGATCGACACGTCCCTCCTCGCCGCTGCCGGTGTCGGCACCGTGCTGGGCATCCTCCTGGGTGCTTTCCTCTGGAATCTCCTGCTGGCCTCGAAAGGACGCTCGGCGCGTGCGCTGGTCGCCACGGCGGAGCGCGATGCCGTCGAGGTACGCAGCATCGCCGCCCGCGACGCCGGCGAAATGCGCGCCGCCGCGGAGCGGGAAGCAACCGAAATGCGGGTGGCGGCAGAGCGTGAGGCCACCATCGGTCGGGAACGTCAGCTCGTGGCGGCGCGGGAAGAGGCGCTCGCACTGAAGGAAGAGGCGACGCGAGAGGCCGCGCGTCGTCGTGAGGAAGTCGAGCGCTCGGAACGTCGCCTCGGCGACCGCGAGAGTCAGCTGGCCGAGCGCCAGGATCATCATCGCGCCGAGGAACGGGTGGTCGAGCAGCGTCGGGCCGAACTGGCACGAGCCGAGGCCGGGCTGACGGAGCAGCGCGACGCGATCGCGCGTGACCAGCATGAGGTGCAGGGGCGCCTGGAACGTGTCGCGGGGCTCACGGCAGAGGAGGCATCGCGTGAAGTCCGCCAGCAGGTCGAGGACGAGGCCCGGACGCAGGCGGCCGCGCTCGCGCGTGAGATCAAGGAGAAGGCACGTCGCGAGGCCGACAAGGAAGCGCGCCGCCTGATTTCGATGAGCACTCAGCGTCTCGCGGCAGAGCACACTGCCGAGAGCACCGTCGCGGCCGTGGCCTTGCCCAGCGACGAGATGAAGGGACGGATCATTGGTCGCGAAGGCCGGAACATCCGGGCCTTCGAACTCGCGACCGGCGTCGATGTCATCATCGATGACACACCCGATACCGTTGTGGTGTCCTGCTTCGATCCGATTCGCCGCGAGGTCGCCCGGCGTGCACTTGAGTCACTCGTCGCCGACGGCCGGATTCACCCTGGCCGAATCGAGGAGTTGGTGGTCAAGGCCCGCGCTGAACTCGATGGACAATTGGTTGAACTGGGTGAGCGCGCCGCCTATGACGCGGGCGTGCACGGACTCCATCCGGAACTGATCAAGCTGGTCGGCCGGATGCGGTATCGTACCTCGTACGGCCAGAACATGTACGAGCACTCGAAGGAGGTTGCCTGGATCGCCGGCATGATGGCGACCGAACTCCACCTCGATGCCGCGCTCGCCCGCCGGGGCGGCCTCCTCCACGACATGGGGAAGGTGCTGACCCACGAACATGAAGGGACGCACGTACAGCTTGGCGTCGAGATGGCCCGCAAGTACGGTGAGAGCGCGGCGGTCATCAACTGCATCGAGGCCCACCACGACGACGTGGCGCACGACAGCAGCGAGTCGGTGCTGGTGCAGGCGGCCGATGCGATCAGCGGTTCGCGTCCCGGGGCGCGTCGCGAGGCGTTCGAGAGCTACGTCAAGCGATTGACGCGCCTCGAGGAGATCGCGAGCAGCTATCCCGGCGTCGAGAAGACCACCGTGATCCAGGCCGGCCGCGAAATTCGTGTCATCGTGGTGCCCGAGAAGGTCAATGACGCCGAGGCACAGACGTTGTCCGAGACCATTGCACGTCGCATCGAGGGCGAGTTGCAGTATCCCGGTCAGATCCGGGTCACCGTCATCCGGGAGACTCGCGCAACGGACGTGGCGAAGTGAGCGCACGCATCCTCGACGGTGTCGCCATCGCGGCGGGAATCCGGGCCGAAGTCGCCGCATCGGTCGCCGCGCTTCGGAGCCGTGGCATCGTGCCTGGACTCGCCGTGGTGCTTGTTGGTGAGAACGCCGCGTCGCAGATCTACGTCCGCTCCAAGGAGAAGGCATGCATTGACGCCGGCATGCACTCGGAGACCCTGCTCCTCGCTGCCGACACCAGCGAGGCCGAGCTGCTGGCGACGATCGACCGCCTCAACCGCGATCCGAAAATCCACGGCATTCTCTGCCAGCTGCCGGTGCCGCCACATATTGACACCGACAAGGTGCTCCGGCGCATCGACCCCGCGAAGGACGTCGATGGCTTCCACCCGATGAACGTCGGCAAGCTGGTGCTGGGTGATCCCACGGCGTTTCGTCCGGCCACTCCCTACGGCATCCAGGAAATCCTGATCCGGTCGGGAATCGCCACGCGTGGCGCGCACGCCGTGATCGTCGGTCGCTCCACGATTGTCGGGCGGCCGATGGCCTCGCTGCTGTTGCAGTCAGGGCCCGGCGGCGATGCCACGGTCACGGTGGCGCACTCGCGGACGGCCGATCTCGCCGCCATCTGTCGCTCGGCCGATATCCTGATCGTGGCCATTGGCCGCGCGAATTTCATTGGTGTCGACGCCGTCAAGCCGGGCGCGACCATCATCGATGTCGGCATCAACCGGATCGAGGATGCGACCCGCCCCAGGGGATATCGGGTGGTGGGCGACGTCGATTTCGAGGCCGTGCTTCCAGTGGCGGGTGCGATCACTCCCGTCCCCGGTGGCGTGGGACCGATGACCATCGCGATGCTGCTGGCGAACACCCTGCAGGCCGCCACGCTGCAAGGCGGCACCCGATGAGCGGGATGGACGAGGCCTGGAGCGTTACCCGCCTCGCCCGTACCATCAAGCGAAGGGTCGAGGATGAGTTCCCGGCAGTATGGGTGAAGGGAGAACTTGTCGGCGTCAAGCGCTATCCCAGCGGGCACTGGTATTTCGGTTTGCGCGATGCCGAGGCGAAGGTCGATTGCACCATGTGGAAGTTCGCTGCAGCCCGCCTCAAGGGACCGCTCGAGGAAGGTACCGAGGTCTTCGTGCTCGGTACGCCAAACGTGTGGGAGGAGCGGACCTCGCTTCGCTTCAACGTGACGCAGGTGCTTCCCGCTTCCGGTGTCGGGGCCCAGGCGCAAGCGGTGGAACAGATCAAGCAGCGATTGCTGGTCGATGGCCTGCTCGACCCCGCGCGCAAGCGACCGCTGCCGCCGTATGCCACCCGGATCGCAGTGGTCACATCGATTGCCGGTGCCGCAGTCCGCGACATCATCACCGTGGCCGCTCGACGCTGGCCCGGCGTGGAGTTGCTCGTCGTCAACAGCGCGGTGCAGGGCGATGGCGCGCCACAGGAACTCGTTGACGCATTGGCGATCGTCTCCCGACTCGAGCGCATCGACTGCTGCATCATCGGACGTGGGGGTGGATCCAAGGAAGATCTTGCCGCGTTCAATGACGAAGCACTCTGTCGTGCGATCGCGTCCTGCCCGGTGCCAGTGATCAGCGCGGTTGGACATGAAGTCGACGTCACCCTCGCCGACCTCGTTGCCGATGTTCGTGCGGCGACGCCGTCGCAGGCGGCCGAATTCGCCCTGCCGGATCGGATGGCGGTCCAGCGCCTGCTGTCCGAACTCGGCAGCCGACTCTTCGGAATGACGCTGGCGACCGTCGGCGAGCAACAGCTTCGTCTCGAACGCACCCGTGACCGAATGACGGCGGCGCTCACCACGCGCCTTCGTACCGTCGAACGGAGATTGCTCAACGTCCACGGACGCCTGGCGCCGGCACTGACACGCCACGTCACGCGCCCTCGGGAAAAACTGCTCCGGCTTGAGGCCACATTGGCTCCGGCGATGCGCCGTCAGGTGACCCGGCGACAGGCCGATACGGCGCGTCTGGCGGCGCAGCTTGATGCGCTGTCGCCGGTGGCGGTGCTTGGGCGCGGCTTCGCCGTGCCACTCGGCGATGATCAACGTGTGTTGCGCACCACCGCGGATTTCACGGTGGGGCGCCACTTCAACCTGCGCGTCGCCGACGGCACCGTCGAAGCGCGCGTGGAGGAATCACCATGACTGATGCTCCGACCCTGGGCAGCGACCTGAAGCGCCTCGAGGAGATTGTTCGGCGCCTCGAGGAGCAGGATCTCGATCTCGAGGCGGCGCTCGCGCTGTTCGAGGAAGGCGTGGCACGCCTGCGGGAGGCCCAGAAGAAGCTGGGTGAGACCGAAGCGCGCGTGTTGCAAGTCGTGCAGGAGTCCAGCGGCGAACTCCGGACGGCTCCACTCGATGGCTGAGCGGCCGGGGGGCGACGCGATCGCCCTCCTGGCAGAGGCCCGCGAGGTCGTCGACAGCGAGCTCGAGCAGTGCGCTACGAGAATGTCCGCGACCATGGCCGCCCCGCTCGGCGAAGCACTCGCGTATGCGTTGCGCAGTCCCGGCAAGCGCGTTCGTCCCGCACTGGTGATTGCCGCCTACCGTGCCGCCGGCGGGACCTCGCCTGCGATCTCCGGTGTGGCGACGGCCGTCGAGATCGTGCACACGTATTCGCTCGTCCACGACGACCTGCCCTGCATGGACGATGATGACCTGCGGCGCGGGCGGCCAACGACCCATCGTGCCTTCGATGTCGCCACGGCGACCCGCGTGGGGTACCTCCTCGTGCCCGTGGCCGCAGAGGAACTCGTCCGTGCCGGCCGTGCTCTCGGTCTGGACTCGGTCGCGATCGGCAGGCTGGCCTCCGCCCTCTTCGAAGCCGGCGGGATCCGCGGCATGGTCGGCGGGCAGTGGCTCGATCTCGAGGCGGAAGGGCGCCGACTCGACCTCCCGGAGTTGATGGCGGTGCATCGAGGCAAGACTGGCGCACTCATCCGGGCAGCGGTCCTGCTCGGCGGGCTCGCGGCGGGTGCTGGCGATGCCGTTCTCAAGGCGTTTGGCAGCTTCGGCGATGAAATCGGACTCGCCTTCCAGGTGGCCGATGATGTCCTCGATGCGACGGCAACCTCGGAAACCCTCGGCAAGACGGCCGGCCGGGACGCAGAGCTGGCCAAATCCACCTATGTCGGCCTTCTGGGCGTTGACGCCGCCCGACTCGCCGCATCCGATCATGAATCGGAGGGGCTCCGGGCGCTCGAGGCGGCCGGGGTCCCACGCGAGTCTCTGGGCGCCCTGGCACGGTATATTGTGACCAGAACATCATGACTACTTCCGCTTCCGGAGCGACAGTGTCCCTCCTTGCCGGTATTCAGGGCCCCGCCGATCTCAAGCGGCTTTCGCGCGAGCAGCTCCCCCAGCTGGCGCAGGAAATTCGCGACCGTCTCATCGAGTGCGTCTCGGTCACTGGCGGTCACATCGGGGCGTCTCTCGGCGTCGTTGAGCTCACCATAGCCCTCCTGTACGAGTTCGACTCCCCGACCGACAAGGTCGTCTGGGATGTCGGACATCAGGCCTACGCGTGGAAGCTGTTGACGGGACGGAACGATCGCTTCGAGACGCTGCGTTCGGTGGGCGGCATCTCGGGCTTCCTCAAGCGTGACGAAAGCGAGCACGACCAGTTCGGGGCAGGGCACGCCGGTACCGCCATGTCGGCAGCGTTGGGGATGGCCACTGCGCGCGATCTCCACGGCGAGCACAACAAGGTGATCGCGGTGGTAGGCGATGGCGCGCTCACCTGCGGCCTCTCCTACGAAGCAATGAACAACGCCGGGCATTCCGACTGCGACATCCTGCTGATCGTCAACGACAACGGGATGAGCATCTCACCCAACGTCGGCGGCATCTCCAAGATGCTCGGCGGCATCGTGGCCGATCCGCGCACCGACCGCGTACGGGAAGCCGTCAAGAAGGTGACCTTCAAGCTGGGCGGCGTCTTCGGCGACGGCGTCGTGCACCTCGCCCGAAATGTCGAGGAGTCGGTCAAGAACCTCTTCTCGGAGGGCATGCTCTTCGAGGAACTCGGTTTCCGCTACTTCGGCCCGATTGACGGACACGATCTCGAAAAGCTTGGCGACACCCTCGCCTTCGTCGGCAAGATGAAGGGGCCGCGCGTGCTGCACGTGCTCACCGAGAAGGGGAAGGGCTTCGCTTTCGCCGAGGCGAATCGCGAGAAGTGGCATGGCCTGGCTGCCTACGACCCGAAGACGGGCGAGGCGCGCAAGAAGGCGAGCGGGCCGCCAACGTGGACGCAGGTGTTCGGCGATACCCTGGTCGCGCTTGCCGACGACTATCCGGAGTTCGTCGCCATCACGGCCGCGATGCCATCGGGCACCGGCACCAACATTTTCCAGAAGGCGCATCCGAAGCGCTTCTTCGATGTCGGTATCGCCGAAGGCCACGCGGTCACGTTCGCAGGCGGCCTCGCCACGCAGGGCATCCGACCGGTGGTGGCGATCTATTCCACGTTCCTCCAGCGCGCGTACGACAACATCATCCACGACATCGCCGTGCAGGAGCTGCCGGTGGTGTTCTGCATGGATCGCGCAGGGCTGGTGGGTGAGGATGGTCAGACGCATATGGGGCTTTACGACATTCCCTATATGCTTGCCATCCCGGGGATGACGGTTGCCGCCCCCAAGGACGCCGATGAACTTGTCGGCCTGTTGCGCACGGCGCTGACGCACGATGGGCCATTCTCGCTCAGGTATCCGCGAGACAAGACGCCGGTCGATCCCAATCCGGTCGCGAGCGTACCCCCGGTACCCTACGGCACCTGGGAGATGCTTCGCTCAGGCAAGGATGTTGCGATTCTCGGAACCGGCACCATGGCACTCGCTGCGCTAGAGGCCGCGAACCTGCTCGTCGCCGAAGGGCTCGATCCTGCAGCGGTCAACGCCCGCTTCATCAAGCCGCTCGATGAGACCATGCTGGCGGAGCTGGTCCGCGACTGCCGGATCCTCGTGACCTGTGAGGAAGGGTCGGTCGTGAACGGCTTCGGCGCCTATCTCGCGGGACGTCTCCAGCAGACACACCCCGAAGTCCGCGTGATCGCCCTCGGCATTCCCGATGAGCTGGTGGTGCAGGCCCCGCGTGTCGAACAGCTGGACCGTTACGGGCTCTCGCCCGCGCGAATCGCGGCATCGGTTCGCGCTGCTCTCACTCCAGCCCCAGCGCGCTGAGGCCACTCTGCGCATCGGACTCGTCGGCAATCCGCGCTACGCCGACCTTCGGGCGGTATTGGCGGAGACGGCCCGCCTCGCAGGCGAACGAGGCTGGTCGCTCGCTGGCGATGAGGAACTCGAGGCCCTTTGTCCGAGTCCGCTGACGCCGCTCGACCCCGATGCCATCGATCTGCTGGTCACCTTCGGCGGTGACGGTACGCTGCTGCGCGGGGCGCGGCGGTTGATGGGTCGGGAAGTGCCGATTCTCGGTGTCAACTTCGGGCGAGTCGGTTTCCTCACATCAGTCGCGCGCGACGGGGCCGCCGAGGCCCTTACCCTCTTCGCTGCGGGCGAACATCGGCTCTCCGTCCGGTCAGCGCTGGTCGCCACCGTCTGTGGCACCGACGGAACCGTCCGCGAGGAGCTTGCTGCGCTCAACGACGTCGTCCTCCACAAGGGGGGTGTGGCCCGCGTGGTGCGGTTCCAGGTACTCATCGACGGTGAGCCGATGGGACCGGTCTCCGCCGATGGCCTGGTGGTGTCGACTCCGACCGGCTCGACGGCCTACTCGTTGAGCGCGGGTGGCCCCGTCGTGGTGCCCTCGCTCGAAGCGATGATCGTGACCCCGATCTGCGCCCACTCGCTGGGCGTCCGTCCGATCGTCGTGCGCGCCGACGCCGTCGTAAGCATCGAACCGCTCGACACTCGCGTCAACGACATGCTGGTCTCGTTCGATGGTCAGGAGAGCGCGATGCTGGCGCCGGGTGAGGTGCTCGAAGTGAAGCTGGCGCCGTGGCGTGTGGTCCTCGTTCGCTTCGGCGACCCGGGCTTCTTCCGTCGCCTGCGGGAGAAGTTGCACTGGGGCGACCTCTCCGACCGCGACCAGTGACGCTCGTCTCGTTGCGGGTCCGCGATCTCGCCACGGTCGCCGATGTCACGCTCGAGTTGGCGGGTGGCCTCAACGTACTCACCGGCGAAACCGGTGCCGGAAAGTCGATGCTCGTCGATGCCATCGCACTGCTTCTCGGCGATCGGGCCGACCGCGCGGCCGTTCGGCCGACCGCAAACCGTGCCGTGATCGAAGGCGTCTTCGATGCCATTCCGGCAACAGCGCGCGCCCTGCTCGAAGCCGCCGGAGTCGAGATCGAGGAGTCGCTGGTCCTCCGGCGCGAGGTCACTGCCGAGGGGCGATCACGCGCCTGGATCAACGGCTCGGCGACGACGGTGGGTGCCCTTGCCCGGCTGGGTGAAGCGATGGTTGATCTCCACGGGCAGCACCAGACGATCCAGCTGCTCGAACCGTCCGTCCAGCGCGATCTCCTCGACGCCTTTGGCGATGCCCTGCCACTTGCGCGTGCCGTCGCGACGGCACACGCCGAACTCGAGGCCTTGCGTGCCGAAGCAGCCGACCTGGCTGCGCGCCGCGATGTCGCACAGCGTCGTGCCGACTGGCTGCGACACATCATCACCGAGATCGATGCCGCGAAGCCTCGCCCCGATGAAGACATCTCGCTCGACCGCGAGGTCGTGCGACTCGGACACGCCGGGGCCCTCGGCGATCATGCCCGCCAGATGCGCGAGGCCCTCGACGGCGATGATGGCAGCGCACGCGATGCCATCGCGCGTGCGGAGCGCTCACTCAACGCGCTGGAACGCCTCGACGACAGCGTCGCGCCGTGGCGCGAGCTGCTCGATGCCGCCTATGCCCAGCTCGACGAACTCGCTCGCCTTGCCGACAGTTATGCCAGCGAACTCGCCGAAGACCCCGCACGCCTCGACTCGCTCGAGCGTCGCCGCGACGCGCTCTACGCACTGAAGCAGAAACACGGCACCACGCTCGCCGACGTGCTTTCGACGCGCAACGAGGCGCGGGCGGAACTCGATTTGCTCGATTCGGCCACCCTCGACCTGCGGACATTCGCGACGCGGATCGGTGCGGCCGAAACGGCGCTTGCCACGATCGCGGCGGAGCTTTCGGCGCGTCGCCAGCAGGCGGGTGAGCAACTCGGCCGAGAGGCCAACCGGCTGCTCCCCCGGCTCGGTCTCGCTGGCGGTGAACTGACGGTGGCGCTTGAACCCCAGGCCACCATCGGCACCAATGGCGCCGAGGCCGTCACCCTGATGGTGCGCCTCAATCGCGGCATGGCGGCGCTGCCGCTGGCACGTGTGGCGTCCGGTGGCGAACTGTCCCGACTGATGCTGGCGCTCAAGGTCGTCCTCGCGCGGCACGACGCCGTGCCCACGCTCGTCTTCGACGAAGTCGATCAGGGTATCGGTGGGGAAGTTGGTGCCCGAGTCGGCGAAGCACTCAGTCAGATCGGGGAGCGGCATCAGGTGCTGGTGATCACGCACTTGCCGCAGATCGCGGCGCGTGCCGACCATCATCTTCGGGTGGCGAAAGCAACCCGCGGCGGGATTGCCACCAGCGATGTCGTGACCTTGTTCGGCGAGGACCGGGTGCTCGAAGTCGCCCGGATGCTCGGTGATGCGGATGACGATGCCGCGCGCCGACTCGCGCAGTCGTTGCTCCGTGGTGCTGCTACTGCCTGACGAGCGCCTTGTAGACCCGGAAGACCAGCCGGGAAGTTAGCGTCGCCGGTACCACACCACTTCCGCTCCGTACGGTACGCTCGACTGACAGGCCGGCCTCAACCGGCATCCGCAGGATCCCATCTCGATGTCGTCCATCGTGCACATAGCTGAAGCCGGCGCCAACAATTGTTGCGTCGGCCCCGGTGCCGGCGTCGAGGATCGCCGCGGCGGCACCACCAACGGGATTCTGCCCGGTGACATAGCTGGTCGCGTCGGCTCCCCGCCGTTGGTAGGAAACGAGCCCGGTGAAGGCGAGGCGCGGCGCGAGCCGGAAAAATGGCTGCACCGTTACCGCGATGATGTCGCCGGGGTTGTGGTGCACACCCGCCGTGCGGTACGCCGGGATGAGCAGCTGGTCGCGCCCGCCAATGCGCGCGAAATGGTCCGACGCCAGTTGCATGACATAGCGCCCTTCGGCTCGCAGCCCGAGGCGGTGGCGCCCCAACTCGACAATGCCGGCGACCTCCGCGTCGATCTGCCGATCGCCCGTCCCCTGGTCAAAGAGAAATTGCGGTCGCGCGAGCTGGCCGGTGGGGAACCGCCCGAGACCCTGCATCCAGAAGCCAAGCCAGCTGGCATCGCCGGGTCGCCCATGCTGGATCAGCTCGATCGTGACGGCTCCTTCAATGTCTCCCAGGCCGACGATCGGCCGATCCTCCGGCGCCAGTAGGCCGAAGCCGGTGGGGGCCGCAAGCAACGCATCGAATCCAGCCGCCGTGATTGTGGTGGTCGGGAGCGCGGGCACGCCGGTGAAACCGGCAATGCCCAGCCCGCTGGTGAACTTGTTGCGCAACGTGGTGACACGGGTCAGCAGGGCGGCGCCATCTGCGCTCACATCAGTGGGCAAGACTGCGCTCGCCCTCACGCTGTCCATCAGCAGCGTGTAGAGCGAGGACCGCAAGGCGGGGGCGTCGCTGAGCGTCTGCTGAGCGAGCGCCTGCGCTGTGGGATCGGTGGCGTAATCGCCGCGGTTGTATTTCGTCGTCAGTGTGGCGATCGCGGCATCAAGCTCGGTGAAGAAGGCCGTCGTCCGCGCCCGTCCTGCCGCATCTCCGATGTTGGGATCGGCCGGGTTGAGTCCGACCGTGGCGCCGGAGGGATCATACGTCAGCGCGCGCTGCGACCGGACCGACACGATGGGGACGGTGCCCGAGACCGTGATCCGGCGAGTGACCCCGAGGGCGAGCCCGATGGTCGCTACACCGCGCTGGCGCTCCGCCACCGTGGTGATGCCACCCAGCCCGGTGCTGTTTGCCGGGCGACCAAGGATCTCTGCAAGACGACTCTCGAGATCCCCGAGCAGGGGTGTGGCGGCGGCGTTGATAGACCCCAGCGTCAGCGGTTCGCCGAGATCGCGCTTTCGGCCGTCGGCGAAGGCCGACGTCGCCGGGAAGAAGCCGCCGCCGAATTCGATCCGCAGGGTCCCGCGCGGCGCAGTCAGGAGCGGAAGCTGGGCCGGCACGCGGGAGACACACAGCGCCAGCAGGATCGGGAGGAGGGTTCGGGTTCGCATCGCGGGGAAAGGTAGTGGGGGGCGCGGCAGGGCAGGACGTGGCATATTGTTCGCAGCTTGCTCGGGTGGCGGAATGGCAGACGCAGGGGTCTTAAACACCCCAGGGGGCAACCCCGTGCGGGTTCGAATCCCGCCCCGAGTACTACCTCCCTGATTCGGAGAACACTGCATGCGGAACGCGCGGCGGGGATTCACGATCATCGAACTGCTTGCCGTGATCACCATCATCGGCATCCTGGTCACCATCGCCTTCCCCAAGGTGCAGGCCACCAAGATGCGGGCAATCAAGGCATCGATGATCTCGGATCTGCGCAATCTGGTGAGCGCCCAGGAGGCGTTCTTCTCGACCTATGCCGACTATGCGGGGAGCTACACCACCGGTCCCGAAGTCGCGGGATCGCCACTGTCGAGCGGGGTGCTCTCGTTCCGGCTGAGCCCGGGAAATGTGCTGACACTCACGCGGAAGAATCCCAACAGCGCAACGGGAGCAGGCTGGACGGCCACGGTCACGAACTCGGGCATCGTCGCCGCCGGCTTCACGACCTGCGGCTCATACGTGGGTTCGCCGACCTATGCGCCGAACGCCGCCGTCACGCGCGAGGGGTCACCCGCCTGCTACTGAGTCGCGGCGGGAAGGTGTTGGCGCGCGTCGCCCAAAAAGGAGTCGACCGACATCCGATCGCTGAGTCGAAGGACCGTCCCATCGCTGGAGCCGAACACGTCATACCCGTTCTCCGCGGTCCGTTCATATTCCACGCCGCTTTCGACGGCACCTGTCTCCCGGAGTGACTCCGGCAGGCGACCGTGTTCGGTCCGGAACGCGTCGACCCGGGCGCGCTGCAGGTAGATCGCATACCGTAGCCGCGCTTCACGCTGCGCCGGAGTCAGTGCGGCGGCGGGCTGCTGTTCGTAGATGAACGCGGGGCGGGCGATCCAGACATAGCCGATGAATGCCCAGGCCGCCACAATGAAGAGGAGCAGTCCCGGCTGGTACTTGGCGTTTCCCTCGTGCCGTTTCCGGTCGGCGCGCAGTTCGCGAAGTTCCGAGGTCGAGTGCCGCTGATCCTCGATCGCGTTCTTGATCGCGTCACCCAGTTCGTGTTCCCTGGAATCCGGTGTTGTCATGATCGGGTCCCTCCTTCGATTCGACGGTTGCCTTTCGCCCTGACGCCGAGCGAGTTTGCCACGCCATGACTCTTCCGACCGCTACTCCCAACGCGCCCGCCCGGCCATGGACCTTCACCTTGATGATGCTGACTGCCCTCGGGCTGGTCGCCATCCTCTGGATGATCGCGTCGAGTGCGATCGCGCGCCGGGATGACAGCCGCCGACACGAAGCCTTGCGCTCGGAACTGCTGCGCCTCGATCAGGCACAGTCCGAGTGGTATTCCCGAGTCGGCCGCTATGCGCTGGCCCTTGGCACGACCAGTCAGGAGGACACACTGGCCTTTGTCTCGTCACCCGGTCTGAAGCTCCGCTTCGAAAGTCTGTCGGCGGAATCGTGGAACGCTGTCGTGAGCGACTCTGCTTTGGCGACCGCACCAGGGAGCTGCGGAATTTTCCGAGGTCCTCCAGAGGCATCGCCGCACCGGCTTGTCGTGAGGCCCGGCACGGTTGCTTGCTGGTAGCCGTCATTCGCCTCGAAGCCGCTGGACGCTTTCTCCCAGGAACGCATCGATCGAGCCGCCACTCACGAAAGTGAGCGGCGCCTCGGCGTCTCCTGCCTCAAGCTCGTAACTCTTTTCACCGGTCACCCGCATCCGCACGGTGGTGTCGGCGACGCCGGCCTCGCCGAGGAACGACGGCATCCGGTGCTGCTTCGCGTAGAATCGCCGCACTGCCGCATCCGCGAGCCAGATGCCGTAGCGGTTCGACGCCGCGCGCTGCGCTGGCGGTACGTCGACCACCTCGGCAACGGGACCGCGCGTGAGCGCCGGTCGAAAGAACACCAGTGCGGCCACCGCGATCCACGAGAGCATCGCAGCGGCGAGCCAGCCACTCGGCGCGGTCCGCGGTGCCACCGGGATGGCGGCAGCTGCGGCGTGCACCTCGAGCTCCTCAAGCACCTCGGCCTGAATCTGCTGGAGCAGGCGCGACGAACCCGTCTCGCTCAGCCGCTTCCCGCCAGCTGCCCTGAGGCCTCGTTCCCTAGCCATCCTGCGGCGATTCTCCAGCGAGTGCCTTGAGGACCTGTTCCGGGAAGAGGCGGATATCGATCGGCTTGGTGATGTAGCCATCGAAGCCAGCCGACATCGCCTTTTCGCGATCGCCCGACATCGCATGGGCCGTGAGCGCGATGACCCGGAGGTCGCGGAATTCGGACGCGCGGATTTCTGCCAGCAGCGCGAAGCCATCCTTGCCGGGCATCTGGATATCCATCAGGATCAGTTCGGGAAGTCCGGCTGCGAGGGTGCTGAACAATTCTTCCCCGCCGGGCAGGCCGTGGACTTCGTGCCCCTTCAGCGTGAGCACCGTGCGGAAGAGCTTCATGTTGTCGGGACTGTCTTCCACGATCAGGATCTTGGCCACGGTCACTCCATCCTTGTGCGCTTGAGCACGGCCTTGACACGGGCGACCAACGACCGCGGCTGCACGGGCTTCGTGAGGTAATCCTGCGCGCCCAGCTCGAGCGCCTGGCTTTCGGTGTCGTCGGTGCGCGCCGTCAGCATGATCACCGGGAGCGTCGACGTGGCCATCGCGGCTCGAAGTTCCTCGAGGACGCCGAGGCCGGTGAGCCGCGGCATGTCGTGGTCGAGCAGGACCAGATCGATCCCTTGCGTGTCGATCGCCTCGAGTGTTTCGAGCCCATCGGTCGCCTCGATGACCTTGAAGCCTTCCCGTTCCAGCACGGTGCGGAGGAGGCGACGCATCTGTGCGTCGTCGTCCGCGAGCAGGATAGTCGCGCCTGCGCCATCGGGGGATGTCGTGGTCGGTTCCCGCGCCGGGGCGCGTCGCGTCGTGGCCATCGCGGCGGCCTGTTGAGTGGTCTCTTCGCTGTTGCTGCGGTCGCTGTCGCCGAGCACACGCCGCACTTCCTCGAACGAAGTCATCCCGAGCCAGAAGCGCACCAGGCCACTCTGCCAGAGTGTGCGCAAGCCATGTGGCACGGCAGCTTCGAGAATCTGGCCCTGGGGTGCCCCGGTCTCGATGAGGCGGCCGACGCTACCCTCGACCGGCAGCAGTTCCATCACCGCAACGCGTCCCTTGAATCCGCTGCCGCTGCACGCCTTGCATCCCGGCGCGCGCCGCGGCGTGAACTTCCCGGTGTAACTCGCCGGTGGCCGTCCCTCAGCGGGAATCTCCTCGAGCGGCATCGGCTCGGCACAGCGCTCGCACAGTCGGCGTACCAGCCGCTGTGCCAGGATGCCGCGAAGCACGGTGCCGACCTTGAACGAGTCGACCCCCATGTCACGGAGGCGCACCACGGCCGACACCGCATCATTGGTGTGGAGCGTGGAAAAAACGAAGTGGCCGGTGAGGCCCGCCTGGATGGCGATGGTCGCAGTCTCGCCGTCGCGAATTTCGCCGACGAGGACGATGTCCGGATCCTGGCGCAGCACTGATCGAAGTGCCGTCGCGAAGGTGAAGCCCTGGGCTTCGTTGACCTGCATCTGCGAGATGCCGTCGACATCATACTCGACCGGATCTTCGACGGTGACGATGTTGACCTTGCCGGTGCGCAGATGGTTCAGCACGGCGTAGAGCGTGGTGGTCTTGCCGGAACCGGTCGGCCCGGTGACAAGCACCATCCCTTCGCGATGCCCAAGCATCCGCATCAGCACGGCTTCTTCGTCTGCCGGCAGCTGCAGCTCGGGAATCGATGCGCGCAGATTGGACTTGTTCAGGATACGGATGACGAGCTTCTCGCCGCGCCGCGCGACCGGTGCCGTCGCGACGCGCAGGTCGACCTGCTGGCCGTCCACCCGAGCCGAGCTGCGACCGTCCTGCGGCGTCATCGAGTTGGTGACGTCGAGGCCCGAGACAATCTTTACCCGACGCACCAGGGAGGCCCCGGCCGCCTCGGGGAGACGCATCACCTCGCGCAGGATACCGTCGACGCGGTAGCGCACGATCACGTGGGCCCCTTCGATTTCGCTGTGCACATCGCTCGCGCCGATCCGGACCGCGTCGGCGATCATCGCATCGACGAGTTTCGACATCGGTGCATCGAGTGCCGGATCCCGATCCTCGACATCCACCTGAACGTCGAGTTCGATCGAGGCAGGGGAGAGACCCTGCAGCAATCGGTTGATGCTGTTCTCCGGGCGGTAGCACTCATCGAGCTTCTCGGCGATCGCGCTCGGCGACGCCACTTCCATCTTCACATCTCGTCCCGTCAGGAAGCCGAGGCTCTGTTCAGCGGAGAAATCGTTGGGATCGGCGGTTGCGAGGCGGACCGTCTTCTCATCGAGTGAGAGGGCCACGACGTGGTATTTCCGGGCGGCGGTCTCGGGCAGCACCGCCGCGGCGCGCGAGTCGACGGTGCTCAAGTCGGCAACCGGCAACCGGAACTTCCCGGCGAGCAGTTCAGTGATGGCGGCGTCGCTGGTGAGGCCGGCGTCGACGACCATCGTCCAGAGTCGATTCTTCCCGGAGGGGATCAGCGCGGCGACTCGAGCTTCGGGCACCAGGTCGGCCTCGACCAGTTGCGCACCAAGCCAGGCGTCCGGAAATGTCGCAATCACGGGAGTGGTCATCGGGTTCCGTGGACGGTCGTGGGAGCGGGGGCGCGGTTGTTCACCACGCCGGAGAAAGATACGATTCCGGGGCTCGATTTCACCTCTGACGTCTTCAGCAGGAGCGCAAGCCCCTACATGGCCCCTCGGGAACGCGTCGCCGGGTCCCACACGGTCCCGGGCGACAAGAGCATCACGCATCGTGCCCTGATGTTCGCCGCGCTCGCTCCGGGGGAGTCTCGGGTCACTGGTGCGCTGACCTCGCTCGACGCGCGATCGACCGCCTCCGTGCTTCGACTCCTCGGCACCCGGATTTCCCCGGTGCGCCCGGGATCAGCGGTTCGGGTGCAGGGCAATCGGCGCTTCTCTCCGCCGCCAACTGTCCTCCACTGCGGCAATTCCGGGACCACAACCCGGCTATTGCTGGGCCTTCTGGCTGGTCACCCATTTCAAGCCACACTGACTGGAGATCGGTCGCTCCGCCGTCGGCCCATGCGCCGGGTGACCGGGGCGCTCTCCCGGATGGGCGCGGTCGTTGACGATGGCGGGCGCGACGGCCTCCCGCTCCGGATAACCGGGGGATCGCTGAATCGGCTCGACTGGCAGATGCCGGTGGCTTCGGCCCAGATCAAGAGCGCGATGCTTCTCGCCGGGGTCGCCGGTGAAGTCGAGGTCGTCCTCCACGAGCCGGCCAGCACTCGCGATCATACCGAGCGCCTGCTGCGGCACTTCGGCTTCGAAGTGGCGTCGCGCGACGGAATCCTGCGCTTCGCCCCGACTGGCCGGCTGGCCCCGTTTGAGCTGGCAGTTCCCGGTGACCCCTCGTCTGCCGCCTTCCTCGTGGCGGCCGCCCTGCTCGCGGGATCTGGCGAAATCAGGGTCACCGGAGTCGGTTTGAATCCGTCCCGGACCGGGTTTCTGGAGATCCTCCGGCAGATGGGGGCGGAAGTGACGATCGACGGAATGCATACCCCCTTCGGCGAACCGGTCGGCGACCTGGTGGCGCGGGCGTCCTCGCTCGGGCCGGCTGACGTACCCCCCGAGGCGATCCCAGGCATCATCGACGAGATTCCGATCCTCGCCTGTCTCGCCGCCCGGGCCTCCGGGACTTCGCGTTTCCGTTCGGTTGAGGAGCTTCGCGTGAAGGAAAGTGATCGACTGGCATTGATGGTCAGCAACCTCAGGGCGGTCGGGGTCACGGCAGCGGCCGAGGGGGATGACCTGGTAGTCGTGGGGACCGATGCGCCGTTGGTGGGCCGGGTGATCACCAGTGGGGACCATCGCATCGCGATGGCCTTTGCGGTGCTCGGAAAGGGCGGTGGCTCGCAAATCGACATCGACGACCCCGGCTGCGCCGCCGTGTCGTTCCCCGGCTTTGCTGCGGCCCTTGAGGGGCTCGCCGGATGACGGCGCCGCGGGTGATCGCGATCGACGGCCCTTCGGCGTCCGGCAAGTCGAGTACCGGTGCCGCCGTGGCGACCGCGCTCGGCTTGACTCACGTCGATTCCGGAGCGCTCTATCGGGCCCTGGCCTGGGTGTCGCTCGAAGAAGGGACCGAAGACCCCGAGCGGATCCTTCGTGCGGCGATCAAGGCTGGCATCGAACTCGTGCATATCGGGGGGGCGCTGGAGGTGAGGGCCGCTGGACGGGACCTTGCCCAGATCCTGCGGACCCCGGAAGTCAGCGCTGGGGCCTCCCGGGTGGCCGGCCACCCGCTGCTGCGGGACTGGGTCAATCGGCAGCTGCGATCCGGGGTGGCCGAGGCCGGTGGGGCGGTCCTGGATGGCCGCGATATCGGCACCGTCGTCTTTCCGGACGCAGCCCTGAAAATCTTCCTGACCGCCTCCCCGGAGGCCCGGGCGCTCCGCCGACTCCTCCAGCGGGGCGACGAGGTGGATGCAGGCCAATTGTTGAGAGAGGCGGCCACCCTTGCCGAGCGCGACCGCCGGGACGCGGCCCGGCCGGTGGCCCCCCTCGCCCAGGCCGCCGACGCCATCCTGGTCGACAGCACCTCACTCACGCTGACCCAGCAGGTCGAGCGGATCGTCGGACTGGCGCGGGATCGCGGGTTGCTGCCCGCCTGACGGGACGCTATTCTTGAAGGCTGGCCTGAAGCCGTTTCGGGCCGCCTTCGAGGAACCC
>JBDSMX010000062.1:0-6920 GCA_039915645.1 Gemmatimonadales bacterium | reverse complement strand
AGCGAGCTGAGGCGGGCGATGCGTGCCGAGTCCGGCGAGCTCAGCTGCGCTGATGCCGCCTGCGCGAAGATGACGAGGAGCGTCAGGCTCACCGTCTGCCAGCGGGGCGACGAGTACCTGGAGGTGGCGACGGAGTGGGGCAGGGGCTGCTCCCGAAAGAGGCTACCGAAAGTGTAACGTTTTCTTGGGCGACGCGTGCGCTGCGCCTACGCCCCCAGCACCCGCGCCAGCCCGGTGACCCCGCGCCGGATCTCCGGCACATCCACCGCCGCGAAGCCGAGCTGAATGCCTTCGCGTGGCAGAGCACCGCGCGCGAAGCGCGAGAGGGAAGTCACCTCGACATCGTGCTTGAGCGCGCCCTGCTCGACTTCGAGGCCGGTCTGTGCTCCGACGATGTAGCCCACGGTCTGCAGTCCCGCCTCGATGTCGGAAATGTCGAGCAGCCCCGCGAGTTCCTGGCGGCCGCTCTCGAGCAGAGTCCCCAGCCGCTCGGCGTACACCTCGCGCATCCGGCGCAGGTGCCGCCCGAAATGCCCCTCGCTGATGAAGTCGGCCACCGTCGCCTGATCGAGCAACGGCGCATGCCTTGTGACCACCGACTTCGCCATCGTCACCCGATCGATGAGATCCTCTGGCACCACGAGGTAACCCAGTCGCAATGCCGGAAAGAGCACCTTGCTGAAGGTTCCAGAAAAGAAGACGACGCCGTGCCGATCGAGCCCCTGCAGTGCCGGCACCGGGTGGCCGCGATAGCGATACTCGGCGTCGTAGTCATCCTCGAAAAGCATCGCACCATGCAGGCGAGCCCATTCGAGCAGCTCGAGTCGCCGACAGAGACTCATCCCCATCCCCAGCGGATACTGATGCGCCGGCGTGACGTAGGCGAGCTTCACGTTGCGCCAGCGCGCGCCGCCCACGGTGATTCCTTCGTCGTCGGTAGGAATCGAGACCACCTTGGCACCCACCGCCTCGAAGACGCGAATCGCACCATTGTACGTCGGCTCCTCAACCGCGACACGATCGCCCGGATCGAGCACTAGCCGCGTCACCAGGTCGAGCGCTTCCTGCATCCCCGACACCACCGCCACCTGCTCGGCCGTGCACTGCACACCGCGAGACGTGCGGAGATAGTCGGCGATCGCTTCGCGTAACGGCAGATAGCCGAAGGGCTCCGTGCCGAGCAGGTCGGCAACGGTGGCGCGACGCAGCCGCCGCGATGCGACCTGTGTCCAGAGATCAATGGGAAAGAGATCGAGCGCCGGCTGACAGGCGCGGAAGGCGCGCATCGGTCGCGTCGACACCGCATTGAAGAGCGAGACGCGAGTCGAGAACTTCGCGAATACGCGTGCCGGTGGAGCTGGCGGCGCCGATGGCTCATCACGGAAGGGACGCAGCAGGTCGTCGGGAAGGATCGCGCTCACTCGCGTCCCTGAACCGACGCTGCCGACCAGGTATCCCTCCGACCGCAACTGCTCGAACACGTTCACCACCGTACCTCGCGAGAGCTGGTACTGCGCACTGAGCTCCCGGGTCGAGGGAAGTCGCGCGCCGGGGCCGAGCGAGCCGCAGAGGATCTCGCTGCGCAGGGCATCGGCGAGCCAGCGCGTGGCGGTCGCGTCGGCCGGGCGCGGCTTCAGCATCAACGGGAGAGTGGCCGGTCGCTTGCTCATAAGTGGTCCATAGGAAATACGGAAAATGGATCTACTGACTGGTCCATATATCCGGTATTCTATCCCCATGACCAACGCAACGCGATACCTCGCCATACTCGCCGCCACTGCTCTCCTCGCCTGTACCGGGCCCACCGGGGTGGAGCAGACGAGGGTAACCCTCGACCAGAAGCTCCCCGCCGCAGACGGCGCCAAACTCGAGACCCGGGTCGTCGAGGTGAGCTACGGCCCCGGCTCCGGCTCGGCCCCGCACTCGCACTCCTGCGCCGTGGTCGGCCACGTCACCGAGGGGCACCTGCGGACGCAGCTCCGCGGTGAGCCGGCTCACGTCTATCACGCCGGCGAGAGTTTCTATGAGGCCCCCAACGCCATTCACGAGGTCTCGGCGAATGCCTCGACGCGTGAGGCGGTCCGCTTCCTCGCTGTCTTCATCTGTGATCATGCTGCGCCATTCACTGTGTCAGCGGGCGACGCCATCGCGCCGGTGACCGCTCTCAAGGAGGAGCCCCGATGAAAACCCGCATTCACTTTGCCCGTGTCGCGCCCGGTGTCTATGACGCGATGGATGCACTCGACCAGTATGTCGCCGCCAGCGGCCTCGATGAGACGCTCCTCCACCTCGTGCGCCTGCGCGCCTCGCAGCTCAACGGCTGCGCCTACTGCATCGACATGCACTGGAAGGATCTTCGCGCGCTGGGCGACACCGAGCAGCGGCTCGCCGGACTCGATGCATGGCAGGAGAGCCCGTACTACACCGACAAGGAGCGCGCGGCGCTCGCCTGGACCGAAGCCGTGACCTTCGTCGCCGACGGGCACGTGGCCGATGCCGAATACGAGGCGGTCCGTGGTGCCTTCAGCGACAAGGAACTTGCCGACCTGACCCTCGCAATCGCCACGATCAATGCGTGGAACCGGCTCTCGATCGCTGCGCGCCTCACGCCCGGCACCTATCAGCCGACACCGCGAGCCACCTGATGCGTCCGCGCGAACTGATCGCCTTCATCTTCCTCGCCGCCACCTGGGGCGCCTCGTTCGTCTTCATTCGTGTTGCCGCGCCATCATTCGGCGCGTTCGGGGTGGCGGCGACGCGAGTCCTCATCGCGGCGGCGGTGCTGTGGATCTATGCCCGGGTTCGCAACGAGAAGGCCGAGTTGCTCCCCTACTGGCGGCGCCTCCTTGTGCTCGGCCTGATCAACGCCGCGGCACCGTTTGCGCTGGTCTCTGCCGCCGAGCTGCAACTCTCGGCCTCGAAGTCGGCCGTGCTGCTCGCAGCGACGCCACTCTTCTCGTTCGGGATGCTCGCTGTAGCGGGGATTGAGCGGCCGTCGACGGCGCGGCTCATTGGACTCCTCGTCGGAGTCGTGGGCGTGGCAGTGCTGGTTGGGTGGCAGCCGGGCGAGACATCGAACCTGCTCGCCTCCGGCGCGGTGCTCCTGGGCGCCTTGTTCTATGCCGCCGCGGGGCTCTATGCCCGGCACCGGATGCCCGATGTTCCGGTGCTTTCGCTGGCATTGGGGCAGCAGGTCTCGGCGGCGCTCTGGCTTGCGCTGCCCGCACTATTCACGTTGCCGGGCGCTGTGCCGCCAGTCAACGCGATCGCTTCGGTGCTTGCGCTGGCGCTCGCTTCGACCGCTGTGGCCTATCTGGTCTTCTTCTGGCTCATTCGCGAGATCGGTGCGCTGCGTACTGCCACCGTGACCTATGCCGTGCCGATCTTCGGCGTACTCTGGGGCGCAACCCTGCTGCATGAGGCCGTGTCGGCCGACGTGTTGCTGGGGCTGGGGCTGATCCTGGTATCAATGGTGATGGTCACTCGAAAGGCCGCGAGTGTTCCATCGCCCATCGCCCATCGTTCATCGGTACTTCCGCCAAAGCTCACGGGTCACAGCGATCGCGTCGCCATGAGTCACTGTCGCGAAAGCTGACGTGCCCTTCGACCAGCGCTGCTCCCAGTCGCACATCTCGGTGGCGAATGGCTTGCGATCGAACGGCTTGCCCACTTCGAGCGCGTGATTGAGCTCGGTGAAGAACGCTTCCCAGCGCGGCAGGAAGTAGCCGCTGAACATCCCCTGCCACTCCTTGAAGGCGTAGAGGTTGAGGTCGTCGTTCTGCCCCTCGGTGCACTTGGTACCCCAGAGGGTGATGATGTTTCGGGCGTTCCATTCGTAGAGCCGTCGTTCGGCATCCGTCGTGCCCCAACGGCGGGCGTCGGCGATCCATTTGCCGAGCAGGAATTCCTCGCGAGTTCCAACCAGCGCGTCGAGATCGCGCAGCAGAGTGACGATCTCACGCTCCGCCGCGAGCAGTGCCGGCTTGTCGTGCTTGTTGAATGCGACCTCGACGCGATTGACGTAGGTTACCCCACGCTGCCCTAGCACCTGCCGCGCAAGGTTCACCAGGTCATAGCGATAGGCATCGTTGCCGCCGAGTTGCGGTGCCGCACTCAGAAGTGAGTCGAGCGCTCGCTCGAGGATCTTGCCGTCGAACGGCGCCACTGGCTCGGTGCGGTATGCGCTGCCCTTGGAGTAGAAGCCCGGCCGCTCGGCAAGAAAGTTCCCGGTCTGCGCCGATGACTTGAATGCGGTGCCGAGGAGAAGCTGCCACGCAGCCCACGCGGCCGGACTCGCCTTGCCGTAGCGACGCGTCACGTAGTCGTGCGTCCACTCCTCGATCGCCGGCACTCGCGTGCGCCAGGTCTGGTCCATCACGAAGTCGGGAACAATCGGATTGACGCCGAGTCCTTCCATCATCATGCCGAGACCGGAGAGCTTCCCCTTGGTGGGGGAGCGGACGGCGCTGTCGAGGTTCACCGCGATACTGGGCAGGTCGCCGTTCACCGAGACCTTGCCGCCGAAATTGTAGAGCACGTTCCAGATCCACGGCTTGCCGTAGAACGCCTGCCGCTTCTGCCACACGGGGTGGCGATCGCCCCAGAGGTCGAGCACGATCATCCGGTCGTCTGGGACCGCGCCGAGCAGTGCGCGCGCCTGCGGCTCCTGCCAGAACTTCGCCTGATAGTAGAGGAACCAGCCCTGCAGGATCCAGGTCGCGTCGGGGTCACCCGAATGCATCGAGTTGTAGATGGTGCGACCCATTCCGGCGAGGAAGGTCGAATCGTTTGACGGCGGATCGATCTCGTTGAACGGATCGGCAGCATAGAGATGATCGGTGCCGAAGAGCTCGGTCTGGCGTTCGATGAAGCGCTTGCCGATGCGCTGGAAGAGTGGATCGAGCGGGTCGATGAACCAGGTTCCGGAGAAGCCGGCCGACCAGTCGCCGGTGCGATGGATCTTGGCAGCGGGGAAGACCTGCTTGATCGCCTCGGGAACGTGCCCGGTGAATCCCTGCAGTACCGGCTTCATTCCGAGTGAACGTTCGCGCTCCAGGATGCGGCGCTCGAGCGTGATGTGGCTATCGATCCAGGCATCGGGGAGCGGGCCGCCGAGGCCATCGATGTTGCCCATCCAGCCCCACGGCAGATAGGCGGGGCCGACGATGAAGTCGGCGATCTGCTTCTTGCTGAATCCCACATCGCCGAGCGTCGCGCGCCACACCGCTTCCTGCCCGGTCACGGCGAGGGGCATGTTGATCCCCTTGAGTGCCATCCAGTCGATCATCTTCTGCCAGTCGGCCCAATTCCACCACGCCATCGAATAGGAGAAGGTGCAGTAGTTGAAGAAGTAGCGGAGCTGGTAGGGTGTCGTGAGGCTGGTCTTGCTGCTCACGGGTTTGAGGGTACCGGGGATGACAATCGGCTTGAGCGGCAGCGAGACATTCACGCCCGCGACTTGCTCGAGATACCAGTTGAGCGCTGATGCGATCGCGACGCCGCTGCTGCCGCGGAGCACGATCTTGCCGTTGTGGTGGTCGACCTCGAAGCGGTCGAGTCCGGCACTGTCGGCTATCGCCGCGACCTCGAACTCCTTCCCGTGACCGGGGACGACTCGCTCGATCAGCGCGGTAGCGGCGCGGAGGTCGACGGGGCGCGGGGATTGGGCGGCGATCGATACGAGTGGCGCAGTCGCCAAGAGGGCGAGCAGGCGGAGCGATTGTCTGGGCATGACGGAAGATACGTCGGAACGGGGCAGGGGCTGAACGGCGGCCGATATCCCGGTGGTGCCGCGCCTGCGCGGCACCGGTACCTGCGCTGCATTGAGCTGTAGTCACCCTGAGCGTAGCGAGGGGGCGAAGCATGGAACCGCAGCGATGCATTGCCCCCTCGCTTCGCTCAGGATGACACCCCCTCTCTCCTCTCTCTTCTCTCCTGATTAAGATCCCTCATCCCGAAAAACGAGGCCACCCCGCATGGTCCGCCTGCTCTACGCCATTTTCTTCCTGAGTGGTGCCGCAGGCCTGATGTACGAATCGGTATGGACCCGCTACCTCGGCCTATTCGTCGGTCACGATGCCTACGCCCAGGTGCTGGTGCTGGTGATCTTTCTCGGCGGGATGTCGATCGGGGCGGGACTGGTCTCCCGCCGGGCCGAGCGATGGCGGAATCCTCTCCTCGGCTATGCCATGATGGAAGGTGCCGCCGGATTGATCGGCCTGATCTTCCACGACGCCTTCACCGCCATCACCTCCTTCGCCTACAGCACGCTCTTTCCCGCACTCGCCGGCACGCATTTTCTCGGCGCCGCCAAGTGGGGCCTCGCCGCCGCACTGATCCTGCCACAATCGATTTTGCTCGGCACCACCTTCCCGCTAATGAGCGCCAGCGTATTGCGCCGCGCACCTGAGTCTCCGGGACGGGTGCTCGGCTGGCTCTATTTCACCAACTCGATCGGTGCGTCGATCGGCGTGCTGGTCGCGGGGTTTGTGCTGGTGGACGTCGCAGGGCTTCCCGGTGTGCTGCTGTCGGCGGCGATCCTCAACCTGCTGGTGGCCCTCAGCACCTTTGCGATCTCACGCGACGGCGTTGGCGTCACGTCGCCGACGAAAGAGCGCACCACGCATCCGCGCCTCGATGGGATCGCCAAGCTCCTGCTCGCTTCAGCCTTCGTCACCGCGATCGCCTCGTTCTGCTATGAGATCGACTGGATCCGGATGCTCTCGCTCCTGCTCGGCAGCGCCACCCATTCTTTCGAGCTGATGCTCTCGGCATTCATCCTCGGCCTCGCCATCGGCGCCTTCTGGATCCGTCGCAACGCCGATCGCTTCTCCAACCCGCTCCGCGCACTCGCCATCATCCAGGTGGTGATGGGACTCTTGGCGATGGCGACGCTGCCACTCTACACGCAGGCGTTTCAC
>JBDSMX010000049.1:0-5433 GCA_039915645.1 Gemmatimonadales bacterium | reverse complement strand
GCGTCGTCGCACGAATGCTCGAGCGCGTGGAGATCGATGAGCGCGGCGGCGAGGCGTTCGAAGTCGTGCGCGTCCGACGCGGCACGTCCCTCGGCCAGCAGCGGATCGAGTCGCGTCGACAGCTCGCCACGGTCACCGCTATTCCCCATCAGGTCGTCACCACCAAGACTGACCCCTGGCGCGGCCATGGCGGCGAAGAGGTCGGTGATCTGGTCGCCGGTGCTGGAATCGATCACGCCGCCGCGAATTCCGGCCGAGACGATCTCGGCGCCAGGCACCGCGGCATGCAGCGCCTCGATCAGATGCAGCGGCCCCGGAAAGAGCCCGGCCGCCGAGGCGAAGATTTCGGCGACTTCACGCCAGTGCCGCGGCTCGAGTCCGCCGGGCAGCGAGAGGCGAGCCGTGTCGTGCCCCCGGAACGTCTCCACTACCTGAGATACGCCGGGGGCTTCCATCGACACGGGCATGTCGTTGACCATGAAGCGCTCCCCCATGACCTCGAACGTGACCGCGGTGCCGCCCGCCGCACGGGCGAGCAGCGACAGCGCGCGATCCATCGCGGCCGCATCGCCATCCGAGGCGCGGACCTGATGAAGTGCAGCGGCGAAGAGTGCGGTCAGTGGGACGGGCATACTGGAAGTCTACATCCGCCGGGCTGAGGTAAGAACGCGGGCCACCGAATCGCGCCGGTCGGCACCGATAGGCAGTCCCAGGTGGAGCGCGACGGCCAGAGCCGCCGGCCGGCTGAGATCGCGGCCGTTCAGCAGCTCGCGAACCGGTCCGTCACTCGTGATCGCCCCCCGTTCGAGGTGCAGCCCACGGTCGAGTGCCTCGTGCGCGAAGGACGCGTCGTGGGTGATCGCGAGCACAGCGATGCCTCGCCCCACCCGGGCCCGCACCACGGCCGTGACCCGATCGCGGGTGGCACCGTCGAGCCCCGCGGTCGGCTCGTCCAGCAAGAGGAGTATCGGATCGGTGACCAGAATTGACGCGAGTGCCACCAGGCGGCGACGGGGGAGCGGCAGGTCGTAGGGGTGCTCCGAGGCTACGTCGAGCAACTCGAGCTCATCGAGCACCTGCTCCGTCGCCACGCGAATCCGGTCAGCCTCCCAGCCTGCAAGCGTCGGCGCCACGGCGCACTCGGCCCGAACTGAGGCTGCGAAGAGCTGCCGCTCCGGTTGCTGGAAGAGGAAGCCGACTCGGGGTGCGAGGTCTTCCGGTCCGCGCCCGCGGGTGTTCTCGCCCAGCGTCTCGACCCGGCCCGCACTCGGCTGCTCGAGCGCCATCGCGAGCCGGAGCAGGGTCGATTTTCCGGCGCCATTGCGACCGAAGAGACCCACCGCCGTGCCGGCTCCCACACGCAACGAGGTCTGCTGCAGCACCGCGGGTCCGCCCTTGTAGGCGAACTCAACCTGATCGAGCAGCAATCGATCGCCATCGACGGCCGGTGCGGCGACCGGCGCGATCGTTGCCGCCGGGAGAGCATCACCGACGAGCGCGAGCAACGCAGCAGTCGTAAGTGGGTAGGGCGGATCCCAGTGTGCGGCTGCCGCAATCGTGGCCGCATCGGTCGTGCTGGCTCCTGCGACTCGCAGGGCATTGCCTGCGAGCCGCTCGTGCGGGGCACCATCGAGCGCCACGCGGCCCCGTTGCATCACTACGACGCGGTCGGCAACGTCGAGCATCGCGTCGGCGTCGTCACAACTCACCACTACCGTGGCGCCTTCGCGCGCGAGCTCGCGCAGTAGCGTGCCAACGGCGATCCGGCTGACACGATCGAGCGCAGAGAACGGTTCGTCGAGCAGCCACGCGCGAGGCGATGCCGCGAGCAGTGCCGCAATCAACACCCGCTGCGTCTCGCCACCGGAGAGCGCGCCGGGGGCGCGTTCGGCAAGATGCGTCACGTGCAGTCGTTCCATCGCGTGCGCTGCCGACTGAAGGATCCGATCACGCGGCCAGCCGAGATTCATCGGGCCGACGGCAACTTCGTCACGCACGCTCTTCGCGACGCCGCTCAGCTGCAGCCCCGGCGACGCGCCGAGATATGCCACGCCATCGATGAGTGGGTGCCGAACCGCGGGGTCGTGCCCATCCGACGTTACCGCGCCGCGTCGCTCACCGCCGGTGATGCGGGGCGCCAGACCGGCAAGCGCGAGCAACAGCGTGCTGGTACCACTGCCAAGCGCGCCGGTGAGCCAGGTCACCTGTCCCGGTTCGATGGCGAGATCCACACCGTTGAGTGCCAGCGTTTCCTGCGCGGGATAGCGGAAGCTGAGCTGCGTTGCGGTGAGTCGCATCAGCCGCGGAGCCGCCAGTAGGCCACGCCAAACACCACGACCAGCGCGCCCCAGCGGATCACGCGATCGAGGATGCTGTCGGGCGGTGGATCGATTGCCGTGCGTGCGGTGTGTGCGGTGAGGCCGCGCGACTCGAGCGCAAGGGTACGATCGTCCGCTTCGGTGAGCGAGGCGAGCAGCAGCGGGAAGACCAGTGCCGGCACTGCGCGCGCCCGCAGCGCGAGTGAGCCACGCACGCGAAGCCCCCGGGTGCGCTGTGCTTCACGCAGCCGCCGCGCCTGCTCGCCGAATCGATCGGCGGCATCGAGGGTCGCCACCAGCAGAAAGGCTGCGCTCCAGGGCCAGCGTCGCTCGATCGCCGCCTGGAGAAAGCGATGCGGGTCGAAGAGTTCGGCGAAGGCGATCGATGTGGTGACGATGGCCGCGAGCCGGCTCCCCTGTTCCAGGGTCCAGGCGAGGCCGGCCTCTGACAAGGTGCCCCCCCAGGGCATGGCCACGCGCGGCGCCTCACCGAGCACGCCGTGCATCACGAAGAGCAGGATCCAGAGCGGCACGACCACGAGCAGTCCCAGCCAGATCGCCCGCTTCGCGCCAGCGAGCGCGGCGCCGGCGCAGATCGCGAGGTAGAGCGCGATGGTGCCGCGCGGTGCCGGCAGGATCAGCGCGAGTGCGATGAGTGCCAGCGCGATCGCTCCGCTCGTGAACGGATGCGCGCGCTTCACCGTCCGACGGCTCGGGCAGCGATGGGAAAGCGACCGAGGATCCGCTTTGGCATGGCGCGGAGCAACGCCCCGACCACGAGGAAGGCGATCGTCTTGTCGAGGATGTCGGTGATCAGCGAGGCGACCACCACGGCGGTGGAGAGCGGCAGTCCGAGCCCGCGAAGCAACGCACCGATGGCGGTGACGCCGCCCACGGTGACGCCGCGGAAGAGCAGATAGGAAATCGCCGCCGAGATCAGGCCGCAGCCGATGCCGCACGCCGCTCCCCACAGAGCGCTGCGAAACGGGGTTGCGAAGCCGCCGCGATGGGCCGCGAGCGCCGCAAGCACGGCGATCACCCACTGCACCACCACGAACGGCAGCCAGATGTACCCCGACAGCATCCCCGCGAAGAGCTGACTCACCGTCCCCACCAGCGCCCCGCCGGGGAGCCCCGTCAGGACGGCCACCAGCATCGTCCCCAGCGTGTCGAGGTAGACCGGCAGCGAGAGTTCGGCCGCGATTCGGCCCACCACCAGGTTGATGGCGACGGCGGCTGGCACAAGTGCAAAGAGGCGAGGTGACATCTGGGGGTGGGACCCCGAGGTGAAGATTGGTAGAATCTAGACGGTCTGACCCCGGGAAAGTCTGATATGCCTGCCATCCTCGATGCCGCTCACGTCGTCAAGCGCCTCCACTCGGCCTTCAGCAAGGAGACGCCGCGACGGGAAATGCTGACCCTCGCCGCCGAACTCATTCGCGAGTCGGGGGCGCCCTACACCTCCGTCTACCTCTACATGTTGCACGGCAACGAGCTGTTGCTCGAGGCGTGGAGCGGTCGCGATACCGAGCACGATCGTATTCCGGTCGGCAAAGGGGTCTGCGGTACGGCGGTCGCCACGGGCGAGGATCAGAACGTCGGGGATGTGCAGGGTCGCGAGAACTACATCGCCTGCAATCTGTTCACCAGGTCAGAGCTCGTCGTCCTGATCCGTCGCGGCACGCACATCCTCGGCCAGATCGATGTCGACTCGGATGTCGTCAATCCGTTCACCGACGAAGAGGTCCACGCCGTGCGGCAGGTCGCCGAGGCGCTCGCGGTCCTGCTCTGATGGCGGCAATGGACGCGACGACGTTCACCCGCCAGGTGCGCGGTGTCTCGATTTTCGAGCGGCGGATCGGCACCGGCCCCGAAGTCGTGGTGCTGCACGGCGGTCCCGGGGCACATCACGATTATCTGTTGCCGGGCTTCGATCGCCTCGCGCACGGTCGCACGCTGATCTACTACGATCAACGCGGTGGCGGTCTCTCTGCCGTCGCGCGCGACGTGCCGGTCGGATGGCGCGAGCAGGTGAACGACCTCGAAGCGTTGCGTGATGTCTGGGGGCTCGAGCAGCTCGACCTCGTCGGTTATTCCTGGGGCGCACTGCTCGCGATGCTTTACGCCGTGACCTATCCCGCACGGGTTGCGTCGCTGGCCCTGGTGTCGCCCGCACCCGCAGCAAAGGCCGAACGCCTTGGCTACGAGGCGGCGCTCGCCGCGCGCAACAGCACGCCAGCGCTACTGGCCGAGCGGGCGGAGTTGCAGGCAAGCGGGCTGCGCGCGCGCGACTTGCCGGCCTACAATCAGCGCCTCTTCGAGCTGGCCGTCGCCGGATATTTTCACAACCCGTCACGTTCGCGAGAGCTCACGCCGTTCCGGATCACCGGAAGGACGCAGCAGGAAGTCTGGAATTCACTGGGCGACGATTTCGACATCCGTCCTGCGCTTGAGCGACTCACTGTGCGTGCTCTGGTGGTCCACGGCGACGATGATCCGATCCCGCTGTCGACCGCCCAGGCCACCGCTGTGGCGTTGCGGGCTCCCCTGATCGTCCTTCCGGCGTGCGGCCACGTGCCCTACGTCGAGGCCGAGGAGGAATTTGTGGCTGCACTCGATCCTTTCCTGCCCCGCGGATGACGGCGCCCGCTCCGGATCCGTTCAAGCTCGTCTTCGGCGGACTCGCCGAGGAGCGCTTCCCGGCGATTCGCGCCGCAGTCCCGGCAGAGATCGACCTCGACTCGTTCCTGCTGGCGGGTCCGGCCGTTGAAGTGATGCGCGATCTCCGTCCCGATGAGGGGCTCGGGGATGGCATCGACGAGTTCGTGGCCTTTGTCCACGCGGCCTACCGTTTCTGGGAGGCGGGATGCAAGCTCGCAGTGCTGACCGAGGCCGAAACACGGACCCTCTGTGCAGCGGCCAGCAGTGACCTCGATTCGGCGCCGGTGATACTCACGACCGCGGCGTACATTCAGGTCGCACCGCGTCTCATCTGGGGCCAGCTTGATGATGGTGATGTGTTCGAACCGCTCGACGGCTGGTTCGTCGTGCCGGTAGAGGGTGGCCTGCGCATCGTCGCCTGTTTTGGCGTGCACCCAGGTCGTCCGGGGCTTTC
>JBDSMX010000040.1:0-5833 GCA_039915645.1 Gemmatimonadales bacterium | reverse complement strand
AAGCCGATGCCGCCGAGCATCGTGCCCAGGGTGAGTCCCGAAGGAAGTTCGCGCACCACGACCCGCCACCAGTCGGCCAGCGTCACTTCCTTGAGTGCCATCGCGCGGATGATGAGTGAGGTGGCCTGCGAGCCGGAGTTGCCACCCGACGAGATGATCAGCGGGATGAAGAGCGCGACCACCGCGGCCTTGGCGATCTCGTGCTCGAAATATCCCATCGCCTGCGCCGTGAGCGTCTCGCCCACGAAGAGCACGGCCAGCCAGCCGCCGCGCTTGCGCAGCATCTCGACAAAGGAGATCTGCAAGTACGGTTCATCGATCGCCTCCATGCCGCCGAACTTCTGCACGTCCTCGGTCTGTTCCGACACCAGGGCGTCGATGATGTCGTCAACGGTGACGATGCCGAGGATATGGTTGCGCTCGTCGACCACCGGAATCGCAAGCAGGTTGTATTTGCCGATCAGACGTGCGACATCCTCCCGATCCACGAGCGGACCTACCGTGAGCGGCTTGCGCCCCTCACCGATGCCGGCCACCCGCGTCGGTCCCGGTACCATCATCACCTCACGCAGCGAAATCACCCGCTCGAGGGAGTTGCTCCCCGGCTCCAACACATAGATCGCATAGACCGTCTCTTTCGCGTTGCCGACCTCGGCGATGTGTTTCTTGACCTCGTCGGCCGTCCAGGTGCTGGGCACGCCGACAAACTCCGTCGTCATCAGACCACCCGCCGACGTCGGCGGATAGTTCATCAGCGTGCGGAGGGTGTCCCGGGTCGGTGCTGGGAGGAAGTGGAGCAGCCGGGCGCGGCCGGCATCGGAGAGCTCGCGATAGAGATCGACCTGCTGGTCGGCCGAGAGACCGTCGAGGAGCGCGGCGGAGATCGCCTCGTCGAGCGCCTCGAAGATCTCACCCCGTCGTTCGAGCTCCGGCTCGTCGAGCACCTGCACGGCGCGGTGATACGGCAGCGCACCCACAACCCGCACCGCGGCTTCGAGCGGAAGCTCGTTGACGGCTTCGGCAAGATCGACCGGGCGGAGGTCAGCGCAAGCGGCGACGAAATCCTCTTCGTCGCCGCTGAGCAGGTACAGGAATTCCGGGGTGAGGCCTGGAGGGACGGACATCGAGCGGACCCTCCGGGTGCGGAGCTAGTGCTTCGGCAGTCCTGCGGTCTCGTCGCCCGACTTGCCGTCGGTGATCGGAGAGACCTGGGAGACCCAGCCGCTCGCGAAGGTCACCGTGAGTCGGTGGCCGAGGGTATCGGGAACCGTCGTCTTGATCTCAGGAAACTTCTTGGCGTAGGCCACCGCCGCGTCGGCCTGCTTGGCGAAGCCTTCCGGGGTGTCGGCGCCGTGCGCCTTGCCGAACTCCCGGCCGACCGCCATCGCGATCGCCTGCTCGGGACCGTACTTGGCGTATTCATCGGCCGACATCAGGCCATCCTGGCCCGCGACGTACTTGTAGCGGTCGTAGGTCGGGCAGGCCGCCACACCGAGGGTCAGGGCGAGCAAGGGAACAAGACGGCGCATCGGGTGGTTCTCCGGACGAAGTCGAGCTGGGTGACGGCCCCAAAGGTAACGAGCGAAGGGCCAATGAGCATCCTTGTCCGGGCCGGGGGGTCGGCCTACCCTTCCCGCCGACCAGAACTCCGCAGGAGCGACCGCATGAGCGCCATCGGCAACATCCCCAATCCCGTCAACGAACCGGTCCTGAGCTATGCCCCAGGCACAGCCGAGCGGGCCGCACTGCAGGCCGCCGTCAAGACACTCGGCAGCACCGTCACCGACATTCCCGTGGTGATCAACGGCGTCGAGCACCGCCCGGGCAAGATGGTCCGGGTGACCTCGCCGCAGAATCACCAGCATCATCTCGCCAATACCCACCAGACCACGCCCGAACTGTTGCAGCAGGCGATGGATGGGGCGGTGGCTGCCCAGCGCGACTGGGAGCGGATGCCCTTCGTCGATCGCGCCGCGATCTTCCTGAAGGCCGCCGATCTTCTCGCCGGACCGTGGCGCGCCCGGATCAACGCCGCCACGCTGCTGGGGCAGGGAAAGACGCCGCATCAGGCCGAGATCGATGCCGCCTGCGAACTCGCCGACTTCTTCCGCTTCAACGTCCACTACGCCGAGCGCCTGTTGCATGAGCAGCCGATCTCGGTCCCTGGCGTCTGGAATCGGCTCGAGCATCGTGCCCTCGAAGGCTTCATCTACGCGGTGACGCCGTTCAACTTCACTGCGATCGGCGGCAACCTCCCCACCGCGCCGGCGATCCTCGGCAACGTGGTGCTCTGGAAGCCATCGGCCACTGCGGCCCTCTCCAACTGGCTGATCTACGACATGCTGCGCGAGGCCGGGCTGCCGCCGGGCGTGATTCAGTTCATCCCGGGCGACTCGGTGCAGACCTCGGCCGCGCTGCTCGACGATCGCCGGCTCGCCGGCATTCACTTCACCGGATCGACCGCCGTCTTCCGCGGCCTCTGGCTCGGCGTTGCCGAACGACTCGGCAAGTACCGCTCGTACCCGCGGATCGTGGGCGAGACCGGCGGCAAGGACTTCATCCTCGCGCACGAGAGCGCCGATGTGGACGCGCTGGTGACCGGGCTCATTCGCGGTGCCTTCGAGTATCAGGGACAGAAGTGTTCGGCGGCCTCGCGCTGCTACATCCCGAAGTCGCTCTGGCCCAAGGTCAAGCAGCGGATGCAGGAAGAGATCGCGAAGATCAAGGTCGGCGATCCGGCAGACTTCTCGGTCTTCGTCGGCGCCGTGATCGATGAGCGCGCCTTCACCAAGCTCGATGGTGTGCTCACCGCGGCGAAGAGTGATGCGGGCGTCGAAGTGGTCGCAGGCGGGACATCCGATCGCAGCACCGGATGGTTCATCCAGCCGACGCTGCTGCGCGTGGATGATCCCA
This sequence comes from Gemmatimonadales bacterium, assembly GCA_039915645.1. GTDB lineage: Bacteria > Gemmatimonadota > Gemmatimonadetes > Gemmatimonadales > GWC2-71-9 > Palsa-1233. The sequence goes on along the minus strand of JBDSMX010000040.1, from coordinate 2,920 downwards.
ACCATCGCTTCATGAAGGAAGAGTTCTTCGGGCCGATTCTCACCGCCTACGTCTACGACGACGCCAAGTGGGATGATGTGCTCCAGCTGGTCGACTCGGCCACCGACTATGCCCTCACGGGTGCAGTCTTCGCACAGGATCGTCGGGCAGTGCTGCAGGCCAACGAGGCGCTGCGCCACGCAGCCGGCAATTTCTACGTCAACGACAAGTGCACCGGTGCGGTGGTCGGCCAGCAACCGTTCGGCGGCGGTCGTGCCAGCGGCACCAACGACAAGGCCGGCTCGATTCTCAATCTCTACCGCTGGACCTCGGCCCGGACCATCAAGGAGCTGGGGAATCCGCCGGTGGATTGGCGCTACCCGTATCTCGGGTAGGGGAGAAGGGAGGAGGGAGGAGGGGGCGATCTCAATTCCGAACCACCACCCCTCCCTTCATCACGAAGGTCACCCGGGCCAGCTCGGTGATATCCGCGAGCGGATCGCCCTTCACGGCGATGATGTCGGCGAAGCGCCCCACTTGAAGCGAGCCGAGATTGCGTGACTGGCCGAGCAGGTCGGCGGCCACCGTGGTCGCGGACTTGATCGCCTGCATCGCTGTCATCCCCGACTTCACGAGGATCGGAAAGTCGCCCGTCATCGGCTCGGTCCATGGGAAGCCGCCCACATCGGTGCCGTAGGCGATCTTCACGCCGCGCTTGACCGCCTCCCGAATTGCGGCACTCTGGGTCTCGACCATCCTCGGATACTGCCCGCCGCGCACTGGCGCGAAATAGACGATGATGAAGAGGGTGGGGCACCAGAACGTCCCCTGGGCAACCGCTCGATCCATCAGTTCCGGAGTGAAGCCGGTGCCGTGCTCGATGGTGTCGAAGTGGTGCTTGAGCGCCGCGTCGATGCCGTCCCAGCCACTGGCGTGACCGGCGATCCGGCGACCGAGGCGATGAGTCTCGACGGCGAACGCCTCGAGCTCCTCATCGGTGTAGTTGAGCCGGGAGTGGAGTTTGCCATCGTCGCCGTAGCTGGTGCCGCCGTCGACGTAGACCTTGATCCAGTCTGCACCACGACCGACCTGCTCACGCACCGCCCGGCGGATCTCGTCGACGCCATCGGCGAACTGTACCCCGCCCGGGAGGGCGATTTCCCAGGAGAAGCCCACCGGTGGATACTTCCCCGTGGGCGCGAAGGCGCGGGTGGCCACATACATTCGCGGACCCGGCACCACGCCCCGGCTGATCGCCAGCTTCACATCGACATCGGCGTACATTGCTCCCTCGGTGCCGATGTCGCGAATCGTCGTGAAGCCCTGATCGAGGGCGCGCTTCGCGGCGACGGTGGCGCGGATGGTGCGATAGGGAATCGACTCGCGCAGCAGTTGGTCGTCCCATTCGCCGGCGGCGGCGTTGCCCTGGAGCAGCACGTGGGTGTGCGCGTCGATGAGTCCGGGGAGGACGGTGCGATCGCCGAGATCGATCACCGTGGCGTTGGCTGCCTTGGCCTTCACCTCTGCCCACGGGCCGATGGCGGCGATGCGACCATCCTGCACCAGGATCCCCTGATCGGTGCGCGCCTGATCGGCGACGCCGTCAATGAGTCGACCGGCGTGCACCAGTACCGGCGGCGTGGTGGCGCGCTCGGGGCGGCCCTGGGCAGAAAGCAGCATCGGCGCGAGCGCACTCGCGGCCAGCAGGCGAAGGAGCATCAGAGCCTCGGAGAATGTGACGGATGGGAAGCAGAACGGTCGCGCAACTCATGGCATTGGGCAAGTGGGGGCTGCTGAGCCTGCTCTTCGCACCGGGCTATCCCGTACGCGCGCTCGATGGCGCTCACTTTACTGAATCGATCCGCACCGAGGCAATCACGCGACTCGCGAGCACGTCACGCCGTCGGCTGCTCGCACGGGACGCCCACTTTACGAGCACCCTGCGCGGCGACACCGTCGTCGTGAGTGCCGACAGCGTCACGTTGAGCGAACTCGCCGATGGCCACAGCCGCACGCTCGATACCGACGGCTTCGTTGGTGGGCGCTATCACCTCGTTCTGGATTCTCTCGGACGCGCGAACATCCTCGAGCGTCCCTTCGTCCCCGACGACATCGTCGAAGTAAGTGATCTGGGGCGCGCGATGGACGATTTCTTCCCGCCGCTTCCGCCGGGCATTGCCGTGGGCGCGACCGATACCGATCCGGATGGCCGCGAGTGGCGCCGACTCGCCGATTCGAGCACACTCCGCCGCTACCGCTACCATCTGGTGACGCAGCGCAATGCACACGAGCCGACCCCCGACTCAGTCGACGTCACCGTGACTGGCAAGAGTGATGAAACCTCGTCACTCGCCTGGAGCACGCTCCGGGGGCCAATGAACTGGACTCGACGCATCGAATCGGATGTCACGACCCGACTCCGTGGTCAGACGGTGATGGGGAGCGTGGTGCAGCGGATCGAGGTGAGCAGGGCCAAGTAGGCGAGAAGGGAGAAGGGAGAAGGGAGAAGGGAGAAGGGCGCTACTTTACCATCCAGATCACAACCGATTCATCCGGAGTCCCGGCATGATGCGTCACGCGACACTTCCGCTGCTCGCCCTCGCCCTCGCGACACCGCTCGTGGCGCAGCAAGCCACGCCGGCGCAGCGCGAGGCCCGCGAGATTCTCACCGAAATGGTGAACATGAACACCTCGGACGTGCGCGGCGACGTCACGCCCCTCGCCGAGAAGCTCGCCGCTCGCTTCCGGGCAGCCGGAGTGCCGGCGGCCGATGTTGTGGTGATTGGTCCGGCCGAGCGGCATCGCAACCTCGTAGTGCGCATCCGCGGAACCGGGAAGGCGAAGCCGGTGCTCTTCCTCTCGCATCTCGATGTCGTCGATGCCCTCCGCGAGGACTGGTCGCTCGATCCGTTCACCCTCACCGAGAAGGATGGCTGGCTCT
>JBDSMX010000036.1:0-2988 GCA_039915645.1 Gemmatimonadales bacterium | reverse complement strand
GGCAACGAGTTGCTGCACGTGCTCGGCTACGGTGTCGGCATGCTGGTGCTGGCACTCGTGATCGTGCAACGTCGGCCGCTGGGGAGTGGCGGGCGCGCGTGAGCGCGCATCCCACCGAGGGGCTTCGCCGCGAACGCCTGCCGAATGGAGTGACGCTGCTGGTGCAGCGCCGCCGCTCGGCGCCCGCAGCCGCCCTGGTCACCCATGTTCGCGCAGGATTCCTCGACGAGCCGGACGACGTCGCGGGCATCTCGCACGTGCTCGAGCACATGCTCTTCAAGGGGACGCCATCGCTCGGCCCCGGCGAACTCGCTCGTCGCACCAAGGCGCTCGGCGGATCACTCAACGCTTATACCTCCTACGATCGCACGGTCTACTACGCCACAGTGCCCGCGCGGCACGCGATCGAGGCGGTGGCCCTGCAGGCCGATCAGGTGCGCAATCCGCTCTTCGATCCCGAGGAACTGCGTCGCGAACTCGGTGTGATCATCCAGGAGGCGCGTCGCAAACTCGACACGCCTTCGGCGGTCGCAGGTGAGCGCCTGCACGAACTCCTTTTCGATGCCCATCGGATCAGGCGCTGGCGCATCGGTACCGAACCGGTACTCGAAGCGTTTCGTCGCGAGGACGTCGCTGCATACCATGCGTCGCGTTACACGCCGGGACGCGTGATCGTCACGCTGGTTGGGGATCTCGATGAGGATGAGGCGCTCGCGGCGCTGCGCGAGAAGTGGGGCGACTGGTCGCGGCCCGACGTCCCGATCGCCGTCGGCCCGCCCGAAACTGCCCGCGCCGAGATGCGCGCGCTCCGACTCAGCGGCGATGTGTCGCAGGCCGAAGTCGTGCTCGGCTGGCGCGGGACCGGGCCGCTCGCTCCCGATGCACCGGCGCTCGACCTCGTCTCGGCGCTGCTGACATCGGGTCGCGGATCCCGACTGCAGCGCTTGTTGCGGGAGCCGGGGATCGTGGCCGGGGTGGGAGCCTCGCATTATGGGGCCGAGGATGTCGGTGTCTTCGCGCTGGGTGCCGAACTCGAGCCCGCGCGGCTTGCGCAGGCATTGCCGCTGGTACTTGGTGCGGTGCGCGATCTCGCCGAGCGCGAAGTCTCCGACCGCGAACTCGATCGGGTGCGAACCTTGATGCTGCTGCGAATGCGTCGCAGGCTCGAACGCTACGAGAGTCGCGCGACCGCACTTGCCGGTGCCGAGGCGGATGGCGATGTCAGCCACCTCGATCGCGAAGAGAGTGAACTGCTCGCCGTGACCCCGGCCGATGTGCGCGAAGTGGCGGCACGCTATCTCGCTCCCGATGCGTTCTCGGCGGTGGCCTATATGCCACAGCAGGATGCCACTCCATTCGACTTGGCCGAGTTGCTGCGGACACGGTCCGCGCCGCCGGTTGCCCCCGAGCCGAGCGATGAGGTGGCCTGGAAGCCGCGTCCGACCGCGCCAATTGCGCGTGTCACGCGTCGCACCGCCCACGGCGTGCATCACCTGGCGCTTCCGGGGCTCGACCTGCTCACCGCCAGGCACGGCGACGTGCCGCAGGTGTCGTTGGCCGTCTATCGCCGACGCGCCGAACGCGAGCGACTCGACAATGCGGGACTCGCTGCCCTCGCGGTGCGCACCATGGTCCGCGGCACCACCGATCGTGACGCGGCGCAGCTGGCGCTCGCGATGGAGTCGCTTGGTGGGGTGCTCTCACCGTCCCTCGGCGGCGATGTCGTGGCCTTTGGCGCCTCGATCGTGGCGGAGCGAGTCAGTCATGCCGCGGAACTGCTGCGGGATGTCCTCACCGCACCGCGCTTCGATCCTGCGGCAATCGAGATCGAACGCGCGCTGCTGCTCGATGACGCGCGTGCCGTCGCCGACGACATGGGACGTTTCCCATTTCAGCTCGCGCTGAGTCAGGCGTTCAACGACTCGGGCTACGGCGCGCCGGCACTCGGCACCGCGGAGTCTCTCGCCGCGCTCACCGAACAGGACGTGCGCAACTGGCACCAGCGCGCACTGGCCAAGGGCCCGACGACCGTGGTGGCCGTGGGAGATACGGACCCCGAGGCACTCGCCGACGAACTGGCCGCGGTGTTCAGTGGCATCGGCAGTGACGCCCCGGACGCGCCCCCGGGGATGGCGGCGCTGATCGCTGCGGGCCAACGCGTGGAGCACCGCGACCGCCAGCAGTCGGCGCTGGCGATGATCTTCCCGGGTCCGGCTCGCACCGATCCGGCGCGATTTGCCGCCGAGGTGTGGTCGGCGATCGCGGGCGGCCTCGGTGGCCGACTCTTCGAGTCGCTGCGCAGCGCACGGTCGCTGGCGTATACCGTGATGGCCTCGTCGTGGCAGCGGCGCGAGGCCGGTGCCTTGCTCACCTACATCGCCATGGCGCCCGAGCGGCTCGACGAGGCGCGCGATGCCATGCTCGAGGAGCTTGCGGCCTTCCGGGCCGCTCCGCCCAGTGCAGACGAACTGCAACGCGCCGTGGCCATGCTGGCGGGCCAGGCGGAGATCGCGCGGCAAGGCGCCGGTGCCCTTGCTGGCGAGATCGCCGATGCCTGGCTGCTGGGTGAGGGGCTCATCGAACTCGACGACCCTGGCGCGCCCTATCGAAGCGTCACCGCCGAGGCGGTACACGCGGTGGCGTCGGCGTCGCTCGATCCGGCGCGCCGCGCCGAAGGCGTCGTGGCCGCCGGTCTGCCGGGGTAGCTTTCGGGTATGACTGGTGTCGAAGGTCCAGCACGTCGGGGCGCCTTTGCCGTGGCAGATGCCATCACGCTGGTGCGGATTCCGCTCGCCGTGGCGTTCCCGCTGCTCCCCGGTGTGCCGGCTCGACTCACCCTGCTCGCTCTCGCGGCGGCAACGGATTTTGGTGATGGCTGGTGGGCGCGGCGCTTTGGTGGGTCGCGGATCGGCGTGATGCTCGATCCGATCGTCGACAAGCTCTTCATGGCGGCGGCGTTCGGGGTGGTGCTCTTCTCCGGAACTCTCG
>JBDSMX010000034.1:0-5679 GCA_039915645.1 Gemmatimonadales bacterium | reverse complement strand
GGTCTTCTGCGAGCAGGTGTCGGATGTTCAGGCGGCGATTCGGCGGGAGAAGCAGCTGAAGCACTGGAAGCGACTTCGGAAGCTCCAGTTGATCGAGTCCATCAATCCGGATTGGCGGGATTTGGCGGTGTAGGAGTTCCGCTCCTTCGACTGCGCAGCCCTACGGGCCGCTACGCTCAGGATGACAACCCTGCGCCTTGCTCCTTCGACTGCGCAGCCTTTCAGGCTGCTTCGCTCAGGATGAAACCCGATCCCACGCGTGAGGTGACACTCACGCCTTGATCTGGTACGCCCCATCCATCGCCTCAGTGAAATCATAAATCCCGTGGAAGTCCTCTTCGCGATCGCCCGGCTGCGTCGAGAGCAGACCGATCTCGACCAGCGTGTAGACAATCCGGCCGAAATCGGCGGTGGCCGTCACGCCCCAGCAGTCGAGAACGGTGCGCGAGATCAGCCCGAAGCGTTCGAGGGCGAGATCGCGGCAGCCCCACGCGAGTTCGGCACCGCTGACGTGACGCCGCACATCCAGTTTGGTCTGCAGGTACTCGATCGCCGACAGCACGAAGAGATAGGCGCGCTCATCGTAGCGCTGCCCACCACTGGCCCGGATGCGGGCCAATACCCCGTCGGCGAATTGCAGTTCCTGCACGTCGCCTCAGCCCGCGACCACGCCGGCGGGATAGAGCGGGAACTTCCCCGCCAGCGATTCAACATCGCGCTTTACTCGCGCCAGCGTCGCCTCATCGCGACCCGTGAGCGCCTGATCAATGAGCTCGGCCACGCGCACCATCTCGGCCGTCCCCATCCCGCGCGTCGTCATCGCCGGCGTGCCGATGCGAACCCCCGACGTCACGAACGGCGACTGCGGATCATCGGGGACGGTGTTCTTGTTGACGGTGATGCCGGCCGCGCCGAGCAGCTTCTCGGCCTCCTTGCCGGTGAGCCCCTTGGGACGGAGGTCGACCAGCATCAGGTGGGTATCGGTCCCGCCCGAGACGATGTCGAAGCCGCGCTCGATCATCGACTCCGCGAGCACGCGGGCGTTATCGACGACCTGCTGGGCATACACCTTGAAATCGGGCGTCAGCGCTTCGCCGAAGGCGACAGCCTTGCCGGCGATCACGTGTTCGAGTGGGCCACCCTGCCCGCCAGGGAAAACCGACTTGTCAATCGCCTTGGCGAATGCGGCCTGGCAGAGAATCAGTCCGCCGCGCGGACCGCGGAGCGTCTTGTGGGTCGTGCTGGTGACCACGTGTGCATGCGGCACCGGCGACGGGTGTACGCCACCAGCGACGAGACCGGCGAAGTGCGCCATGTCGACCAGGAAGATCGCGCCGACTTCATCGGCGATACTGCGAAACGCGGCGAAGTCGATGATGCGTGCATACGCCGACCCACCGGCGATGATCAGCTTCGGCAACTCGGCCTTGGCCAGGGTACGCACCGCGTCCATGTCGATACGGCCGTTGTCGGAGCGGACACCATACTGCACCGCCTTCCAGACCTGGCCGGTGTGGTTCACCGACGCGCCATGCGTGAGGTGGCCGCCGTGGGGAAGCGCGAGCCCCATCAGCTTCTCGCCCGGCGCGATCAACCCCATGTAGGCTTCGAAGTTGGCCTGCGCTCCCGAGTGCGGCTGCACGTTGGCGTGATCGGCGCCGAAGATCTGCTTGGCGCGATCGATCGCGATCTGCTCGACCTTGTCGACGACTTCGCAACCACCGTAGTAGCGCTTGCCGGGGTACCCTTCGGCATACTTGTTGGTGAGGCACGACCCCATCGCCTCAAGCACGGCGCGCGACGTGAAGTTTTCACTGGCGATGAGTTCCAGGCCGTCCTGCTGCCGGACCAGCTCCTCCTTGATGAGGGCGGCGATTCCGGCATCGACCTGGGCCAGCGGCGCGTCGTGATTCAGGGCCATCTACTCCTCCTCGATCTTTTCGATGCGACGCAGGTGACGGCCGCCATCGAATGGCGTCGCCAGCCAGGTCCGCAGGATCTCGCGTGCCGTGCCCTCGTCGAGGCAGCGCGCCGGTAGCACCAGGATATTTGAATCGTTGTGTTGCCGCGAGAGTTTGGCGACTTCGGGGTTCCAGACCACAGCCGCGCGGACGCCGTGGTGGCGGTTCGCCGCGTACGACATCCCGAGCCCGGTGCCGCAGAGCAGGATGCCGCGCTTCGCCTCACCGCTCTCGACCTCGCGGGCCACAGGATGCGCGAAGTCGGCGTAGTCGGTCGACTCGGTGGAGTGGGTTCCGACATCCTCGACCTCATAGCCGAGGGTGCGGAGTTCGTCCGCGAGCATCTCTTTCATTTCGAAGCCGGCGTGGTCGGCCCCGATGGGGATTCTTTCAGGCATCCGGCAAGATAAACAGGAGGAGGGAGGAGGGAGGAGGGAAGGCCTACTGCTTCACCACCTTCCCCCCCTTCATCACGAAGCTCACCTTCTCCAGCGCCCGGATATCCTCGAGCGGATTCCCCGGCACGGCGATGATATCGGCGTACTTAAGCCTCTCGATGGCGCCGACCCTGCCGCTCCAGCCCAGGAGGTCCGCAGCGTCGGTCGTTGCAGCTCGGATCACCTGGATCGGGGTCATCCCGGCATCGGAGTAGGCCCGAAGCGACCGAAGCGTCGCCTCGCCCCGAGTGAGCCCTGGCACCTGGTAGTACTCGTCGGAACCGAAGGCGATCCGCACCCCTTGCGCGAGCGCGCGCCGCACCCTGGCACGGCTCGCTGCCGTGAAGCCTTTGACGCCCGCTTCGCGCTGCTTCTGCGCCTCGGCGTTCGGTGCCGCGCTGCCGATGCCGAGATAGAACTCCGGCATATAGTCGGTGGGCACGAGGAAGATTCCTTTCGCTTTCATCATTGCAAACACTGAGTCAGGGATCGAATAGGCGTGCTCGATCGACGCCACTCCCGCCTGCGCCGCAATCGCGGTGGCCTGCGTCCCAATCGCGTGTGCAGCAACTTTGCGTCCTTCGCGAGCCGCCTCTTCCACGATCACTTTGAGCTCGTCGAGCGAGACGACGCGCGGGTCGGTGTTCACGATCACCTTGATCACATCGGCGCCATCGTAGAGCGCCTGCCGGACTGCGCGCCGCGCGTCCTCGACGCCGCTGATCACGGCGTACTCATTGGCAATCAATGACTGCGCTTCCGGCGCGATCTGACCGAATTGCCCACCGGCCGCCGAGAGCGCGCGGGTCGACGCCACGATGCGCGGGCCGACCACCCAGCCGGCGTTGATCGCGTCGCGGAGCGCCACGTCGCCGCCGAGCCCTGAGTTGCCGAGATCCCGCACCGTCGTGATGCCGGCCTCGAGATCCTCGCGACCCATCGCGGCCCCCAGCAGCGCGCGACGGGTGTTCCCGATGCTGGCCACCGTGAGCAGCATGTTGGGATCGTCACCATCAAGATTGCCGTCGTAGTTCTGCAGCAGGTGGGTGTGGACGTCGATCAGCCCCGGCATCAGCGTCACGTTGCCAAGATCGATGACCTTGGCACCGGGCGGAATCGCGAGCGAAGCGCCGACGTCAGTGACCCGCTCACCGCTGATCAACACCACCGCATTGGAGACGATGGTGCCCCCGCGGACATCGAGCATCCGGGCGGCCTTGAGGGCGGTGACTTGCGGCGCCTGCGCGCCAAGGGGTGTGGCGAGTAGGAGGGCAGCGGCGATCAGTCGCATTGGTGAGTCTCCCTGGGTTTGTCGCCCTGAGCGCAGCGAAGGTCGATATAGGGGCGAGGCATGCCTCGCCCCTACGGTTACCGATCCCCGGCCACCCACATCTGCTTCAGCGCGGCCACCGACTTGATCCGCTCCTCAGCGAGGCGATCGGCCGCCTCGTAGGTCGGCACCTTCTCCCGATCGGCAATCGCGAAGACACGCAGCATGGTGTCATAGATCTCCTGCGCCTTCCGCTTGGCGCGCTCCATCGTCCAGCCCTGGAGTTCGCCATAGACGTTGATGACGCCGCCACCATTGATGACGTAGTCGGGGGCGTAGAGCATCCCCTTCTTCTCGAGTTCGACGCCGTGGCGTTCTTCGCCGAGCTGGTTGTTGGCGCCACCGGCGATGATCTCGACCTTGAGCCGTGGCAGCGTGTCATCGTTGATGATGCCGCCGAGGGCGCAGGGCGCGAAGATGTCGGCCTTCTGGTCGTAGATCGCCTCGGGGGCCACGGCGGTGGCACCAAGTTCGTCGACGACGCGCTGGACCTTTTCCTGGTCGATATCGGTCACGATCAGCTTGGCGCCCTCCTGCTTGAGGTGCGTCATCAGGTAGTAGGCGACCTTGCCACATCCCTGCACCGCGATCGTCTTGCCGGCCAGCGAATCCTTGCCCCAGCGAGCCTTGGCCGAGGCCTTCATTCCCATATACACGCCATACGACGTCACCGGCGAGGGATCGCCCGAGAGATTCAGCAGCCCGGCAACGTGCTTCGTTTCGCGCTTGATGAACTCCATGTCGGTGGGCGACGTGCCCACGTCTTCGGCGGTGATGTAGCGGCCGCCGAGCGTCTCGACAAATCGCCCGTGGGCGCGGAAGAGCGATTCGCGATCGGCCCGCTTCGGATCGGCGATGATCACGGCCTTGCCGCCACCGAGATTGAGGCCGGCCACGGCCGATTTGTAGGTCATCCCGCGCGACAGGCGCAGGGCGTCCTTGATCGCCGCTTCATTGTTGGCGTACTGCCACACGCGCGTCCCGCCGAGCGCGGGGCCCAGGGTCGTGTCGTGGATGGCAATGATGCCGAAGTAGCCGCAGGAGGGTTCGTGGGAGAACACCAGCTGCTCGTGTCCCCACTTCTTCATTTCGTCGAAGACGTCCATCAGGCCTTCCCGTAGTCGTAGAAGCCGCGGCCGCTCTTGCGACCGAGATATCCTGCCGCCACCATCTTCTTGAGTAGCGGACAGGGACGATACTTGTCATCGCCCAGCCCATCGTGCAGCACGTTCAGGATCGCGAGACAGACATCCAGGCCGATGAAGTCGGCCAGTTGCAGCGGGCCCATCGGGTGCGCCATCCCCAGTTTCATCACCGTGTCGATCGCTGTGGGTGTGGCGACCCCTTCCATCACGCAGAAGATCGCTTCGTTGATCATCGGCATCAACACGCGATTGCTGACAAAGCCGGGATAGTCATTGACCTCTACCGGCGTCTTCCCCAGGGCGGCAGAGAGATCGACCACGGTCTTGGTGGTGGCGTCGCTCGTCGCGTGGCCCCGGATCACCTCGACCAGCTGCATCACCGGCACCGGATTCATGAAGTGCATCCCGATGACCTGGGAGGGGCGCTTGGTCTTCGCAGCGATTTCAGTGATGGAGATTGAGGAGGTGTTACTGGCGAGGATGGTGTCGGGCCCGCAGATGCCGTCGAGTTTGGCGAAGAGATCAAACTTGATGGCGGGGTTCTCGCTCGCCGCCTCGACCACCAGCGCCGCGTCCTTGGCGGCATTGAGGTCGCTGCTGGTGCGAATTCTCCCGATCACCTCCGCGACCGCTTCCGGTGCGAGTGCGCCCTTCTTCACCTGCCGTTCGAGATTCGCGGTGACAGTGGCGATCGCCTTCTGCAAGGCGGGCTCGCTCACATCAATCAACGCGACCTCATGACCGTGCTGCGCAAAGACGTGGGCGATGCCGTTGCCCATGGTGCCGGAACCGATGACTGCGACTTT
>JBDSMX010000199.1:0-26599 GCA_039915645.1 Gemmatimonadales bacterium | reverse complement strand
TGCAAGCAGCGCCAGTAGCGGGAGCGGCGCGATCATCGTGGCACCACCATTGATTCCACTGCGGCCTTGAACCGAGAGATCTCATCAGCGGTATTGAAATAGTGCGGCGACACCCGGATTGCGCTCTCGATTCCGCGGGGCCCGAGATCGGCAAGCCCGAACCACTGCAGCGTGGCGCTGGTGTTGATCCCCTGCTCGCGCAGTTGCATGACGATGGGGGCTGCTTCGCGACCCAGCACTTCGAGAGTGACAATTGCGCTGAGGTCACCGCCACGATCGGCTGGACGCAGGCCCTCGGTCTCGGTAGCCCAGCTCCGCAGATCCCGGGCAAAACCGCGGGCCCTGTCGCGGGCGACATCGAGCCCGACATCGATGGCGTAGCGTGCCGCAGCACCAAGCCCGAGGACATTCAACCAGGAATGCTCCCACTCCTCGAAGCGCCTGGCATCCGGCGCGAGGGTCATCGCATTCGGTGTTGACCAGGTGGCGCCGCGCATGTCGACGTGCAGCGGGGCATCTCCGCGCGCGAGCGCTGCGTCGGCAACATAGAGAAAACCGATACCGCGAGGTCCGCGCAGCCACTTGCGGCCCGTGCTCGAGAGATAGTCACAGTGCAGGTCGGCGACGTCGACGGGAAACTGCCCCACGGCCTGACACGCGTCCACGAGAAAAGGGACGCCGGCGTTCCGGCAGGCGCGGCCAACGGCAGGGAGATCCTGGATCGTCCCGGCATGCGTCGGAACCCACGACATCGCGACCAGTCGAGGACGTTCATCGTCGAGGAGATCGATAACGCCCTGCGGATCGACACCTCCTTCGGGTAGATCCGGCGCGGTCACGATGCGTACACCGAGCCGAAGCGCCAGCGAGAGATAGAGAATCTGCTGCGAGGTGTAGTCGAGTCTGGAGGTCAGCAGCACGTCGCCCGGTGACCAGTCGACCGACGCGATGGCGTTGAGAAAGGCCTGCGAGGAACTCGGCGCCAGTGCGATGTTGCGCGCCTCCGCCCCGACAAGTTCTCCCAGCGTCGCATAGGTCGTCGCAATCTCTGCAGCGGCTGCGGCCTCGGCCTCGTACCCGCCCATCTGCACTTCGTGGTGGAGTTGCGTCTCCATCGCCTCGATGACCGGCTGCGGCATCAGCGATGCCCCGGCCGAATTGAGATGGGTGACGGCACGGGTGCCTGGCGTGGCGTCACGCCAGGCGCGGAGTCGCTCGATTTCGGCCGGATCCATCATTCCTCCGGAGTGGGCGGGATCATCCGGAGAAGTTAGCGGTCGAGTGCCTTGCGGTCGCGACTCGGCCGCTGCAGAGGATGAAATCGTTCCAGTGGTGTCGTGCGGTGACGCTCCTATTTCGGCAGCGGGTACCGCTCGAGTCGCTGGATGTCATCGTCGTCGGCGATCAGGTAGACACTCTGGCGGCCGATCAGGATCACCCGCCGATCGGGCGGGAGCACCACGGTTGCGGTGCGGCGCCCGGCGGCGTCGAAGATGTCGTACTGCATTGTGTTGCCCGAGCCGGCCCGCCGGCCTACCCAGAGCTGTCCACCCGGCGTGACCTTGACCGCGCCAGGCTCGAACATCGGATGGTGCGAGGCGAACTCGGTGCCTCGGGTGATCTGAGCCAGCTCCGCGTCGCTCGGCATCGGCGTCTGTCCCATCCCGCCGTTGGCGCCCTTTCCGCTCGTCGGTGAACCGGCGATGAATTCGTGGACATAGGCAGCGCGCTCCGATGCAGTGACCGGCCGTGTCGGGTAGGCGTATGAGGGGCCGATTACCGGCGCGGCGCCCGGGGCTCGTGATTCGACTTGATAATTGCCACCGCGGACGATCCGCAGCACGCCGGCATCGGAGACGACCCAATTGTCCTGTGCGGCATAGCCAACCGTCGGAATCCGCGGCGTGAGTGCGGGCGAGCGGATATCCGACCGCATCCGCTCGCCTTGTACGACCGCCACATTCGTCATCGCTCCGGTGCGCGGATTCCAGCGCACGATACGCACCGAGTCGTTGGGCAACTCCTTGTCGCGCTCTGCCCAGCCCGGAATGGCGAAGTAGAACGCCCCCGAGCGATCGACACCGCGGGCGCCGAGCAACCCTTCCTGAGTGACGGGAATGGTTCGGGCGCCACGCCCCTCGCCATCCACGATCAGCAGGCGATTGTTGCCGATGTCGGCAACCATGGTGCTGTCGCCGGCGAGCGGGGTGAGCCGAGTGGGAAGGCGCACCTCTGCTGGCCCGCCACCCTTGCCGATGCGTGAGGTGACGGTGCCTTTCTCGAAATCGACGAGGACCACGCGCTGGTCGATATAGTCGCTGACGATCAGGCGACCGTCCTTGAGCTCGCGGGCGCCGCGAATGTCCGAGAATTCTTCGGCGAGGCGACCGGTGGGGCGACCGAGGGCGGTCGCCTGTGCCGGAAGGGAGGCGGCGCTCAAGAGGTACACGATGGCGAGCATTCGAACGACGAGCATGGCGTGGCGTCCTGATCGCGGGTGAGGGCGGCAGCTTCGAGCGTCCTGCGCAGGATGCCACTCCCGGGTTTCTCATTCCAGCCGGGGAGGGACGAGCCGTCGGAAGTCGGGGGCGAGCGGCAGCGGAGGACGTTGCCCGGGCCAGTCGCCGGGTCCACCTTCCAGCGTGACGTCGCTCTCGCCGCCGAAGCCGGTACCGGCTCGATTCCGTTCGATGCTCCGGTGGGGCGCGTTTCTCATCGTTGCCGTCGGCCTCGGCCAACTCGCCAAGGCGCCGGAATTGCCATTCGGGGGAGGCGGTCGCTCACTCCCGCGAGTGCCCGCGCCTCCCGCAGATATTCCAGCGCTGCTCTACCTGCTGGGGGTCGGGTCGACGGTATGGTATGCCGCCGCGCTCACAGTGCCATTCCTCCTCTGGCTCGCCCGATGCCTCGACACCGATCGACGACCACTCCGTTCGGCCCTGATCGGGTTCGGCATGTTGCTGCTGCTCGTCGTGGTCACATCCATTACTCAGTACTATGTCGTGTATGGCAGTGATGGCCCGGGCATCGCGATGTACTTCTCCGTGGCAATGCGTCAGACGGTGCTCCCCTGGATTGCCATTGCCGGGATTGTGGCGGCGATTGAAGGACGCAGACGCAGTCAGCAATTCGCAATGGAGCGCGAGCGACTGCGCGCATTGGTCGCCGAGCAGCGCCTGATTGCCCTGACCGGACAGCTGCAGCCCCATTTCCTGTTCAATACGCTCCAGGGTATTTCGACCCTGATTCATCGCGATCCGAACGCCGCTGACGAGATGCTCCTGAAATTGAGCGATCTGCTGCGTGACCTGTTGCGGCAGCGCGATCAGGTGCTGGTGTCACTCGGCGATGAGCTGCGCTTCGCGCGGACCTATCTCGACATCTCGCAGCTTCGCTTCGGAGACCGACTGCAGGTGGTGATTGAGGCGCCGACGGAACTCGCCTCGGCCCGCATCCCGCTCTTCCTGTTGCAGCCGCTGGTCGAGAACGCGCTGACCCACGGCATCGGCGGCCGGATTCGCGGTGGCCGCATCACGCTTGCCGTGCGCCGCCACGGTGATCGCCTGCAGCTGGAAGTGACCGATGACGGTCTCGGCCTGCCGACCGCCGGTCCGCTGGTCGAGGGGGTTGGCTTGCGCAACACCCGGGCGCGACTCGAGGCTGCCTTTGGAACGGATCACCAGTTCAGCATTGAGGCACTTCCCGCGGGAGGCACCAATGCGGTGATCGATGTGCCATACCGTACCGAGCCAACGGCGTGAGCACACTTCGAGTAATTGTCGTGGATGATGAGCCGCTCGCGCGCGAACGGGTGAGCGCACTTGTCCGCGAATGCGAGGGTTTCGAGCTTGTCGGCGAAGGGGCCAACGGCCTCGAGGCCCTCGATCTCATCGCGGCCCATTCCCCCGACCTGCTGTTCATCGATGTCGAGATGCCCGAGTTGAGCGGATTCGGCGTGGTGGCGGCGCTCGATGCGGCCGATCTCCCAGGGGTGGTGTTCATCACGGCCTATGAGCATTACGCGGTCAGGGCGTTCGAGGTCGGAGCGATCGATTACCTGCAGAAGCCGGTGACACCGGCACGCTTTGCCGCCGCTGCCAGCCGAGCACGCGATCGGGTGGTGCAGCGATCGGCCCAGGAGCGACTCGCGCTCATAGCCGCCGCCGCCCAGGCGGAACGCGACCGTGGGGTGAGAAGCCGTTTTGTGGTGCGACATGGCAGTCTCCACCAGTTTGTTCCGGTTGAGACCATTGACTGGCTCGACGTGGCGCACAACTATGTGCGGCTGCATGTCGGCGCACAGATCTATTTCTGGCGAGGCACCATGAAGGAGGCCGTGGCCGAGCTCGATGCGGTACGGTTTGCGCGGATCCACCGTTCGATTGTCGTGGCGATCGAGCAGCTGACTTCGGCGCGAGCACTCGAGAACGGTGGCTATGCCATCGAGCTGCGATGCGGGGCGAAACTCAGGGCGAGCAGGGCGTATGCACAGAGGGTACGGGAGTTGATCGAGCGTCACCAGGGGGCGAGATGAAGTCATTCACACCGCGGGAAATTCGCTGGCTTGGTCGCGGCGAGATACTCGGCTACCTGATTCTTGCCTGGTGGGATCTCGAGGTGCTCTGGCGCGAGCGCGAAGTCTACGTGGCGCAGGTGATGGCGCTATCCGGCGGGGTCAGCGACTACGCCGAGACGCCGATTCCCGGCGCGATTGTGGATTCTCCGTGATGCTGTTCGACGCCCGAACGCTCGGCTTCGCCTCGGTCGCAACGATGTTCGTGATTACGCCTGGCGTCGGCACGGCGGTGATCACCCGGACCGTGGTCGAGCGTGGCAGGGAGGCAGGATTGGCCGTGATTGCAGGGCTGATCACCGGCTCGGTGCTCTATGCACTCGGGACGGCACTCGGCCTTGCGGCCCTCCTTGTTGCTTTCCCGCGTGTGCTCCGCGCAGTGCAGCTCATCGGCGCGGTGTATGTCGGGTGGCTGGGCATTGCGACACTTCGTTCCGCCTGGCGGATCGAGCCAGCCGGGGGCGCGCTGCCGCCGGCTGCGGCCAATGTCTACCGCACCGGCCTCACCACCTCACTGCTCAATCTGATGCTGGCCGTGTTCTACCTCACCGTGATCCCGCAGTTTGTCGCGCCCGGCGATAACCTGCTCCGGCGCACGCTGCTGCTGGCCGCCGTCCACCTCACCATCGCGGCGACGTGGATGCTCGTGCTGGTTGCCGGCATTGCCCACCTCACCGAGTCCCTCGCCAGCGCAGTCGTGCGCCGGCGCATCGCGCTGGTGACCGGAGCGGTGCTGCTGCTGCTCGCCATCCGCCTGGTCGTGCGCTAGTCAGCTCGGGGAAGCTGTCCAACACCGGGCTTACTGCAGCGTGGCTCCGAGGTAGAGCCCCCGCCCCGCCACCACCTGTCCCGAGGCATCGAGCCACTCGGCGTTGCCGAGATTGGTCAGGTCGATGGTGAAGCCGATGCGACCCGGCCGCCATTCCACCCTGGCGTTGCCGGTGAGATAGCCGGCCTCGGTCGCGCGCCGCGCACCCACCAGTTCAATCGATGTCCGGACGGTTCCCTTCGGCGCGTAACTCAGATGCGCCGTCGCACGTCGCGTAATCGGTCGAAGGGCATACTTGCCAATCAGGCCGGCGCCTTGTGAATCCTCGAAGTGGAGCAGGCTGCCGCTGACTGCCGCATCCACTGTGGCGGAGAGTGGATAGGAGAAGCTCGCCTCGAGTCCACGGTAGTGCGCCTCGCCGACATTCGTCGCGACCCATGGTGCTCCGCTCGGCCCGTTGGCTTCCTTGACCCAGTCGATCAGGTTGTCGGCTTTGCGCACGAAGCCGGTGAGATCGAACGCCGCAGGACCATCGTTGCCGAGCCGGACGCCAAGATCTCCACTCCAGAACTTCTCGGGAACGAGATCGGCGTTGCCGACGCTGGTCGGGTCGCTGTAGTAGCGCTCGGTCCACGATGGGGCGCGAAAACCGCGACCGGCACTGCCGTGCAGCTGGAGCCCCTCGGCGAGCGGGAGTGCGACGCCGACCGACGGTGAGAGAAATCCGCCGAAGGTCGACGTTCGGTCGCCGCGAATGCCGAACGAGATCACCGAGGATAGCGTCGGGTTCACAGCGGCTTCGGCGAAGAGCGCTCCGCGCGATTCGGCACGATCACCGAGACGGTTGCTGGTGAGGGTTGTGCGACTGGCCTCGGCGCCGAGCGCCACCGTCGCTGCGCCGAACGCGGTCCGCGCCACGATCTCACCAGTGTTCAGCCAGTTGGTGTGCTCGTTCTGGTAGAGCGCCGGGTTCTCCTTCACGAGCGTGAAGCGGTCGGTGTGTCGTCGCGTGCTCGCGGTGGTGGCGATGGACCAGCCGCCCGCGAGTGTCCGCCAGCGCGCGTCGGCGGTGAAGGTGCCGGTGCGCTCGCTGGAGTTGTAGGGCGCATAGAAGGCGTTGGCGCCGAAGTCGCGAATACCGACGGCCACGTTGCCCTCGAGCTGACCCTGTCCGGCCTTGGTGCTGGCGGAGAGCCGTGCCTGTCCGATTCGGTAGTCTGTTCCTGCTCGGTAGCCGTTGCTCTGCTCGTATTCTGCCGCGCTGGTCAATGCCGTGCGGCCGAGGTTGGTGCCGCCTGCGAGTCCGGCGCCGTAGGTCCCGAAGCTGCCGCCCCGCGCATGGCCAGCGGGTGAAGGAGCGCCGCGCCGGGTGACGATGTTGATCACGCCGCCAATGGCGTCCGAGCCATAGAGCGCGGAGCCGGCGCCGCGGAGAATCTCGATCCGCTCGATGCTGGCGAGTGGCACGCCGAGGTCGAGGGCGTAGTGTGACGATTGGGCGTCACTCATCCGGATCCCGTCGACGAGGACGAGCGTCTGCTCGGCCGTGCTGCCGCGCAGGGAGATGTCGGCCTGTGCGGCGGAGCGACCATAGACATCGATGCCGAGCTGGAAACTCAGCAGCTCGGCCACATTCCGCGCCGAGGAGCGGGCGACGTCATCGCGACTGATGATGGTGACGGAGCGAACAGCGCCACCGGCGCTTGCGCGCGAGGCCACTGCCACAAGGGTGTCGAGGGTGCGCGGACGTTCCTGGGCGGCCAGGGCGGGGGCCGCGAAGGTGAGCGCTGCGAATGCAAAGCGGAGCGTGGAGGTAGCGGGCATCCCGCAAGCATAGCGGTGCCCGAGTAGCGGGGGGAAGTGCTTGCGCTATCTCGGGGCGCGCCCTGCGAGCACGGTGATGTTGTCGCTTCCGCCGCGTTCCATCGCGAGGTCCAGCAGTGTGCGGCAGAGCTGTTCGGAGGAAGTCATCGCGCCAATGTGCGTGGCGAGTTCCTCGTCGGGGACATGCTTGGTCAAGCCGTCGCTGCAGATGAGCAGCACAGAGTTCCGGTCGCGAATATCGAAGCGAGAGACTTCCGGGGTGGCCGCCTCGCCGCCGATGGCGCTCACAAGCACATTGCTGAACGGCGTTTGCGCCGCCTTATCGGCGGCGAGGACGCCTTGATCGACGAGGGCCTGAGCCATCGTCTGATCTCGGGTGATTTGACTCAAGCGACCGTTGAGAAAGCGGTAGCAGCGGCTGTCGCCGACCTGCACCACGTAGACCCAGGGCCAGATGATGATGCAGAGGGTGAGCGTGGTCGCCATTCCGTCGTGTTCGGTAACGGTTGCGGCTTCTGCCTTGACTGCCGCGTGGGCGCTGATGGCCGCCGTGCGCAGCGCTTCCTCGAACTCGCCCTCGTTGGCGGAGCCAGCGGCGTGATAGCACCGCAAGGTCGAGGTGACGTAACTGGTGACCGTCTCCACCGCGAGCTGCGATGCATCGGCACCGGCCGCGCGCCCGCCCACGCCATCGGCGACAAGCATGATGGTCGCGAGTCGATCGCCACGCAGCGGGAGTGCGTCGGGGTTGGGAAGCGACGTGTTGTGCACCAGCACCTGTGGGTGCACGGTGCAGAGGAGAAAGTGATCCTGGTTGGTCTTGCGGACCTTGCCGACGTGGGTCAGTCCGAAGAGATCGAGCTCATCGTCGCGTGGGCGCTGGCCGGGTGCGACCGGTACCGAGGCGGTGTGCATGTCGATCACGGCCATGATGGACTCCCCTGCTATTTGTTCGGCTTGGTGCGCTTCGCCCAGAAGGGCTGCTCACCCTTGCCATCAAAGTCTACTGCGCCGGCCAGCGAGTCGCCGATTACCCGCGCGGTCACCGACAAGGGGAACGGAGCTTCGTTGTACAAAATGGTATAGACGAAGCGGAGCGTGTCGCCCCGAACGACGCCAGTGAGAGTCACTTCGCCTGCGGCGCGGTAGACCGTCCCCGAGACCGTGTCACCCTTCACGCGGAGGAGCAGCTTGAAGGAGGAAGAGCCACCGGGGGTGGTCATCCCCGCGTCCCAGTTGCCGGCGACCGACTGAGCCTGAAGCGAGAGGGCGGGTACGAGCAGCAGCAGAGCGAGAACGACCAGGCGACGCATCGAGATACTCCAAGGTGAGTGATTCACTTCGCGACGCCGGTCCGCCGCCGCAACTCCTGCATCCAGTTGACGACCAGGACCACCTGACGAAAGTCCTCGACAGGTCGCAACATGAAGAAGGTCTGGCCGTCGGGGGCGACGTCGTAATTTGGGTGGTAGGTGTCGGTGGAGAACGGGCCATTGAAGAGCACTTCGCGACCGGTCACCTGCAGCGATGGCGAGGTGCCAATCGCGGCACCCATCACCCCTTCAGCGGAACGATAGAAGATGCGTCGTGAATCGCGGGACCAGACCGGCTCGCCGCCACCGCCGGTCGATACCTGCACTCGGCCGCCCGTGCCAGTGAAGGCACGGACGTAGACCTCTTCGCGCCCCGATTCGTTCGAAACATATGCGATCCATCGCAAATCGGGCGAGACCCGTGGCTGCTTGTCGTCGTTGATGCCACCAAGCACCAGTTCGGGCGGCGACCCACCGGCAAGTGCCACCCGATAGATGTCGCGATTGTTGTCCGGGGTGTCAACACGATACACCAGCGAGGCACCGTCGGAAGTGACCACACCCTCGCGAATGGGATTGTTGTCTTTCGCCACCATTCTGGCGTCCGCGCTGCCGTCGACCGGCTGCAACCAGAGGGCATTCGCCGGGGCGCGCGATGACGTGAACAGCACCTGGCGACCGTCCGGTGTCCATTCTGGCCGATTGTTGAATCCGCCGCGCGTCAACCGCTGTGTCGTTCGGCCGTCGAGATCCCAGATCCAGATGTCCACGCCCGCCGCTCCTTGAACCTCGACTGCGAGTCGATGTCCGTCAGGTGAGAGGCGAGGGTGGAGGTAGTTCTGTACCGTATCGATGGCCACCTTGGTCGTGCCGTTGTTGACCGTGACGATCTGGCTGATGATGCCGCCCTTCTGATACAGGAGCGAACCATTCGCAGAGAGGGCGATCGGTGTCGTCCAGGTCGAGGCGGGTACGGCGACGCTATCGGCGACTTGCAGCGGGGCACCGGCGTGCAGTTTCTTCACATCGAACGGTGCCGCCATCAGCGCGCCGTCGTTCCTGACGTAGAGGAGGAAACCGCCGACCAGGCCAACCGCACGGGCACCCTTCAATCCGGTGAGCACGGTGGTTTGTCCGGTGGCCGTTTCGATGACGGCCATCGTGAGATCGGCGTTGCTCGCGATGGTACTGCTGTAGAAGATCAAGCGACCGTTGTCCGCCGCGCGCGGCGCGAGTTGCAACCGCTCGCCGGACGCACGGTCAAACTTCGAAAACTGGACCGGTGCCCCACCCTCTGCCGACACGCGCCAGAGCCCGCGACCCTCGGAGTAGGTGCCCCTGGCAAAGACGAGCTCCTTTTCGGAGATCCAGGTGATTCCGGCGCCGACGCTGCCACCATTGTCGATGGGGCAGAGTTCGGTGAGGCCGGTTCCATCGAGTGCGATTTTCTTGAGCTTGCCATCGCCTGAGCGGAAGGCGATCCATTTCCCGCTGGGCGAAAACTCCGGATTGTAGGCGCTCGCCGTCCCCGGAAGCGGGCGCGCCGAGAGCTGGTCGAGACTCCGGAGATACAACATCCAGCCGCTGCCGCCGGAGGTTGCCGCATAAATGACATGGCCGCCGTCCGGCGAGATGGCGAGTTGTGTCGTGACGCCGCTCACGGGGTACACCATCTTGGTGCCAGCGGACGCCTGCATGTCGATACGGACAACTGGAGCCGTGTCGGCGGCGGGCCGCGGCCACCAGCCTGCCATCGCAGCAACTGCCGCGACGGCGAACGCGATGGCCCACGGTACCGGCGAGCGGAGGCCGCGTGGCCGCGCCGCCTGCGATGTCCGGGTCGCTATCGGCTGCCTGGTCGCGCTTCCGTGCCCTTCAAGTGCGGCGACAAACGCTGCCGCGCTCGGCCACCTGTCAGCAGGTAGTTTGGCGAGCGCACCGAGCACCGCCGCCTCTACCGCTTCCGGCACCGTGTCGCGCACGACACGAATGGCCGAGGGCTTCTCGGTGATGATCTTCGCGACGATGGCCTGGACACTCGACCCCGTGAACGGCGGGTCACCGGTGAGCATTTCGTAGGTGACCGCACCGAGGGCATAGACGTCGCTGCGGGCGTCGATCGCGCGCTCACCCATCGCCTGCTCGGGGCTCATATACTGCGGCGTGCCGAGGGAGAGGCCGGTCTGCGTCATCCGAGCACCACCGGCGCTCTGCACTGCGAGCGCGATGCCGAAGTCGGCGACCAGGGCGTGGCCACCTTGCACGAGAATGTTTTCCGGCTTGATGTCGCGGTGGATTACACCCAATCCGTGCGCGTGCCCCAGGGCATCGGCCACTTCTCTCGCGATGCGGACCGCGTCATCCACTGGCAACAGCTGCTCACGTTCGAGGCGCGACCGGAGCGTCTCCCCGGTGACCAGTGGCATCACGTAATACAAGTAGGGGCCGGACATGTCCGGCCCCTGCGCCGAACCGGAATCGAGCAACGGCAGGATGTGCGGATGCTGCAATCGGGCCGTGGTGCGGATTTCGGAAAGAAAGCGTTCGCTTCCGAGCGCGGCGCCGAGATCGGGATGCAACACCTTGATGGCGACATCGCGATCGTGCTTGAGGTCGTGCGCGAGATAGACCGTAGCCATCCCGCCGGCGCCGAGCTCGCGCTCGATGGTGTAGCGGTCGCGCAATGCTGCGGAGAGGCGATCGGAGACGCTCAGGGAGCCTTCCGGATGGGGGAGCGCGACTTGTCGGTGGGAGCGACGGAAATTACCGCCAGATCAGGTGTTGGGGAACTGGCGGCAGGATGATGGAGGATGGGTCATCCATCATCCCCTCGGGTCCGAAACCCCAACACCTCTGCGACCGCCCGCTGCCGATCGTCGAGCGTGAGGAAGGTGAGCTCGCCCGGATCGGGCGCGAGATAGAGCGCGGTGGCGAGGTGCCAGGCGTCGGCGCCGCGAACGTAGCCAGTAGCGAAGACCCGCTCGAGTTCCTCGCTGAGTGGGCGCCGGGCTTCGATCCACTCGATCTGGCCGAGGTCCGCGAGGTCCGGCGCCATCGACTCGCGGTGGCAGGCGCTCCGCCACTCCGCCTCGAGGAGGGGGGCGGCGCACGGCTGGAAGTTTCGGAGGGTTTCGCGAAAGTGGGCTGCCCCTGGTTCGTCGAAGGCGATGGCGACCACGACGGAGGTGTCGACGTAGGCCAACATCAATCGCGATCCTCGAGGAAGCGCTGTAGAGCGCCCGGCCGAGATTCCCGAATCGGGAAGGCTCGTGGATCGTCGGGGCCAATGCGCGCCGGGGTGATCAGCCCCGCGGCGAGGAGCTCTTCGTGGCGCTCCGCCAGTGTCTGCGCCTTGGGCTTCGGCTCATATGGACGCAGTTCGGCCACTGGCTGGCCGTGCACGGTGATGACAAAGCTCCGCCCCTCGCGGACCTGCCGGACGAGGGCGGAGAGCTTGGCCTTGGCATCGTAGAGCGGATATTCCTCGGGCATGCCGGAATATGGTCAGACTAGTCAGACTATGCAATCGCGATGCCTTTCACACGCAGTGATCAGCAGGCGACATCACGGGCGTCTCCTCTCGGCGCCAATTGCGCCGACGATCCCGAACAGGGGAACGGTGTTGCTTGCGCCGAGAATCACCACGAAACTCTGGTCGTCGGGCGCCACGTCATACTCCCGGTAATCGCCGCCTCGGAGGAACCCGCCACTGAACAGTCTCGTTCGACGAATCACGGTGAATGCGGGAGTCGTCGACAGCGTCGCCACCATCAGGGAGTCGCCCACGCGATAGAAGAGTTCCCGTCCCGAGTGGGCCCATACCGGCTCCGAACCGCCTTCGAGCGAGATCGGGATGCGACCAGCATTCGCCCAGGGGCGTACGTACACCTCGGTGCGACCGGTCTCGTTCGACTGGTACGCCAACCAGCGACCATCGTGCGACAGCGCCGGATTTGATTCACCGAACCGAGCCGGCACAAGGGTGCGCACACCACGGGTGCCATCGAGGGCAAGTACCTGAATACCGTCGCGGTCGCCTCCGGCCTCCTGGAACACGATCGAATCACCGACTGCGGTCATCGACGCCGCAAAGCGCGATCCGTTCTTGATCAGCAAGCTGTCCGGTTCGCCGCTCCCATCCGACTTGATCCACCAGAGGTCGTCGTTGCTGCTGTAGAAGATGCGACTGCCATCGCGCGAAAAAACAGGACGGGTACTGAGTCCGTCGGTCGTGATGCGTGACCACGTTCGGTGGGCCACTTCGAGCACCCAGATGTCGCGCCCCGTGCTGCCATCTTCCGCGATGTCGATGGCAATCCGCTGTCCGTCCGGCGCGAAGCGCGGATTGCTGAAACCGCGCAGCTCAGTCACCATCGGCACCGCGACGCCCTGGCGCGAGTACCGCATCAATCGCCGCGGCAGCGTTGAGCGGGATGCGGCATACACCACGGCGCCCGTCGCCGACACTGCCCCGCGCATCGCGTAGGGGTCGGGCAGCCACACCCCGCGAGCAATCACGCGCGGGGGGCCCGTGGGACGCGCGTGCGACCTGTCGAAGGGCACGGCCTGGATGGTGCCGTCGTTGGTCGCGAACACGACATATCCGCTGGCAACCCAGCGTGGTGAATTGCCGGCCTGGTCCAGCACGGAGATCTTGCGAGTATCCAGGTTGAGCACCGCGAGTCGGCTCGAGCTGCCGGCGTAGACCGAGAAGAGGACGTTTCGAGTTCCCGGCAGCAGGATCGGCGAGCGATACGCGTATCGTGACATGCTGTCGGGCCGGGCGATCTCACGTGCTACGCCTCCATTGGCCGCGACGGCCATCAGGACCCTGCCACTCGGGGCGTCTGCGGGTGCGGTATGGAAACGGAGCGTGTCGTCCGATCCCCATTGAAATTGATAGCCGACACACACCTCGCAGATCGTCACGGCCGCGCCGCCGGCCATCGGCTGCTTCACCACGCGACTTCCCACCTGATAGCCGATCCAGCGGCCGTCAGGTGAGAAAAATGGTGCGATTCCTCGCCTGCCACCGGGAACCGGCCGAACTTCCAGGCTGTCGGAGTAGCGCAGCATCAGCCCGGAATTCGAGACGTAGGCGAGCACGCTTCCGTCGGGGCTGTAGTCGAGGTTTTCCGGACCGGTCGCGACCAGGCCGAGGCTGTCTGGAATGGCCAGGGCATAGAGCACGGTGCTCTGCGTTGCCGGCTCGGTTCTCGAATGCCAGCGGAACCAGCCGGCAATGAGCCCGAGGCAAACGCCTGCCACGGTGAGCGCCGCGATGACTGCGGGTGAACGTCGGGTCGGTGCGGCCACGGAGCGGGCGCTGGTGTGGCGCTTCGTTCCGCCCTGGTCGCCCAGTGCTGCGGTGAACTCCGCTGCCGACGCAAAACGGTCGGCCGGTAATTTCTCAAGTGCGGTGAGCACGGCGTCTTCCACGCCAGCCGGAATCGAACGCCGCTGGGTCGAGAGTGCTCGTGGCTGCTCCGTCATGATGCGCGCCACGATGGCCTGCACGCTTGGTCCGGTGAATGGCGGCTCCCCAACCAGCATCTCGTAGGTCACCGCGCCGAGCGCGTAGATGTCGCTCCGCGCATCGATGGCGCGTTCGCCCATCGCCTGCTCGGGACTCATGTACTGCGGTGTGCCGAGGGAGAGGCCGGTCTGCGTCATTCGCGTGCCGCCCGCCGTCTGCACTGCGAGCGCGATGCCGAAGTCGGCGACCAGGGCGTGGCCACCTTGCAGGAGGATGTTCTCCGGCTTGATGTCGCGATGGATCACCCCGAGGCCGTGGGCATAGCCCAGCGCATCGCCGACCTCGCGCGCGATAAGTACCGCGGCTTCTACCGGCAATTGCCGCTCGCGTTCGAGGCGGGTACGCAGCGTCTCACCGGTGACCAACGGCATCACGTAGTAGAGGAGACCATCGGCTTCGCCGCTGTCAAGCAGCGGCAGGATGTGCGGATGCTGCAGCCGGGCCGTGGTGCGGATTTCGGTGAGGAAGCGGTCGGCGCCGAGTGCCGCACCAAGATCGGGATGGAGCACCTTGATGGCGACATCGCGATCGTGCTTGAGGTCGTGCGCGAGATACACGGTGGCCATGCCGCCGGCGCCGAGCTCGCGTTCGATGCGGTAGCTACGGCTCAGCGCCGCGACGAGACGATCGAAGGTGGCGCTCACGACGGTACGGAGACCGAGACTACCACGGGCACACCTCGACATCAGTCTTCGAGAAGTCATCGCCGACAAACAGCAACGGTTCGTTACGCGCCACGGCGAGCGCATAGCTGAAGGAATCACCAAAGTTGAGCGAGGCGGCGGCCCGACCACGACCATACCGCAGCGCGGCGTCGCGGGCCAGCGCCACCTGCTCCTCATCGACCGGGACGACCTCTGCCGCGAGACTGCGGAGCAACCGGTCGAGCAGCGGGTCGCCCGCTTCGCCATACCGCCCGAGCATCACCAGCGAGGCCTCGACAACCGTCGCGGCCGATACGAGCCGACGGGTGTCCATCTCGACGGCGGCAATCACCCGGTCTGCCGAGGGTTCGTCAAGCAGCATCGCCATGATGGCGGACGTGTCGATCACCATCGATCAGTCCGGCACGCCGTCGGCGCCGTAGCCGAGGATCTCATCCGGCGTGCGCGCATCGAGCACGGGTAGCCGGGCGAGCCGTTCCTGGATCCGGCGGACCTCTGCGGCGACACCGCGGCGCCCGCGATGCACCTCCTGCTCGAGGCGGTCGCGCAGCGCCTCGCGGATCGCCTCGGTCAGGGAGAGGCCAGTGGCCGCGGCGAGTGCTCGGGCAAGCCGGTCGGTTTCGGGATCCTTGATGCTGATGGCCATATCTACCTGTCTAGAAAATGATATTGAAATCTAGACACATTTGAATTGGGGAGCAAATCACTTGTTGGCGGCGTCCACTGCGCGCTTCATCTGCGAGACCCAGTTGGGGACCAGGCGAATGGAGTTGGCATGATCGGGATCGCTCCCCTGGACATAGAGGATGCCGCGGTCGTGCGAGAGCCGGTTGGACCAGCCAGGCGTGTCCGCGAAGCGAACATCCTGGCCCCAGAACGTCGGTGCGCCGACCACTTCACCGGTGCCCGGGTCGATTCTCACCAGATACCAGGCGACGCCAAGCCGATAGATCACTTCGGTGGCCGAGAGCCACATCGGCTCGACCCCGCCAACGGCAACCTGTGTCTGCGCCGTGGTGGGTGGGAAGGCAGAAGTCATCACCCGTTCGAGCATCCCCGACATGAACACCATCCGGTGCCCGTCCGGCGAGACACTCGTGAACGCGGCACTTTTCGCCAGCGTGTCGATGCGGATCGGACGGGCCGAGAGGTCGATCCGGAAGGTCAGCCAGCTGCCCGGCTGATTCGCGATCAGGACGCCGGGGAGCGGGAAGTCCATTGGATCGGGAACCCGATCTGCGCTTTCAGCGGCGAAGAGGGTGTCGACGGGTGTGGTGGCGAAGGGCGAGCCGATGAGCAGGAAGGCGCGGGGCCCCTGCTGAATTCGAGTAATCAGCTGCTTGCCGTCGGGGCTCCAGAGCGCGTGCCGGACCTGGTCGCCCTGCAACCACTTGAACGACTGCCCATTGCGGAGGTCGTAGATCAGCAGTTCCTGATGATCGGTGGCCTGGATCACCGCGGCGAGCCATCGCCGATCGGGGCTGAGGTCGAATCGGAGGAATGGCGCGGCGGTCACCGGCAGCGGTTCAGGCGCCTTGCCCTGGTAGAGCGTCATGAGTCGCCGGATCTGCGAGTTGCTGCCAGAGACATATGCCAGCATTCCCGTGGCACTGATATCGAGCTGACCCGAACCAACGAGATCGCGCCGTACGCCCGTGGCGAGCGTGACCGATCGACCCACGAGGTGGCTCTTCGCCTGATATGGCGCTGCACGCAAGTCGCCATCGGCCGAGAGATAGATCAGGTAGTGTCCGTCAATGATCTGGAATGCTGCCCCGAACAACGCCCCGCCACCAGTGTCCGACAGCTCTCGTCGGATCGGCCATTGCTGCCCGCTCGCAGGATCGAGCAGCGAGCCCGATTCATTCTGGCTGCAGAGGATGAGCTTCTCCTGGGCGAGCCAGCGGCCGTAGAGGCAGCGGGGAATCTGCACGCTCTTCTCGGCGCCGGCATCGATGTCCACCCAGCTGAGCTGGTAGCCCTGATTGTGGATCATCATCAGGCGCGTGGCTGAGATCCATTCCAGCGTGACCGGCGCCAGTTCTTCGACCAACCGTCGCGCCTGACCACCCGCGATTGGGATAATCATCACCTTGCCGTTCACGACGAAGGCGATCCATTTCCCATCGGGTGAAAGCCGCGGCGCGCCAGCTCCTTCGGTGCCCGGGATAGCGTGACCGGAGCCATCACGCAGATCACGGTGCCAGAGCACGGTCGAGTCACCGCGGGCCACCGGGTACACCACAAAACGACCGTCCGGCGAGAGCGAAAGGTTGACGCTGCCGGTGCCGAAGGTGGTGGTATTGGTGCTCGCGGCGAAGGTGATGGCGGCCGTGTCCGGCATCGCCGCATCGAAGACGAGCGGGGCCTCGGCGCCGGAGTTTCGCGCCAACGCCCACGCCGTGACGGCGAGCGCGGCGACGCTGACCACGGCGAGGAGCGCGCTGATGCGTCGCCACGGTCCGGGTTTCGCAACCGCCGCTCGCGTGGAGCGGGTGACGCTGCTCGTGCCGCTCGCTCCACTGAGGGAAGCGATGAATTCCGCGGCACTCGCGAAGCGATCGGCAGGTAGTTTCTCCAGCGCCCGCATCACGGTGGCGTCAATCTGCTCCGGCACCGCTTTTCGCTGCGCGGCAATCGCGCGTGGCTCTTCGGTAATCAGCCGCGCGACAATCGCCTGCACACTCGGGCCCGTGAACGGCGGCTCCCCAACCAGCATCTCGTAGGTCACCGCGCCCAGCGCGTAGATGTCGCTGCGCGCATCGATCGCGCGCTCACCCATCGCCTGTTCGGGACTCATGTACTGCGGCGTGCCGAGGGAGAGGCCGGTCTGCGTCATCCGGGCGCCGCCCGCCGTCTGCACTGCGAGCGCGATGCCGAAATCGGCGACCAGCGCGTGGCCACCTTGCAGGAGAATGTTCTCGGGCTTGATGTCGCGATGGATCACCCCGAGGCCGTGGGCATAGCCCAGCGCATCGGCGACCTCGCGCGCGATCAGTACCGCGGCGTCCACCGGCAATTGCCGCTCACGCTCGAGACGCGTACGGAGGGTCTCCCCGGTGACCAACGGCATCACGTAATACAGGATGGCAGGAGATCCTTCGACTCCGCGGTCCTCCGGACCGCTGCGCTCGGGATGACTCAGGTGCACTGCACCTGAGTCAAGCAGCGGCAGGATATGCGGATGCTGCAATCGGGCGGTGGTGCGAATTTCGGTCAGGAAGCGATCGGCGCCGAGTGCCGCACCAAGATCGGGATGGAGCACCTTGATGGCGACATCGCGATCGTGCTTGAGGTCGTGCGCGAGATACACGGTGGCCATGCCGCCGGCGCCGAGCTCGCGGTCGAGGCGATAGCGGTCTGCGAGCGCGGCGCTGAGACGGTGCTGGATCTCGCTCATTCGAGGCCCCTCGGCGGAGCAGTGCAACGGCCGGTGTAGGTCATGACCTGCTGACTCCCCTCGTCATACCGCCCCCATCGTGCCAGATTCGTCACCCTGTTCTCTTGAACCCACGCGAGTGATCCCATGGACGTATTCGAAGCCATTCAAAGCCGCCGCTCCATCCGGCAGTTCACCGATCGGACCATCACCCGCGAGGAGATCGAGACGCTCCTGCAGGCCGCCGTGCTGGCACCGAACCACCGGATGACCCAGCCCTGGCGCTTCCACGTTCTCGGGCCCGAGGCGCGACATGCCTATGGTGCCACCCTTGGCGCCCGCAAGGCGAAGAAGATCGAGGACCCCGAAGCCGCGCGCGTGCTGGTGGAGAAGGTCGCGGCCAATCATGCCGCGCTGCCCGCCATGCTCGCCGTGAGCATGCAACTCAACGAGAACGCCGAGATCCGCGAGGAAGACTACGCCGCCACGATGATGGCGGTGCAGAACCTGCTGCTCGCCGCCTGCGGAACCGGCCTCGGCACTCACCTCAAGACCGGCGCCGTGATGGATGATCCGGGCGCGCGTGCGGCCGCTGGCGTTCCCGAAGGCGAGCGCATCGTGGTCCTCATCGAACTCGGCGAGCCGGCCGGTGCCACTGAGGCGAAGGCTCGGCGGCCGGCGTCCGAACTCACCATCTGGCGGCCGTGATCACGGCTGCTGCCTGGCGCGGAGGTCAGCGAACCAATTGTCGACCTGCACCAGCCGAGGCCGGTTTGCCACGTAGGCGGCCATAGCGTCGAAATAGGCGAAATGCCCGTCGTGCGTGACGTCGAACGATTGGTGATAGCCGATGTAGTTGGTGCGCCGGGCTTCGAAGAGCGGCGTGACCCCGGTCACGTGGAAGGTCGGTGTCGTGCTGACCGCAGACGCCATCATCCGGAATGCCTCATTGAGGAAGAAGATGCCTTGGCCGTTGGGTGACCACACCGGCGAATTCCCACCACCATTCGACACCTGCCACTTGCCCGCCTCGGCGGCGGGAAACGGCCGGACGTAGACCTCGTTGATCCCCGTTTCGTTCGAGACATACGCCATCCAGTGTCCATCGGGAGAGAGCGTGGGCTGAATTTCCGTGAACTGGGTGATTGCGAGCGGGAGCGGGGTGGTATCGCCCTCTGTGCGCACGGCGTAGATGTCGCCGTTGCCCGCGGCGCCGTTGTCAGTGCGGACCAGGAGCCACCGTCCGTCGCGCGACCACACCACCTCCTGGAGTGCGCGATCGAGGTGGGCCATGCGTCGCTCACTACCGCCGCCATCGGCAGCCCGGGCGTAGATGTCACCGCCACTGCCACTGTCACGCACGAACGCGACCTGCCTGCCATCGGGCGACCAGGCTGGCCGGCGGTCGCGACCACTGAAGGTCAGCCGCGTAAACGGCCCGCGGTCGAGCTGCTTGATCCAGATGTCCAGCCCGGTGTTGCCGGTCGTCACGCCCACCGCGACGCGACGGCCATCGGGGGAGAGCGCGAAGGAGTTGAAGTTGCCACTCCACGAAGAGTCGGGCGCCGTGGTGACGCCCCGCGAGTCGGCAAATTGCAGCGTGGCCCGTAGGGTGGTGCCCCCCCCGACCGCATACACCAGCCCGCCAGATGGCGACCACGCCAGCAGGGGACGATTTGCGGTTTGTGCCACGCCTTGGAGGATGGGTTGTGCGGCACCCTGCAGGGTGAGTGTCGGCAGGTCGAATGGCGCGACGAGTGCCACACCATCTCGGCGCACGTAGAGCAACTGGCCGGTCGGCAGGTACCACCCCATCGTCCCGTCGGCCACCAGCAGTTTCTCGCGCCCGGTCTTGAGATCGAGAACATGGAGGCTCTGGACCACGCAGTTGGACGCGCAGACCGCGTAGACTACCCCCCGGGATCCCGGCAGCGCGGTGGGCCATAATGCTGCGTTGCCGTGCAACGCGCTATCGGCCAGCACGACACCGGCATTGGCGCCGCTTTCACTGACCCTGCGAAGGCCGAGGAGCGAGGCGCCAGTGTAGATCAGCGTGCCGTCATCGAGCCACGCCAACCCATAGCCGGTCCCGGCGGAATCGTCGAGCGTGATGCTGACGCCGCCGTCCACGGGAACCTTCCGGACTTGGCCCCCGGCGACGTAGCCCAGCCACTTCCCGTCGGGGGAGAACACCGGTGAACCGGCACCGTCGGTACCTGCAATGGGGGTCGCCTCGAGCGCGTCGCGGCGCTTGATCCAGAGCCGCGACAGGGTGTCGCCGACATACGCGAGTCGCGACCCATCAGGCGAGAGCGCCAGCGGTGGCCCGGCCTGTTGCCCGATCTCGAGATTGGCACTGTCGCCGAACGTGATGTACTGGCGTGTGACCTGGCGCGCGTCGGTGCGCGGACGCAGCAGGCTCCAGGTTGCAAGCCCGGCCGCCAGTACGGCCACGGCGGCCGCCACTTGGAAGCGGTGGCGCCACGTTCCGCCCGCTGCGACTCGCAGGTTGTTCGTCGCGGTGGTCCGCATTGCACTGGTCGGCCCGTGACCGGCGAGCGCCTCGGCGAATTGCATCGCGGTCGCGAAGCGATCGGCCGGCAGCTTCTCCAGTGCGTGCAACACGGCGAATTCCACCTGCTCCGGCACCGCCTTCCGCTGAATAGAGATGGCGCGCGGTTGCTCGGTCATGATCCGCGCCACGATCGCCTGCACACTCGGTCCCGTGAACGGCGCTTCGCCCACCAGCATCTCGTAGGTCACCGCACCGAGCGCGTAGATATCGCTGCGCGCGTCGATCTGCTTCTCGCCCATCGCCTGCTCAGGACTCATGTATTGCGGCGTGCCGAGCGAGAGTCCCGTCTGCGTCATCCGCGCACCACCGGAGCTCTGCACGGCGAGCGCGATACCGAAATCGGCGACCAGCGCGTGGCCGCCTTGCAGCAGGATGTTCTCGGGCTTGATGTCGCGATGGATCACGCCGAGGCCGTGCGCGTAGCCCAGGGCATCGGCCACCTCGCGTGCAATCAGCACCGCGTCCTCAACCGGCAGCTGCCGCTCGCGCTCGAGCCGGCTGCGCAGCGTCTCGCCAGTGACCAACGGCATCACGTAATACAGGATGGCCTGAGGTCCTTCGACTCCGCGGTCCTCCAGACCGCTCCGCTCAGGATGACTCAGGTGCACTGCACCTGAGTCAAGCAACGGCAGGATGTGCGGATGCTGCAGTCGCGCCGTGGTGCGGATCTCGGTGAGGAAGCGTTCACTGCCGAGTGCCGCACCGAGATCGGGATGGAGGACTTTGATCGCGACATCACGATCGTGCTTGATGTCGTGGGCGAGGTAGACCGTGGCCATGCCACCGGCGCCGAGTTCGCGCTCGATGCGGTAGCGGTCGGCCAATGCGGCGGCGAGGCGATCAGCGGGGGCCGTCACCTCCTACTGTCCCACGGCCTTGGCCTTGGTCTTGGCCTTGAGCTCCTCGAACCAGTGATCCACCAACACCAGGGACGCCGCCTTGCCGGCGGACGCGTTGCCTGCGCCCGCCGACCGAAAGAAGAGGAACTGGTTGTCCCCGGGTGCGACCGCATAACTCCGATGGCTGGCATCTCGCTGGAACTGAGTGGTCGAGAAGAGCCGCTGTTGCGTGGCAATCGCGAAAGCGGGACCTGGCTTGAGCTGCGCGGCGATGAGCCCGCCGACGGAGTCGCGGAAGAAGAGTTCGCGGCCCGAGTGCGACCACTGAGGTTCGCTTCCCCCATCAGTTGATACGGGCCAGCGTGCCTCGCCGACCGTCGGGAACGGCCGCACGTACACCTGAGACGTTCCCGTTTCGCTCGAGCTGTACGCCAGCCATCGTCCATCGGGTGAAATCGCCGGGCCGAACTCGCCGTACCTGGCATCTGACACGAGCGGAATCAGCGAGTCAGAGCCGCCGGTGGACAACTCGATATCCATGGTGGGCAGCCTACCCGTGCGGACAATCAAGGGGGCGGCATTGCGCGCCGTCTCGACTTCCATCACCGGGCGATTGGCCTTCAGCACGGTCACCTCGTCACCCGTGCCGTCGGCGTGACGCGACACAACGTATGACGGGGCGTCGGCGGGAACGGCGATGTAAAGCACGCTCCGCCCATCGTGCGTCCACGCCGGACGCATCATCGTGTCCTTCCCGAATGTCAGGCGTGTGAACTGGCGTCCCCCAAACAGTTCCTTGATCCAGATGTCCCGACCGACGCCCACCGCCAAGCGCTCGCCGTCGGGCGAGAGCGCCATGGAGAAGAGCCGCTCCGGCACGAATGACCAGGTGGAATCCACCGCCGATACCACGCCCCGACGCGTGACCCAGACGCCCTCGACCGCCGTCCCCTTCACGGCCGCGGAGACGTAGATGAGTGTTCCGTCCGCTCCGACCGTCATATTGGCGGCCACCGGCGCGGTTTGCACGCCATCCAGGACTGGCACCGGTGACCCCTGGAAAGAGAGCCGGCCGCGGTCGAATTTGGCCGCGAAGACCCCGCCGTCGCGACGCACGAAGACGACGCTCCCCTCTGGGGCAGGCCAGCCTTTGATGACATTCTCAGCGAGGGTTTTCGGCGCCGCCGCTGCGTCGAGGTCCAGCGCCACCAGGCGCGAACTGGGACAGCCAAATGCGCAAAGGCCCAGCAGGACGCCGTGGCCACCGGGAAGTGCCGTCACCGTTGCGACATATCCCCTGAGGCTGTCCGTTCCAATCACCCGGCGAACGGTGCCGCCGTCCTGCCCCACGACAGTGAGGCCCCACGGCTGATTGTTGGCGAACGCGATGGTGCCGTCGTCGAGCCAGGCAATTGCGGGATAGCCCACCCCGTCCGCGAGCGTCACAGTGGACCCTCCCAGTCGGGGCACTTTCTTGAGCTTGCCGTCCACCACGAAGGCGACCCACTGCCCGTCGGGTGAAAAGACCGGTGCCTGGGCACCTCGGGTGCCGGCCAGGATGGTCGCGTCGAGTCGATCGCGCTCCTTGGACCAGAGCTGTCGCGTGCCGTTCACTGTATCGCTGAACACGAGCGTGCTGCCGTCGGGCGAGATCGCCAGTCCCCATGCCACATCATTTGATCCGAGCGGTCCCTGCCAGATGTCAATGCGTTGGCGGCTCACCAACGGCTCGATCAGCCCACGCCTGCCGTAGGTGACACTCGCCGCTGCGACCAGGAGCGTCGCTGCGGCCACCGCAAATATCGGCCAGCGCGCACGCCGGCGGCGCGAAGCACTGGCTGCCGTACTTGCATCCGGCGCCAAGGTGAAGGCCGGATTCGCCAGCGCGTCGGCAAACGCCTTCGCGGTCTCAAATCGATCCGCCGCCAGCTTCTCCAGCGCCTTGTCGAGCGCGGCGGCGACGTTCGGCGGTACGCTCTTCCGATATCGTGTCACCGGATCGACCGGTTCGGCGATGATCTTCATGATTATCTGCTGCGCCGAGCCGCCGAGGTGCGGCGGCTGGCCGGCCAGCATTTCGAAACAGACGCTGGCCAGCGAGTAGATGTCTGACCGACCGGTGATTGTCTTGTCGGCGGTCGCCTGCTCCGGCGACATGTAGTGCGGCGTCCCGAGGCTCAATCCCGTTTCCGTCATCCGGCCACCGGCGGCGGCGCTTACGGCCAACGCAATGCCGAAGTCGGCCACCAT
The DNA here is from genome assembly GCA_039915645.1 of Gemmatimonadales bacterium. Taxonomy (GTDB): domain Bacteria; phylum Gemmatimonadota; class Gemmatimonadetes; order Gemmatimonadales; family GWC2-71-9; genus Palsa-1233. The sequence continues at coordinate 2,876 of JBDSMX010000199.1, read as the reverse complement.
CGGCCGGCCGTTGGCGAGCAGAATGTTCTCCGGCTTGATGTCGCGATGGATCACGCCTTTGGAGTGCGCATAGTTGAGCGCGTCAGCGACGTCGATCGTAAGCTTGACCGCCTCGTCGACACCGAGTTGCGTTTCGCGGTCGAGCTTGGCGCGCAGCGTCTCGCCATCGATGAACGGCATCGCGTACCAAAAGAAGCTGTCGGCGACCCCGGAGTCGAAGAGCGGCAGGATGTTCGGGTGCTGGAGTGCGGCGGTGGTCTTGATCTCGACCACGAAGCGTTCGGCGCCGAGCACAGCGGCGAGTTCCGGCTTGAGCACCTTGATCGCGACATCACGATCGTGCTTGATGTCGTGGGCGAGGTAGACCGTGGCCATGCCACCGGCGCCGAGTTCGCGCTCGATGCGGTAGCGGTCGGCGAGCGCCGCAGTCAGGCGGCCGAGCACGTCGCTCATTTCCGCCGCCCTTCGGCCACCTTGGCGCGCAGTGCCGAGGTCCAGTTCACGCCAACGATGAGCTCGCCGGCATTGACGTCCTTGAGGAAAAGGAAACGCTTCCCGTCGGGCAGCACATCGTAATTGGCGTGGGGATTGGCGGCAAAGAGGAAGGTGTCGGCAAAGAGCGAGTCGCGTCGGACGACGTCGAGAAGTGGTCCGTTGGCGTGCACCGTCGCCGCCATGATGTTGCCGCTTCCGCGATAGAAGAGTCGTTGTCCGTCCCGGGCCCAGACCGGCTCGGTCCCCCCTTCAGACGAGATCTGCACGCGACCGCCGGGTCCGGGAAATGGCTGCACCACCACTTCCTCGTGGCCCGATTCGTCGGTCACAAAGGCGATCCAGTGCCCGTCGGGCGAGAGTCGGGGCATGGTCTCGATTGCCTTGCCATTGTTCGCGATCGCGTGGGATGTCGTGTCACCGCTCAGCGCGCGGTAGTAGATGTCGGCGCCCAGCGTGTCGACCTGATAGACGATGTTGAGCTGGTCTGGCGAGAGCACCGCCTCGAAGACATCCATCCGTGGGCCGGTCAGGAGCGGCGTCGCGCCGGCACTCATATCGGCCGGACGCCACCAGATCGCGGTGCGCACGTCCCGGTCGGTCCGATAGAGAACCCGCTTGCCATCGGGACTCCATTCGGCGCGCTCGTTGGTGGTGCCCTCCGAGGTGAGGCGCGCAGGCGTCCGCGACCGTAGGTCATAGAGCCAGATATCGCGATGGTCCCCGGAGCCAATGGTGACCGCAAGCCGGTTGCCGTCGGGGGAGAGGCGGGGGAAGAGATACTCCTGCGACTCGCCGAGCACGACGGACGGCGCGACCCCGGCGCCCACCTCGACCAGCTGTGACTGTCGAATCCCGCTCTGATAGAAAATGGTCCCCGCCGCGGAGAGCGACGCGGAGGCCAGGCCGCTGCCGTTGTTGACCGAGACATCGGTGGCCAGCTGCACTGGTGTGCCGGTGACGCGACGTTTCTTCACGTCGATCGGCACCGCCATCAGGGCACCGTTCGCATTGACGTACACCAGCACACCGTCGATGATGCCGAGTGGCTGGGAGCCGACGATGTCGAGGACGGTGACCTCTCCGGTTTTCATCGAGGCGATGGCGATCTTGGCGGCATTCACGGCGCTCGATGGCCAGCTCGAGTAGAGGACGATGCCCTCATCGTCGACCACGACTGGACCATCCTGGTAGAGCTCTCCCGCCGGCCGATTCGCGACCGTGAACGGGGTGGCCGACCCTCCTCCCTCCGGCATGCGATAGAGCCCGATATTGCCGGATATGATGAGGAAGCCCGTCGTGGACCAGGTCATCCCGTTGAAGGTCCCCGGTGCGGTGCCGAGCAGCTGGGCCCGTCCGCCCCCGGTCGACACCTTGTAGATCTGGTTGCCGCGGATATAGGCGACTCATTTGCCGTCGGGAGAAAAGATCGGGCCGCCCGCATCTTCGCTGCCCAGGATCGGGTGGGCCACCACGTCGTCGAGTCCGCGCAGCATCAACTGTTGACGCCGATCCGCGCCGACGCCGACATATGTCAGCGTCCGCCCATCCGCAGACACCGCCACATTCCCGAAGCCGAGCGAATTCGACCGACCGCTCGACGCGGCGGGGATGGTGAAGCGCACCAGTTCCGGAGCAACGGTGTCACCACCGCGCCGGCCGAGGAGCCAGCCCGCCGCCGCAGCGCACGCAGCGAGGGTGACGACGGCGACCAGCTGTCCGCGGCGACGCTGGGCGGTGCCACTGCCGGTGCCGCGACGGGACGTGGTCCGCGCCAGGGTGCGCACCCCGCCACCGTCGTGGAGTGATGCGGCGAATTCCGCAGCGGTCGCGAAACGATCGGCGGGCAACTTCTCCAGTCCGCGCAGCACGGCCGCCTCCACCTCCTCCGGCACCGCCTTGCGCTGCGACGCGATGGCGCGCGGCTCCTCGGTAATCAGCCGCGCCACGATCGCCTGCACACTCGGGCCGGTGAACGGCGGCTCGCCGACCAGCATTTCGTACGTCACCGCGGCGAGGGCATAGATGTCGCTGCGCGCGTCGATCGACTTCTCGCCCATCGCCTGTTCGGGGCTCATGTACTGCGGCGTGCCGAGGGAGAGACCGGTCTGCGTCATCCGCGCGCCACCAGCACTCTGCACGGCGAGGGCGATGCCGAAGTCGGCGACCAGCGCGTGGCCATCCTGCAGCAGGATATTCTCGGGCTTGATGTCGCGGTGGATCACGCCATGACCGTGGGCGTAGGCGAGGGCGTCGGCGACTTCGCGAGCGATCAGGACAGCAGTGTCGACTGGCAGTTGCCGCTCGCGTTCCAATCGCGCGCGTAGCGTCTCACCCGTGACCAACGGCATCACGTAATACAAGTAGGGGCCGGACATGTCCGG